>NZ_CP011388.1:2135000-2435000 GCF_001644605.1 Paenibacillus swuensis | reverse complement strand
TATACCCCGTCGGAGAAAGAAAAAAAGAGCAGCACATGCGAATACACGCATGCGATGCTCTTTGCCCAGGCGACCGGCCGTATGACCCGATGCTCCACCGTGGTTTCATCCACCTCGTCGCCAGTTACACCGGGGTTCCATTTCTATGGAGTTAAGTATACTTGATCCCTTATCTGAAATCAATTGGGTTTTTAGTCTAGAGGCGCTCTGCAAGCTTCTTCAGCGCCCGCTCAATTTCTTCTGCGCAACGCCGATAGATATCCAGCGAACCGCCGAACGGGTCCACAATGTCAAAATCGGGGATGCTTCGTTCCAGATCACGGACGCGATCTTTCTCCTCACGAGAGATCGGTTGTCCCAATGATTTTTTCAATTGAAGCTCGGAGTACAAGCTCTCCAAGGCTGTAAGGTTGTCCAGTTCCGCACCGCCGTCTTGCGTGTATTCGTTCAGCGTATGCGTTTTGTCCACGGCGTAAGGATGCATTTGAATGAGTGTGCGCTTGTGACTTGCGGTCATGGTGAGGATCAGATCCGCCCACTCGATCCACTCGCGCGAGATGCTATTAGAAGAGAACCGGTCCGATAATTGACGCTCTTGCAGAACTAGCGCCGAGTTGCGGGAAATCGGCATGCCGTCCAGGGCGGAGACACCTGCGGAGCGGACTTCGACTTGAAGCCCTTTTTTGACAGCCAAATCTCGAAAAATCGCCTCCGCCATCGGACTGCGACAAGTATTACCGGTACATACGAATAAGATATTCCGTTTCATTTCAGGCGGTCTCCTTTCCTAAAAAACAAGAGTTTGCGACCGAATAGGGATGGTTTACATCATAATTTACAAAACAAATAAAATGCCGAATATAAACAAAATGGCGCCGCCGCAAGCTTCCCCATATCCGCCCAGCTTATCGCTGACGCGGCTTCCAAGCAACAACCCCATGACCGACATCAAGCCCCCAAAAAACCCGAAGCATAACACGGTTAACACAATATCTGTGGCAAACATACCTAGGGAAACCCCGACGGAAAACGAATCGATACTGACACTCAATGCAAAAACCAGCGTGCCCCACAAGGTTCTGTGATCAAACGACTGGGTTTCTTCCCCTCGGACCGAGCTGTAGATCATATGCCCGCCCAGCAGCAGCAACAAACCGCCGCCGGCTGCCGTGGCCACCTCACCGAGCAGGGAGCTCATGTATTGGCCCATAAACATGCCGGTTAGAGGCATGATGATATGAAAGATGGCGATCACCGTGCTGATTTTCAGGATATCCAGCTTGCGGATGCCTTTCAGCCCAATGCCGATTCCCAGTG
This sequence comes from Paenibacillus swuensis, assembly GCF_001644605.1. NCBI lineage: Bacteria > Bacillati > Bacillota > Bacilli > Caryophanales > Paenibacillaceae > Paenibacillus > Paenibacillus swuensis. The sequence continues at coordinate 2,433,683 of NZ_CP011388.1, read as the reverse complement.
AAAAAGCGTCCATCCCGAGCGCCACAGCCATAATGAGGATCGTCAGCCATTGCCCCAGTTCAGCTGAAAATTCTGCTCCCATTCGTTTCTCCCTCCATACCTTGTACTGTTAGACAAGATATGCGGACAACCGGGGAAACAGTACAAGTCCTTCGTGGCGGCAGGACTGTGCGGGTCGGTGCGTTGGTGCTGAACGGATGATGCTGGCTTATCCCGTTCGCTCAGTGGTGCGCTTGGGTGCGTTGATGCGGACAGGCCCATTGGCGTGCCGCCTACTGATGCTGGGTTATCCCCTTCAATCAGTGGTGTGGGGGCGCCGTGGTGGTGTCGACAGGTCAGTGGTGCCCCACCTCTGATGCCGGGTTATCCCGTTGAATCAGGGGTGAGGGGGCGCGGCCATATCGACAAGCCCAGTGGTATTTCACCTCTGATGCTGGGTTATCCCCTTCAATCAGGGGTGCGGGGGCGCCGTGGTAGTGTCGACAAGCCCAGTAGTCCCACGTCTGATGCTGGGTTTATCCCGTTGAATCAGGGGGGCGGGGGGCGCGGGGGTGCCGACTGGCCCAATCGTTCCCATCCCTGATGCTGGGTTATCCCCTTCAATCAGGGGGGGCGGTCGCCATCATAGCGGGCGTTAGGACCACTCCAGCTTGCGATGGCCGGCGGCTTTGGAAAGCCGGTTCATGACGGCGAAGCCGATCCCTTTGGCCGGAATCGTCTCGGCCAAAATGTACGTGGCGCCCTCAGCGTCGAACCGCCGCAAAGCGCCGTACAGCCCTTGCGCGATCGTCTCCGGTTCGGCCAACCGGCCGCAAACAGCGACGATATCGGCGTGATACAACGAGGCGTGCTCCTCATACGTGAGGATGCCCGTTGTTTCGCCGCGCGCCTTGGCTGTATCCAGCGCCGCTTGCACCGCGGCGGTGAAGGCGCCAGCATCGTGCCCAGCCCGTGGCTCCGCAACCATCATTTGGCCCCGAGGGGCGTAGTGCCGGTATTTCATACCCGGAGATTTTGGCCCCTCTGATGCGGGCAATGGCGGTTGTATAGCCGCTCCGGGCGGGGTCGATATGGTTCCAGAGCCGGCGGGCGCCTCGCCTTCATAAGCCGGCTCCGCCTCCGGTTGCTGCTCATCGCCCGAGACGAGCGATGCATGCAACACGACTTCCGCCACCTCGCGCAGCTGTTCGGCGGTAATCCCGCCGGGCCGCAACACATGGATGCGGCCCTCAAGCGGTTCCACGACGGTAGACTCAAGGCCGACCCCGGCCGGTCCCCCATCGAGGATGCCGTCGATGCTCCCGCCCAAGTCGTCCAGCACGTGGACGGCTTGGGTCGGGCTTGGCCGTCCCGAGCGGTTCGCGCTCGGAGCGGCCACAGGGCAGCCCGCGGCGGCGATTAGCCGCAAGGCTGCCGGGTGGCCCGGCATGCGCACGGCGACCGTGCGCAAACCCGCGGTGACCCGCGGAGACACCGCGCCTTCGCGCGCGGGGAGCACCAGCGTCAGCGGGCCGGGCCAAAAGCGGTCCATCAGCGCCTCCGCAAGGGGGCTGATGGACTCCGCTAACGCCGACAGCTGCGCGCGGTCGGCGATATGCACGATGAGCGGATTGTCCGACGGCCTGCCTTTGGCCCGGAAAATCCGCTCTACCGCTTCCGTCGAGCGGGCGTCCGCGCCCAGCCCGTACACGGTTTCTGTCGGGAAGGCCACCAATCCGCCATCCCTTAACGTCTGCGCAGCTTCTTGGTAAGCAAGCATGTCATTGCCGTTGTCGTTAATGTCTGCATTTTGCCCGGAAACATGGTGTTCCTCAAGCGAGCCCTGTATCTTCCAAAACTTCGTCATAGTTGTAACATTCCTTAGCGTCTACATTTCATGCCCTCGTTCACACGGGCTTCCCTTAAGTATACCATACCCCAAAAACCGTGAGAATTAAGCAAACCAACCTTGCACCATATTCGCGATACTCACCAGCAGGTCCACCAAAAAGAATCGAATTTCCGGTTGCTCCGTTCCGAGCGTAGAGGTTTCAGACGTGTTTGCAGTTGTCGCGTCAGCATTCGCAGTAGTAGTACCTGCTTGAGTCTTCACCGTAACCGGTTTAGCTTCCGCAGCGCTCGCCGCAGCGACATTCTCCCCGCTAACCCCATCCACAAAGCACAGCGGCGGGAACAGGACACACCACCAGTTTTGCCCGTTGCCTTGGCCCAATGTGATTCTTAAAGCTTCGTAATCGCCGGCAGGGTATTGGCGGTTGCCGTACATTTTGGTAGGAAAATCGACCACCGCAAGCTCCGCCTTATAGCTGTAATCAAAACCTAGTTTGCGAATCTCTTCACCTATTACCTTCTCAATTTCCGGCAGGCGCGAGGCCACAATTTCTCTGGCTTCTGCTAGTGTTGTCGGACCTGTCACCCATTGATTCATTTGCTCCACCACGGCATCCTTCACCTGACGCTTCGTCCATTGATCGACGGGGGTATCCGAATTAGCAAGAATCCGCAAGCGAATCGACTCCTGAGGAATCGTCCCGCTTACCGCCATGGCGTGGGTAATATCGGACTGCCAGTTCATCACCAACATCATCATCGCGAACAAAAGATATATATAATAGCGAACCGAAGTTTTGCTGCGTTTAACCATTTTTGAAAACTCCCTTTCTCCTTGGCGTGCGTCTGATCTGTTTCTATCAAACATTGTGCCCGGATTTAAGAGAGTTAAACATGCGAATCTATGAATCTATTAAAAAGTTCTTTTTAAGTTAAAAATGAATACAAATCCCGATGCCGCTTTGTCCCATATATTAATCATGCTCGGTATGTTCAGTACTGGCATTGCTCACAATCCATGAAACGTAAATAACCCACCCTTGGATTAACGGCTCTGGGGTGGGTTATTACTGACTATACTTATTCAGAAGGGATCCCACTCAACTTCCATGGTCCTTTAATAACAAAATGCGGCTCGGTCAACGCAAACTGAAGCGACGTTTCGAGCAAGTAGCCGCACAACAGGATTGTCCGCCAAACAAACATCATGCTGAGTCAACGGGATATCGGGGGTTTTGCACTTGCTGAGATACTTAACTAGTTGTGATACTAAACTTAGTGATGAAGCATGAGCCAACGTGGTTGACCAGTGTTCACACACAAGCAATCACTCACTAACGCACTCACGCTCATACTTGCTCGCTGAGTCAACGGGATAACCCCGCATAGCCGCCTTAGGAGACACCGTCTCCCCTTAGGCTGGCCAAGGCGAGCGGCGCACGGCAACCACGTGCCGCTCAATGCCCGCGAGGTCCGGGATGATCCGGACCTCGTCCCACACCGCGACGGCGCGCAGCATCGCCGCTACGTCGCGGGCCTGGCCCATGCCGACCTCGAAGCCCACGAGGCGCGGCATGGCCGGCAGTTCCGGCAGCTGCGCCAGCATGCGCCGGTACAACACCAGCCCGTCATCGCCGCCATCCAGCGCCGACAAGGGCTCATGCGCGCGCACCTCCGGCTGCAGCGCGGGAATATCCGCCGACGGGATGTACGGCGGATTACTGACGAGAATATCGACGGCGAGCCCCGCGTCGATAATCGGTTCCAGCAGGTCGCCCTGCAGGAACCGCACGCGATCCGCGACGCCGTTCGCGGCCGCATTGCGGCGCGCCACAACGGTGGCGGCCGGCGACAAATCCGACGTGGCCACGCGCCACGCCGGACATTCGACCGCGATCGCCACCGGGATGGCGCCGCTGCCGGTGCCGATGTCGACGAGCTGCGGTGACCCGCCCGGCCATAAAGCGTGGCCAAGCTCGATCATCTGCTCGACGAGCAGCTCTGTCTCCGGCCGTGGAATCAACACGGCCGGCTCCACCTCGAACGGCAGGCCGTAAAAATCCTGCCTGCCGATAATATATTGCGCCGGCTCACCAGCGGCTTTGCGGCGCAACAGCTCTTGCCAATCCGCCGTCAGCTCCGGCGGAAACGACTCATGCCACCGCACCAACAGCCCGGTGCGGTCTACTCCCAGCAGATGGCCCAGCAACAATTCAGCGTTCGTGCGGCTCTCCGCCACCCCCGCCGATTCCAAAAAAAGTGAAGCCTCCACAAAGGCTTCACGCAAAATCAAACGCATATTATTCCCTCTCATCCATCAGATCCGCTTGGGACGCGATGGTCAACGTAGACAGGATCTCTTCCATATCCCCGTTCAATACGGCATCCAGACGGTGCAGCGTTAAACCGATCCGGTGGTCCGTCACACGGCTTTGCGGGAAATTGTACGTACGGATCCGCTCGGAGCGATCTCCCGTACCTACTTTGCTCTTCCGCTCGCCGGCATACTTGGCTTGCTCTTCTTGAATTTTCACATCGGAGATCCGTGCGCGCAATACCTGCAAAGCCTTATCCTTGTTGGAGTTCTGGGATTTGCCGTCCTGGCAAGTCGCTACGATCCCCGTAGGAATATGCGTTACACGAACCGCGGATTTCGTAGTATTAACGGACTGACCGCCGGCACCGGAGGAACAGAACGTATCTACGCGGATATCCTTATCATGGATTTCAATCTCCAAAGCTTCGACTTCGGGCATGACAGCCACGGTCGAAGTTGACGTGTGAATACGTCCCCCTGATTCCGTCGTAGGAATCCGTTGAACGCGGTGAGCGCCGCTTTCGAACTTCATTTTGCTATAGGCGCCTTTACCGTTGATGCTGAAGATAACCTCTTTAAACCCCCCCAAGTCGCTGATATTCGCCTCCAACAACTCGGTCTTCCAACCCTGCAAGTCTGCATAACGCGTGTACATCCGGTACAAATCGGCCGCGAATAAAGCCGCCTCGTCTCCGCCGGCCGCGCCGCGAATTTCCACGATTACGTTCTTGTCGTCATTCGGATCTTTAGGCATCAGAAGCACCTTAATCTGCTCTTCAAGCGTCTCGCGGCGTTCCGTCAACTCATCAATTTCCATCTTGACCATTTCTTTCATCTCGTCGTCCAGCTTCTCGCCTTGCATTAGCTTGGCCGCATCGAGCTCTTCCATCACCGTTCTATATTCATTAAAGGCTTCATAAGCCTCTTGTAAATCGGATTGTTCCTTGGATAATTCCCGAAGTTTCTTCGTATCACTGGCCACATCCGGGTCACAAAGCAGTTCGCTCAGTTTCTCGTAACGGTCCGCCAATGATTGGAGTCGATCCAACATACGTTCCACCTCCATATTTATTTTGGGTCAATACTTTATTTTATTCAAAATGATTTCCACATGTCAATTCACAATATATGCCGAAGGGTGATTACACGTTAAATCTGAAGTGCATAACATCGCCGTCTTTCACGACGTAATCCTTGCCTTCCAGACGAACCTGCCCTCTTTCTTTAGCCACGTTCATCGAGCCCGCCGCTACCAAATCATCATAGGACACCACTTCCGCCCGAATAAATCCGCGTTCAAAATCGGTATGAATCACACCCGCTGCTTGCGGTGCTTTCATGCCTTTACGAATCGTCCATGCGCGAACTTCTTGCACGCCCGCTGTGAAGTAAGTGTACAGACCAAGCAGTTGGTACGCCGCTTTAATCAGACGGTCCAGACCGGATTCCTGCATGCCCAGCTCTTCCATGAACATCGCTTTGTCTTCGCCTTCGAGCTCGGCGATTTCGGATTCCACTTTCGCGGAAATCGGAACGACTTGCGCACCCTCGGCTGCCGCGAATTCGCGAACCTTCTGTACTAGAGGATTGCCGTCAAAATCAGATGCTTCCTCTTCGCTCACATTCGCCGCGTATAGGACCGGCTTCAACGTCAACAGGTGAAGGTCGCGAACCAACGCACGCTCGTCATCTGTCAACTCCATGCTGCGCGCAGGCTGGTCGTTATAAAGCGCTTCTTTCACACGCTCCAGCACTTCCACTTCTTGCACGACTTTCTTGTCTCCGCCTTTGAGGTTTTTGCGCGAACGCTCAATCTTCTTCTCCACGGAATCCAAGTCGGCCAGAATCAGCTCCAGATTGATCGTTTCGATATCGCTCAACGGGTTCACGCCGCCGGATACATGCGTAATATTCTCATCTTCAAAACAACGCACCACATGCACAATCGCATCCACCTCGCGGATGTTGGCAAGAAACTTGTTGCCTAAGCCTTCGCCTTTGCTTGCGCCTTTCACGATGCCCGCGATGTCCACGAATTCAAATGCGGTTGGGACTACGCTTTTCGGTTGCACAAGCTCCGTTAGTTTCACCAGACGCTCATCCGGTACTTCAACAACCCCTACGTTCGGGTCAATCGTACAAAACGGATAGTTTGCGGATTCCGCGCCAGCTTGTGTAATTGCGTTAAATAAAGTCGATTTCCCTACGTTCGGTAAACCGACGATTCCAGCTTTCAATGCCATGTATAGGACAACTCCTCGAAATTTATCGTTACTTTCATTATATCCTTTTTTAGACCACTACATATTATATCGCTTCTCAAACAAAAAGCCTAGTCATAATGACAAGGCTCAAAAGTTTGTGTAACAAACTTGCATCGGAAGCATTCACTTAAAAGTTTACGAAGTAAACTCGCATCGGAAGCAATCACTTAGAGTTTACAGAGTAAACTGACATCGGATGCATCCCCTTAAAGTTTGTGTAACAAACTCGCATCGTAGGCATCCTACTTAGAGATTCTGTGCTGAACGGGCATACTTAACGTAAAAAAACTACGCTATTATATTTTATTGTTAAAATAACGTAGAAATTATTCGTTATTCGGGCTGTAATCAGGCTGTTTGAGCCATATTTACATGAAATCTTGGAATTAGCGTAACTTTTCTACGCTATTAATAAACATTTTGAAAATAACGTAGTTTTCTTACGCTAATCTTTGATAACACCCTACAAACCTTCCAGTTCCTTCTCCGTCGGCGGCAACATCGCGTTCTTCTTGCCTTCGTCCGGTACTGTGACAGGCTTCGCTTCGTTATAGTTGGAATAATCGGCTGTAATGTTCTGCTTCAAGCCGATCATCCCGCCGTCCACCGTCATGACCACGTCCGTCACCAACTTGATCTGTTCCGGCAGCTTGGTTGCTTTATCGGCTGTAATCACATAGTCCAGCTTCTGCACCTTCGCCGCTTTAATGATCGCATCCGCATCGGGACGGTCGCCCACCAGGCCGCGGATGAGATCATCCAGCAGCTTCTCATGCCCTGCGCCTGTCAGCGCCAGGTTGTAGATCAGCTTCCCGTCCTGCTCCGTGGCAGTCATCTTGGCCAGGTACGGCTCAAGCTTAGCCAGCTCCTTGCCCGGATCGGTCTGCAGCTCGGAGAACGTGCCCTTAATTTCCGCAACAGACTCCTTCGGCATCTTGGTCCAGTCCCCGGTTACCAGATCATGCGCGAAGTACTCCGAATCGTTCATGTACGCTTCGAACTTCGTTTCATCATCACCGCCGACGTTCATGTCGACCTTCTGATACATGGCAAAAGGCTGCTTCACTGTGTCCAACTTCATGTTGGACTGCATCTGCATCAGTTCAGCTTGTTGCGTCATGCTCTGCTGGATATCCATCGCCAGCGAGAAGCTCTTGGAGGCAGTCGCCGCAGTCACAACGTCCTTCAACCCTTGCGGATCGGCCTTCACGGACTCCCCTGACGGTTGATCTGTACCTGGCTTCTCATCCTCGCCCTTATCTGTACCTGCGTTACCCTTATCTGTACCTGTATTGCCATTCGCGGCATTGCCCGAATTCTCTTGCCCCGGTTTATTAGCAGCGTTCCCGTTCTCTCCGCCATCGGTGCAAGCCGTCAGCACCAGCATCAAGGCAGGGATCAGCCAAATCTTCGACTTGAACTTCCTCAACCCGCTTCTGTTGCTTTCCTTGCGATCATTACTGTCCGTATGTTCATTCGTCATTAATCTATTCAAAATGCCAGCCTCCTGAGGTAAGTCTTGCTGTGTAAGCCAATGATGTTATCACTCAGGGATTATAGCATTTTTTCTAAAAATTGTCTTGCCCGCTCACTTTTCGGTGCAGTGAAGAACTCCTCCGGCGAGGCGTCTTCCACCAGCCGTCCTCCGTCCAGGAAACAAATCCGGTCCGCCACTTCCCGCGCAAAGCCCATCTCATGCGTCACGACGACCATCGTAATCCCCGATAACGCCAAATCCTTCATAACCTCCAGCACTTCCTTCACCATCTCGGGATCCAGAGCGGATGTCGGCTCATCAAACAGGAGCATTTCCGGTTCCATCGCCAAGGCGCGAGCAATCGCCACCCGTTGCTTCTGGCCGCCCGACAATCGGTTGGGATATACATCCGCTTTATCCGCGAGCCCGACCCGTTTCAGCAACTCCATAGCTTTGTTGACCGCTTCCTCTTTGGACAACTTCTTGATTTTCATTGGCGCAAAAATCATGTTCTGCAACACCGTCATATGCGGAAACAAGTGAAAGTGTTGAAAGACCATCCCGACGTTCTGGCGAATCTCGTTGATTTCCTTACGGTCGGCTGTGATATCGCGTCCATTGATCAGAATGCGTCCTTGCGTGGGTGTCTCCAACAAATTCATGCAACGCAGAAAAGTCGATTTACCTGAACCTGAAGGCCCGATGACAGCGACAACCTGCCCCTTCTCAATGGTGGTGGAGATGTCCTTCAGCACTTCCAATTTACCGAACGATTTGTGTAAGTTCTCAATGTTAATCACCGCGGCGCAATCTCCTTTCAAGTAAGTTGGCTAGAATCGTCAAAGCCATGACCAGTAAATAGTATACAAGGCCAGCGAATAACAGCGGTTCGAAGTAAACGAAGATTTTGTTACCGACCGTCTTGGCTCTCCACAATAAGTCCATGACACCAATGACCGAAACGAGCGTGGAATCCTTTAAGAGCGCAATAACTTCGTTCACTAATGACGGCAAAATGTTACGGAATGCCTGCGGCAATATAATATGACGCATTCGTGTCGCGTAAGGAACACCCAATGACATCGCTGCCTCATCTTGTCCTTTATCCACGGCGAGAATCCCACCGCGCATCGTCTCAGATACATAAGCGGCCGAGTTCATCCCGAATGTGATAACCCCCGCGGCAAGGGCTGAAATTTCAATACCTATTAACTGCGGAGTGGCAAAATAAACGAGTGTCAATTGCAGCAAGAGCGGCGTGCCGCGGAACACCGAAGTGTACGCAACGGCAAACCACTTTAAAGGTTTAATAGTCGAAATTTTAAATAAAGTCAGAATCAAACCCAATATAAGACCAACTAATAAAGAGAAAAACGTGAATTGCAACGTAAATAACGTTCCTTTTAACATAAAAGGGATGTACGATTCAATTTTTGAAAAATCAAGATCAAGCGCTGTGAACATAGGCCAATACTCACCCCTTCGCGATATACCACCGGTCAATTAATCGGAGGCTTCGATTCCAAATGTGGTTAAATCAGTTGTTCTCTCTACATAAATGTATAAATCCTGCAAACGTATTCTATGCTGATACACTCGGAAACACTCGATCATTATAGCAAATTAACGTGCATATTCAAACAAATATACTAATAAAAATGCCAAGAAATATATGGGTTCGACAAATTTTTCAGGTCCTATTTGGCTTTCTTGCTAATTCCTGTTATTCAAAACCATATTCTGTGGTTATATGAAATCAAGCAGGAAAATTATACTACAAATTACCTATACTCGAGGAGGAATTTTACGATGAAAGTTTGGAAAAAAGCTCTGGCCACCACATTGGTATGCGCAGCGATTGCATTGCCTGGAGCCGCTTCGGCGGGAACGGCGACAACACAGAAAGATCCGCTGTATGAAGGTGTGAAAACGCTGCAAATGCACGGTGCAACATGGGTTCCTCTGAGAGAAATAGCCATGAAGCTAGGCTATACGGTGGTTGTGGGTACGGACGGCAAGGCAACATTCCAAGTGGTGTCGCAAGGCTCGGAGAACAACGATCTGATGTCGGAACGTCTGAAATATTTTATCCGCGTAAAAGCGAACTGGAAAATGGTCGAGGCCAATAACAAGGAGTTCAAGATTCACATGGCGCCGATCGCTCATATGAATAAATTGTATGTAACGAAGCAATTCGCCGACTATTACCTGAAAATGCCGGTGGATGCGCTAGCCAAGCAATCGGTCGCTCAATACGAGGGAACCTAAAATCAAAGAAAACGGAGGGCTCGTAGCCTTCCGTTTTTCTTTTTGGGCGCGGAAAGGTCCGCATGTAGTTATGAATTAGAGGGATGCTGTGCCCACAGCGGCTCCAATATGTCCGCCAAAGCCCGCTCCAGATAAGGCTTCGCATGCAAGAAAGAAACGAACTCCCGATAACTCTGAGCCAGCTTGTCCGTATTCGTCCGTTCTCCGCGGACCGCGCGGATCAGCAGGTTCTTCGGTGTGTGCTCCATATCGATGAACTCCAGAATTTGCGTACGGTACCCGACCAGTTCCAGCAGCTGCGCCCGAATGGAATCTGTCGCCAGGGCGGCGAAACGCTCTTTAATGATTCCGTGGTTCAACATCGGAGAAAGCACCTCGCTTCTAACCTGCGCGAACAATTCATGCTGACAACAAGGCACCGAGAGAATGACGGAAGCGTTCCAGCGAACCGCTTTCTCCAAGGCCGCGTCGGTAGCGGTATCGCAGGCATGCAGCGTGACGACCATGTCCGCTTCGGTCAGACCGTTATATTGAGAAATATCCCCGACGAGAAAATGTAAATCTTCATACCCGAAACGCTCCGCAAGCGTCGAACAATGTGTAATGACATCTTCCTTCAGATCCAGGCCGATGACGTTAATGTTCAGTCCTTCGATTTCCTTCAAATAATAATAGAGCGCGAACGTCAAATACGATTTGCCGCATCCGAAATCCACAATGTTCAAGGTACGACCTTTCTCTTGAGGCAAGCTAGGCACAACATCGCGGATCATTTCCAGGAAGCGGTTGATCTGACGAAACTTATCATACTTCGCGGCAAGAACTTTGCCCGTCTCATTCATAATTCCCAGTTCCACAAGGAACGGCACAGGCGTACCTTCCTCCAGCACATAATTCTTCTTGCGGTTATGCGTCAGGACCGGCTTGGCCGAGGCGGTGGATTTGGTGTTGATGTTGACTTTGAATTTTTTGCTGATCAACACTTGGTATTCCGCCTCGGTTGTACGAATGAGCGCTTGTCTGAATTGCGTCTGGAACAGCTCGTTACATCTGGCTTCCGCCTCCGTTGGCGTCAGGTTTTCATGGAGCACTTTGGGCCCTTGCTGCGCGTGAAACTGATAATGCAGTGACCCTTTCAGCTCAACAGGCTTGATTGTTATTTTCGTGATCCCGTCCGGCTCGCTGCGCCGCACTTGACTTAATACAGCTTGTACCAAGGCTTCGTCACCGCCGCCGCGAAATACACGTGACAGCAATGATGCCAATGGTTTCAGTTCTTCCATATCGGTTCATGCTCCTTATTCTCTTGACTATGTTGAATCACACGGTGGATTACACGGCTAATCCCGGCACTCCAGGATGACGCAGCTGAATCCGCGCACCGTCAATTCCGACGGCGAGCTCCCGACGCCGAAGGAGACGATGTCCTCCGCGCCGAACAACGGCCGCCAAGCTCCCAGCGCCGGCACATGGGCCGTGAGGTCTCCGCGCGTACCGTTATGCACCACGAACAGATGCTTAGCCGCATCGCCGTTCGCATGTTCACGCAACGTGTACGCCACGCCGCCCGCGGAGCACTCCTCGAAGATGAGATGCTCGCGGATCTGATCGGCCTTCGGCATGCGGAAGGCCGGATGCGCTTTGCGCAGCGCGATGAGCTGCTTCACATGCTCCACATCCGCGCTGCGCTCCGCACGGCGGCGCCAGTCCATCCAGTTCACCTCGGTCGGAGACCGGTAACTGTTGTGGTCGCCGCCCTTCGTGCGCATGAATTCCTGCCCCGCGTGCAGGAATGGGATGCCCTGCGAGGTGAGCAGGATCGACGATACCAGGCGGTGGGACCGCCGTAACGTCTCCTCAAGCTCACCGGGCATCGCCTGCAACAACTTATCCCACAGGGTCAAGTTGTCATGGCATTCCGCGTACGACACCGACTGGTTCGGTTCGTGCGCGAAGGAGTGCAGGCCGGCCCAATGGGCCACGCCGCCGACGATGCCTCGCTTGAGATCGTGCTCGGCATGCGGCTTGCCGCTGGCGAAGCCCGGGTCCGGCCCGTGAAACACGCTGCCCTTCAGCGTATCGCGGAACGAATCATTGAACTGGGCGATGCGCGGCATCCGCCCGGCGTTCCCCTGATTCGCCTTCATCTCTTCAGGCAGCGGCGTACCCATGTGCCATCCTTCGCCCAGCATCAGGATGGTCGGGTCCAGCGCGTCGAGCCCCGCGCGGATCGCGTTCATCGTATCGACGTCATGGAGCCCCATCAAGTCGAAGCGGAATCCGTCGATCCGGTACTCCCGTGCCCAATACAGCACGGAATCCACGATGAACTTGCGCACCATGCGCCTCTCCGACGCCGTATCATTGCCGCAGCCCGAGCCGTCGGACAGCCGGTTATCATCGGTGTAGCGGAAGTAATAACCCGGAACCAGCTTCGTGAAATTCATTCGATAGGCATCGAACACATGGTTGTACACGACATCCATAATCACGCGCAGTCCGTTATCGTGGCAAGCCTGAATCATCGTCTTCAGCTCGCGAATCCGGCATAAAGGATCGACGGCATCTGTAGCGTAAGAACCCTCAGGCGCATTGTAGTTCTGCGGATCATACCCCCAGTTATACTGGGATTCGTGCAGACGCGATTCATCCACCGAATCATAGCTGTAATCATAGATGGGCAGAAACTGAACATGCGTTACACCCAGATCCCGAATGTGATCGAGACCCGTAGGCACGCCGTTCGGCCCTTTCGTTCCGGTCTGCGCGGCGCCCAAATACTTTCCTTTATGGGCGACTCCGCTCTCCGGATGGATCGTCAAATCTCTGACGTGCACTTCATAGATGACAGCGTCCACTGCTTCAGCCAACGCAGGCTTAACCGCGCGCCCCCACCCTTCGGGATTCGTCAACGCGAGGTCGACGACAACGCCGCGATTGCCGTTCATACCGACAGCACGCGCATACGGATCTACCGCTTCGTTCCATTTGTCGCCTATTTTGACCCTATAGCTATAATAAACCCCGTGCCAATCCCCCGGAATTTCCGTCTTCCATTCACCCTTCAATCCCCGCAGCATGGCCTGTTCTTCCTGCGCTTCGCCTTGCCAGTCCGCAAACAGAACAACCTTGGCTTCCGAAGCCGTCGGCGCCCACAGTCCGAATACCGTTCGGTCAAGATTATATACCGCTCCTAAATCGTTTCCTTCGTATCCATATGCTTCATCGAATTCCCAGGACAGCACGGACATGCCGCCTGTCAGACCCGGGTCCCCGTAATGAATCGCTTCGTTCGTTTCGCGTTGTACTGCCACGTAAGTCACACCCCTTGGATTTCTTGTCCTTATTTTAACAAAAAAATCCCTCAACACACCATATTCGGGTGAGGAAGGATTTTCGCAGGCTCATGCCTACAGATTGGAGTAGATCGAATAAATGAACACAGCAATGACCAGGAACGGCGCAATATAACGAAGGAGGAACATCCACAGCTTATACCAACCTGAGGTTAAGCCCGCTTCCTGACCCGCATGCTTCCAGACATATCCCGTAAACAGAGTCACCACCAGACCGCCCAGCGGCAACAGTACGTAGGATCCCAGGAAATCCATCCAGTCGAAGATGCTCTTGCCCCCCGGCAAAAAACCGCTAAGCGGTCCGTACAAGGACAGCGCGGCGGGAATGCCGAACACAAGACATAAAGCTCCGACCGAGGATGCCGCCTTGGCGCGGGTTGTTCTGAACTTGTCCATAACGAAGGCCACCGGCACTTCCAGAATCGAAATCGCGGAAGTCAGCGCCGCAATCGCGAGCAGAATGAAGAACAAGCCGCCGAAAAACTCACCCATCCACATCGCGTCAAAAGCCGCCGGCAAGGCAACGAACACAAGCCCGGGACCTGCGGATGAAGGGATGCCGAACGCGAATGAGGTAGGAAAGATAATCAGACCCGCTACCAGCGCGTACAGCAAATCGCCGAAGCCGACAGCCAGGGTGGCTGTGCCGAGCGATTGTCTTTTTTCCACATAAGCCCCGTAAGTTAACATGGTTCCCATCCCCAAAGAAAGCGAGAAGAACGCATGTCCCAGCGCCACCAGCGCGGATTCCACCGTTAATTTGGAGAAGTCCGGCTTCAGGAAGAACTCTACGCCCGCTCCGGCACCCGGTAAGGACAAAGCGCGTACCATCAACACTAACAGGATGATAATCAGACCCGGGATCAAGACTTTGTTAAATTTCTCGATACCGCCGGAGATCCCTTTGGCCACGACGAATACCGAAATAATCATGACAACGATTTGCCAGCCTACAGGCTGAAGTGTTGCGTTAAAATTCTCGAACTGCGCGCCGAAATCGCCCCCGGAAAACAGCTTACCGGTAAACGATTGAACCGCATAATGCATTGTCCAACCCGCCACAACAGTATAGAACGCCATAATGACGAATGCGGCCAGTACGCCGAGCCCTCCGAAGTAGCTCCAATATTTATGTCCCGACAAAATGGTGAATGCGGACGAAGCGTTGCCCCGGCTTCCCCGACCAATGGTCAATTCCGCCAGCAAAATAGGAAGCCCGATCACAACCAAGCAAATGGTGAACAGCAGGAAGAACGCCGCGCCGCCGTAAAGCCCCGTAATATATGGGAATTTCCACATGTTGCCCAAGCCGACCGAGCTGCCGATCGCGGACAGAATAAACCCGGCGGAGGAGAATGTTTCCTTACTGGTATTATTCAGTTCAAGAGTAGGTTTGTTTGCAGATGATTTCATAACTGGATCTGATGCTCCTCTAAGTAGTATAGTCAATAGCGATTTTACTATGTTATTGCATTCAGGGGAGCCTGTCCATAGCAGTTTTATGAAATTCGCCTAATATTCAGACAAAATCGCCTGTTTTGCATCAAAAAGGGACTAAAGTACCTATATAGTTATTGGTATTGGCATTATGGCATGATGTTAAACACAACTTCGAACCTGTTTCAATTACTGCCGTCCGCGGAACTGCGGGAGGAATAACTGTAGTTATTGCGCTTTAGGCAATCGAATGGTAACGGTGGTCCCCTCGCCTAGCAGGCTCTGGAGTTCCATGGCCCCCCCGTGCACCTGAACAATCTCTTGGGAAAGCGCCAACCCGATGCCGCTGCCGGAGCGTTTGGTATCCCCTTTATAGAACTTTCGGGTTACGTACGGTAAGTCGCCCGGAGCAATCCCGGTGCCGTTATCGATGACCTTTAAGATGACTTCTTGGTGTTCGGTTGTTCCTTCGAGACGAATAAAGCCTCCTTCCGTCTTCGCAAATTTGATGGCATTGTCCATGACGTTGATCAGCACCTGCCGCAGCCGGTTCTCGTCCCCGGAAACCCACAGGGGCTCTTCGGCATAATCGATCTCCAGCCGCACACCACCCCGGCTCCGCTTTACCGCATATTGTTGTCCGATCTCATCCATCATCCGCCGGAGGTCCAGCCTTTCTCTGTATATCGTGATGGATTGGGCCTGCAGCTTGGAGAAATCCAACAGATCCTCAACCAATCCCGATAACCGCAAGCTTTCACGCGAGATAACGGTTAACCCTGTAGTCAATTCCTCTTTATCCTGCAAGTCACCTTCCGCCAGGGTTTCACTCCATCCTTGGATGGAAGTGAGGGGCGTACGCAGTTCATGGGAAACGGAAGCGATGAAATCATTCTTCAGACGCTCGTTACGCTCAATTTCTTCAGCCATATGGTTCATAGAAAAAGCTAACTGACCGATTTCATCTTCATGTCTAATGACCGCGCGATGCCGGAAATCCCCCCGGGCCATCGTCTTAGCCGCTTTCGTGAGCTCCTGTACAGGACGAATCATACGGACCGCCAATAAATAACTTCCGGTCATGGAGAGCAAGATGACGGTAAGCGCGACGGCTGTCGTCATCCACGTCAGATTTCGAACGGCTGTATTTAACCGCTCTATAGACGTCATGTAACGGATGGCGCCCACGGTCTGTCCCGCTTCTTTCAACGGATAGGCTACCGCGATGACTTCCTCGCCAAGTTCCGTCACGCCTGTCCACATGTGAGGCTTCCCCTTCAACGCAGCGGCTAAGTCGCCCGTTAACGGCAGCTGATCCCCGCTGAAACCGTTGGAATCCACCACCAGCCGACCGGAGGGATCCACAATCTGAGTCGTCGTAAAGCCTTCTTCCTCATTCATATTCTCAAGGATATATCTGGACTTCTCCACCAGCGGCTGGTTTCCGAGATACTTACTATACAAGGCGGAATAAACTTCGGCGCGTTCTTCCAGAGCCTGACGAGCGCCGCCGAAATAGTACTGCCTTACCGCGGTCAGAAACAGGATGCTCAAGGTCAGAACGATAGCAACGATGATGACGCCGAAATTAAGCATAATACGCGTTCGTAAACTTCTCATGGCTGGCTGTCTCTCTTCCATATGTAACCATATCCCCAGACCGTGTGAATATATACCGGATTGGAGGGGTCTTCTTCAATCTTCTGACGCAATCTTCTTATGTTGACGTCCACGATCTTCAGATCACCGACATAATGCCTGCCCCATACTTCCGTCAGGATGTCATCGCGACTGACACTTTTGTTGCTCCGCTCCAATAAGAGTTTGACGATAGCGTATTCAGTGGGTGTCAGTTGAATTTCCTCTTCATGCTTTAGCAGTTTACGTTCTTCGGGTACAAACCGAATGGGACCGAGACCCGTTTCGGGTTCGCGATCCGGCATTTCTTCTATGTTCATTCTCCGGCTTAAGGCTTTCATACGGGCTACCAGTTCACCGGGAGAGAAAGGCTTATGCACATAATCGTCGGCGCCAAGCTCCAACCCGCGGATTTTATCGGCCTCCTGCGACCGGGCGGTCAGCATAATAATGCCCATGCGGGGATACTGGAGGCGCAGCTGTTCACATACTTCGAAACCGCTGATCGTCGGCAGCATTACATCCAGCAGCGCGATCTGGATATCGCCCTCAAGCCCCGCTTTTACGAGCGCTTCCTCACCCGTGTCCGCTTCAATGACTTCCATACCCTGACGCTTCAAATTAATTCGAATGAACCCGCGAATGGATTCTTCATCCTCCAGAAGCAGCACCTTCAACGGATACACCTCCATGCATCGGGTCTTGTTGTTCCGTCTCCACTCGGTACGGTTTGTACATATCGCGTAATTGCTGCGCATTCGGACGGATGGCTTCATATTCTTCCAACTCTTTCGGAGATAGTTCCGCTTCCGTTTGCGGCAATGTTGCGGCGATGATGACATCTTCTCCCGCCTCGCCTAACGCTACGAAAGGCACCTTCCCGGCAATCCACTCGGCTTGCGCGGAAGACCACTTCGTTTTTCGAATATAGTGGATGCGGAATAATTCGGCGGTCTCGTTGGGAAGGCTGCCTAGATAACGGAACGTTACGATACTGTCCCCTTCCGTTGTCACCTCTTCATCAATCGCATATTGTCCTTCCCATCGTTTCGGAATGTCAAGTTGCATTCCGCGTATTCCGTTTGAATCGTAGATGACGTGATAGTAGTTTTCGAATACTTTCTTTAATCCATACTTGCCATCCCACTGGTACCACTCATAAATCCATGTCATATTCGCGTACGCCTTGTCTTCATTGCCGGGAGCTTCCCTCTGAATAACAATTTCTATAATTCCGTCCCCGTTAATATCTTCGCTCTTCTGAAAACTCGGCTTGAACGTCACTTCAAAAGCTTCTGTTGCCGGCTTGCCCAAATACTGAAACGCATCGGTTAATCGCCCATTCCTCAGAATCAACAGGGAAGTGTATGCTGAATGTGCGCCGACACTGACATCTACGAAAACACCGTTGACCCCGGAGCTCGCTTTACCTGTCATTACGTTACCGTACTCATTAATGGTGCCGTCCATCTTTAGCGTATCCGCCTCAACCAACGAGCCGTTACGATAGCGGTAAAGTTTCGCTTCAGCAGTCATTAATTGCTTATCATGATGCAGCGCCAAGAATTCATGAACACCGTCAGAATCCAAATCCGTTATCGCGGATGCGCTATATAATGCATTGCCTTTCTCGGTGAGCTTGCCTTCGCTCCAGGCATATACCGACAGTTCCTTCGTCCACTGGGCGGACCCTTGCCAACCAATTAACAGTTCTGGCAATCCGTCCCCGGATACATCTTGAAGCTCCGCATATTCAACCTCTGCCGCGGGTTCGCGTACCGAGCCCGCGTCTTCCCAACCGGCGTCGGTGCTTTTCAGAATAAGGATACCCAATTCAAAGTCATTGCGAGGGATCTTGTAAAAGGCGATCAGCTCATCTTTCCCGTCTCCGTCGAAATCCGCTTTGCGAACCGCGCCTGTGTTCTTGTCATTTAGCGGAAACGTCAGTTTCGCGCCTTCCGGCAAGTAGGACAGCACCGCGGACTTCATCTCTTCCTGTTGCGCGGACAATACAGGGGTTTGCAGCAGGTCGAGCGGAGACGACATGAAGTTGCATCCGCCCAGCAGCAGCGACGCTGAAATTAACGCTGATCCCGCCTTTATATTTATATCATTTTGAAACCACCATTTAGGCATATAAAACGAATCCTTTCGACCGAATCCATTGCGGGATATATTTAGTCCATTTTTTGGTCAGGATAACAACATGTCAACTTAAATTAGCTTGTCCTTATCCCTTAGCCGCTAGCAATACTTCGGTGGTTACAAGGGTATAGCCGTTATTTTGCAAATATTCGATGATCAGGGGTAAGGCTTGCAACGTGTTGTTGAGGTCTCCGTTCTTACCGCCAAAACTATGCATCAATACAATGCCGCCAGGCGATATCTCTTTCTTCAGATGCCCCATCATGCCGGCAACCGATGTTCCGGCCCAATCCCGCGTATCGACGCTCCAGGGTACGAGTGTTTTGCTCATTTGGCTGACGGTTTCCTTTACTTGAGCATTCGCAGACCCGTAAGGCGCCCGGAACAAGGTGGGAGTCTCCCCCGTCGCATCCTTGATGGCTTCATCGGTCTTGGTAATTTGTTCTTTCATCTCTTCAATGCTTTGTTTGGGCATATTCACATGACTGAAGGTATGATTGCCGATGGAATGACCCTCATTCTTCATGCGTTGGATCACTTCAGGAAATTTAATCGCCTGTTGTCCGACAACGAAGAACGTCCCTTTTACCTTATATTCGTCCAAAATATCCATAACCGCGGAAGTGTATTTCCCGTCAGGTCCATCGTCAAAGGTAAGGGCTACAAACTTCTTGCGGTCCTCTTGGACTTGCGGATGAACAGGCACAGGCGGCTTGGGATCCGGTTTTTTAACGGGAATAACGGCATTCTCTAACTCTGACTTGTCTGTCGGGTCAGGTACAGGCTTGGATTCGGTTTCCCCTTGGCTTTCCGTTTCGGTTGGGGTTTCCGGCTTGGCATCGGGGGGATCAGGCTTGGTTACGTTCTCTGGTTCCACACTCGATTCCGATTCTGGCTTGGGCTCTGGTGCTGGTTTCACAGGGGGCGGAATACTGTTGTTGCCCGAGTTGTTCAGATTCTTTGCTTGGTCCTCACTGATTGCGTTATTCTTTCCTGAAAATACGGGACTCTTCTCTGCAAAACTAGTAATCATAAACACTGTAATTACAGCCAAAACCAACATGCCCAGCCGTCTTCTTCTCTTTCTCTTCATAACTTAATCCCAACCTTCTGCGTTCGCTTAGATGTCCGGAACACCGCCTGTAAGTCGCCGTCCCCTCTTGATAGATTCATAGTACAGCAGAGAATTACGGAAGTAGTTACAAAGTGTTAACAGGCTCCAGTTATGGGAATGACAAATAAACCTGCAGGCAACCTGACAGGCTTGTTCATCGTGTTCATTGGAGAGAACATTTGTTCCGATTCTATAGACTTTGAATTCATAATCCGTATAATTAAGAGACAATGAATTGGAGGGAATTCCATGGAAGATACATTGAAGCTCATGCTCTATGAAATAACTTTACTGCGCAAACAAGCAGAGCATACGAATCAACGCTTAGAGGGAATGAATTCACACTTAGAGGGAATGGATTCACGCTTAGACGATGTGAATTTGCGCTTAGAGGGAATGGATTCGCGATTAGAAGGAGTGGATTCGCGCTTAGAAGTTATGAATTCACGCTTAGAAGTTATGGATACACGATTAGGGGATATGGATTCGCGTTTTGACACCGTTGATGAGCGCTTGGAAAGCATGGATCGGCGCATGGATCGTGTGGATTTCCGATTGGAGGCTTTGGACGTGAAACTGGACCAATTTCACATAGAAAACATCGAAGCGGATAACAAGTTGATGGCAGGTTTGCAGAGCGTCAACGACAGGCTGGATTTCCACCGCAAGAAGTTGATCGAGAACGAGGAAGAAATTCATCTGATCAAGCGGCAACTTAAACAGCAATAGTCCTCGCTGCTCAATCCCGCTTCTTATATAGTCGATATCCTCTCCGCACCCAATCCATCATAAAGCCGGGAATCGGCATCGGAAACCGGTGTAGAAACGGTTCATAATATTTGTCATATCCCTTCTTCAGGTCATCCCACATCCGGCAATATTCCTCCTTCAGAAAGTCCGACACATCCAGCACCTTGCCGCGTCCTTCATATAACATCACATTTTTGCCGTGAATATCATGCGGGCACAGCCCCCGGCTTCGGGCATAGTATAATGCCTCATCGATATCCTGAATCGCCTGTCGCGGTATGCGAATGCCTTTAATGACACAATTATATAATGTGATCCCTCTCATGCGTTTCATAATTAAATAGGAATCCGAAGAATGGTAGCATGTCGAGAACGCCGGATGATTGCCCAGCCGACGATACACTTCCACCTCATCCGCAAGGCCGGGACGCCCCTCCGCGTATACCTTGATGACCATCTCCGGATTGTCTCTATGCGCGATCACGGCTGCGTAATTGCCCGTACCTAACACTTCCCACCCTTCAGGATGGAACTTGATAATTACAGGTTCATGCGGATGTATACTTTCCACTTTCAGTAACGGGAGAAGCTCCCGCTCGACAGATTCAATTAATTCATCTGTAATAAATTCCATTATTTCTCCTTCATGGATAACCTGAACACAAGATTTAAATCTATCATATGGGATTTTCCAGTTTATGAATAGATATTATCCATAATTCATCTAAAAATCATGGTCAGCATCGACAGTCGCCCAAAACCATGGCCTGCGACGAGAAATTGCAGGCCATGCCTAGTTGGAGCGCATTCGATCATAGACCGGTACGACGGCGAACGCTTGCGGGTCGGGATGACCGTAAGCGGAACCCCAGCCCCATCGGGCTTGGTTGCCCGGAACTTCCTCGGTAACGACAAGCACGGAGCCCTCTTCGCGCCGATACGTCAGCGCAAGCTTCGACTGCGCGTTCACCAGCTTCGCCCATCCACCGCCAAGCTCGATACACTCCCACTGTTGCTCCGAAGCATTCGTGCGCTCCGCTAGCAGTACCGGCGCTTCTGCCTCAGCGGACGCCGGCTGAAGCGCTAATCCGCTGTCCGCATGCACCAGCACGACTCGCTCTTCCTCCACGACTGCCACGATCCAATAAAGTTGGCCAGAAGCATAGGAAAGCACGCGCTGTACAACATTCGATCCGGATTTCGGGAAAGTCTCCGCCGGCGCCAAATAGGTATCCAATCCATGACATTTCATGCGATGCAGCATTTCTTGCCGCCCAGCCCGTGCTATAACGACATCCGTATGCTTGGGCATATGCCGGGCAGCACCCGTCCCCACATCCAGCACTACATGCTCCTGCCAGTCGAGCTCCATCGAAGTGTCCGTGGGAAAGCGAAGAGGCAGCATCACATAAGCCGAATTGCCGTATTCGGCGGGATCCCAACGATCTCCGACATAAAGATAGGTCGTTGTCTCCGAACCCCGGATCGGCAGAATGCAGGTCGGTTGCGTATCCCAAGTCGTCACACCGCCCAAGTTCTGTTGCGATGTCCACGGTCCAAGCAGGCTCCCCACCGCGTAAGCATACGTCCCCTGATTCGGTGGCCATCCCGTGCAGCCGGATGTAACCATAAAGTAGACATTCTCACTCTTCATGACGGCCGGCGCCTCCCGGTACTGGGAGGGCCACAACGTCTTCACGTGCTCCGCAATGCTTAAATAGTCCTCGGACAGACGGTACATATGCAAATCCGCATTGTCCCGCGCCGCCGAGATGAAGTATGCGCTGCCGTCATCGTCCACGAACAGTGTGCAGTCTCGCGACATATGTCCGATCGGGTTGAAGCTCCCGTGGTACACGTACTCCCCGTCGATGGTGTCGCAGCTTGCAATAAGCGCGCGGGCGCCGGTATAATCCTGCCCGTTTTCCCAATGCGCCCACAGCACATAACGCCCGGTGAGCGGATTGCGAATCACTTTGGGCCGTTCCACAATACACCCGCTGCCTGTTCCCGCCGCCGCTGCTCCATGCGGATCCATCTCTGGATCCGTCTGGAAATATACAGGTTCAAACGGCGAGTCCAATGTGATAATATGCCTCCGGAATTCCCATTGCGCCAAGTCACGGGAACGATAAACGGATACTTTATTGCGTCTCTCCCGATTTTCACCAAACCAGTAATAATACCCGTTTTCCTGCCAGAATCCGCCTCCGTGCGCGTGCAACGGTTTTCCGTCAGTATCCAGCCAGTGCCTTGTATTGTCCCAGGTCATACTCACTCATTCCCCCATGTCAAACGATTAGGAACCTAAATCGCACTCATCTTAGCAAAATCCAGCCCGCCCATACAGAGACTCCTGTCACGACCTGGTATGAATGCTGTCGTACATTTTAAGCCAATAAAAAAACCTCTATCAAGGCCTCTCAGATGGGCGACCGTGTTCTTGGCTATGTTGGAAACTAAAGAGTTCGCGCACTAGGCTGGATCAACTGCCAAGTATTAAATGCATTTCAGCGCCAATGCTGGGTTATCCCGAAGAATCAGGTGAAAATAATATCCGTTCTTTTCAAAAAACCACTTGTAATAAGAACATTTGTTTGGTATTATATGACATATACAGAACTCATGTTCTCTTAATGGGGAAGGGTTGAGGATTGTGTCTACTCATGTAGTAACTTTCGATCAATTTAAGCGCAAGTATCATGATGAGGCTTCATGTCTGCCCATCCTGATCTCAGCCAAGTGGCCCAACGGTTACCGCTGTCCACGGTGCGCTTGCGTTGAAGCCCATATTATCACTACACGTCGGCTGCCTCTGTATGAATGCCGCAACTGCAAGTATCAAGCTTCTCTTCTCGTAGGGACGATTATGCAAGGAAGTCGTACTTTACTTCATAAGTGGTTTCAAGCTTTATTTCTCATTGCTAACCCTTCCTCTTCAATTAACGCCGTAGAATTAGCCTCTGTCATTCAAGTCACGTATAAGACGGCCTGGTTAATCCTACACAAACTTCGCCATGCCATTCAGCAAGGAGATGCGCAGCAGCTACTCACAGGCCTTGTCGAAGTGATTTCAGCTGAGTACAACCCGTGCAATTTTCATATTAAAGGCTTTAAGACGATCCGGAACGAGCAGCCATTTGTTGGGGGAGCTTCTCTTAACTTCTATGGTGAGGTTTCCTATGTCAAGCTGAAGCATGTTTTTATGCCGAAGCATCATCCGAACAAAGAGCTTAGCTATTGGGATTATTCCAACTTCATTGAGACTCATGTAAGTAGTTCTGTCCGAGTTCCTTTTATTCATTACGGTTCCAAAAAGTATAACGCATGCGACACAATAAATATCATTTGTGATTCTGTTCCTGTTAGAATAAACGAGCGATATTACGGAGTAAGCGACAAGCATTTACAATCGTATCTGGATGAAGTATCCTATCGCATTAATTATTCACTGAAACCAAACCGTGCGGTGTCGAAGTTATTTCGGCTGTTCATAGATACACCTGCTGTTACTTATAAACAACTCATTTCACGCAAACCGATGTGCTTACATGTACAGGTTGCCTGACTCACGGACAAACATTTTTTGAAATTTCATATTTCCTTCTCTAAACACATTAACCCTCATTTTTCCCAAGAACAAAAATTACTGCATTGCCTTCTTTTATCACACCACTGAGCCTTCGGGATAACCCAGCATTCCAGCTCAAATAAGTATCAGTAACACCCCTAAAGAAGTGCAAACCCTAGTTATCACCCATATTTTAATACTTTCTATCATATTGAAAAAAGCGCCGCTATGCGACGCTTTTCCAGAAACCCACAATTAAGCTTGCTTTAACTCAGCCAAATAAGCCTTGCCTTTCTCATGGTCGTAGACGCCTTCCCACTTGGAGATAACAACCGCGGCCAACGCGTTCCCGAACACGTTCACGACCGTACGCGCCATGTCCAGGATGCGGTCGATTCCGGCAATCAGAGCCAGACCTTCCACCGGCAACCCGACCGTACCCAATGTCGCCAGCAAGACGACGAAGGATACACCCGGTACGCCGGCGATCCCTTTGGACGTAACCATCAGCACCAACACCAGTGTCAACTGCTCGTACCAAGACAAGTGAATACCGTACAATTGAGCTATAAACACCGAAGCCAACGCTTGATACAAGGTGGAGCCGTCCAAATTAAACGAGTAGCCTGTCGGCACCACGAAAGAAGTAACCGCCTTCGGACAGCCGAATTTCTCCATTTTCTCAATAATCTTCGGCAATACCGTTTCTGAAGATGCCGTTGAGTAAGCGAGCAGAATTTCATCCCGCAAGATCCGGAAGATATTCGTAATTCGAATTCCGACCATCCGCGCAACCAAGCCCAACACAACAAGGATAAAGAAAGCCATGGTCGCATAAACAAGAATCGCCAGCTTACCTAGCGGAATTAACGAACTCAGACCGAAAGTCGATACCGTTACCCCAATCAGAGCGAATACGCCGAACGGCGCGAACTTCATCACCTGATTCGTCACCCAGAACATCGCTTCCGCCACGCCCTGGAAGAAGCTCAGCACAGGCTTGCCTTTCTCCCCAATCGCCGCAACGCCTAATCCGAATAATACGGAGAAGAAGATGATTGCCAGCATGTCGCCGCGAGCCAGCGCATCAAACACGTTCTTCGGCACAATGTTGACGAACGTATCCGCGAATCCGTGACTTTGCGTCTCAGCGGCCGTATCCACATATTTGGAAATATCCGATTCCGTTAATGTGGTACGGTCAATCCCCGCGCCCGGTTGAAAAATATTCGCGGCCAGCAATCCGACAAGAATCGCGACGGTTGTAACAATTTCGAAGTAGAGAATGGTTTTACCGCCAATTTTGCCTAACCTCTTAAAGTCGCCTACACCGGCCACCCCGACGATCAATGTGGAGATGACGATGGGAACGACGATCATTTTGATCAAACGAATGAAAATATCCCCGATGGGTCCCAAATATTTGGGCAACTGATCATTGCCAAAGAAAATAGCGCCCACAATAATACCAAGCACCAAGCCAATGACAATCTGAATCGCTAAACCGTATTTCTTCATCATACTAAACCAGACACCTCAATCTTCTGTAAATTCTAAGATGCATTTCCATAATCAGTCCTATAGGTTAAGCGTGCCCATTGCCTGGCATAACTATCAACTCAGGGTCACAGGCGCATCTTGCACAGGTTGTGAAGTTCCCTTGGCCGGGCGCAAGGCCCGCTTTGCTCCGGTCGGACCCATGATCCAGCTCCCGAAAGGCAACTTGGATACACCGTAGGACAAACCAAGCGATAAAGCCAATACCCCAATATAAAACAGCGCGGTCACGCCCAGATGATTACCTACCCATCGATCCGGCCTCGTCAACGGAGCTAATGCCCATATCGCCAACGGATGAGCCAGAAAGCCGCCGAACGAATACGTGCCGATCCACCGGAACAGGCGCTGAAGCAAGGAGCGTGTTTCCGCAAGCTTCAGGCTCATTCCATACATAATCAGCATCTGCGAGACAATCAACAGGAACGTAGAAGGTTTCAAATAGGTGGACACATATAAATTCATCGTATCCGTGGAATGAGACAACAGACGATACCCCATCCACACGTACAATAGCGCGAAAATGAACGGATTCCAGGCGGATGATTTACGCACCAAGTCGCGCCACTGCGATAAATAGAGCGCAATCACAGCTCCCGAAACAAAGTAAAAGGCATGGGAGATGAAATATAACATGCGATGTTCAATCAGCCATTGAAGCCAACCTTGGTCAGTAGATGCATGAATCCGCGGGAAAATATCATAAGATAAATATAGATATCCCAAAAACAGTACGCCGAAGACGATCATGGTATTCAGTGCGGCCTTACCCGCCATCTCCGCTCCATGTCGCTCCCACAGCCGCTGTCCGAAGCGTACAATTCCCCGAAACATCGGGAACAACAAGTAAAACTGAAAGATCATCACAATAAACCAAAGGTGATACGCATTGGACGGAATGAAGAGCTCCTTCAGAAACAGAAGCCAGCTTTCGCCTTGTATAAACCACAGAACCCCCTGTGATAGTGTAAAATAGACGATCGTCCATATGACAAACGGAACATAGATGTCCATAACCCTTTTGCGTATAAATGAACCGTAGTTGAGGCTATGGTAATAATTGTAGAAAAAGAGCAATCCGGAAATAAATATGAATGTCGGCGTCCCGAATCGGGTGAAATGGAACAGCATTCCCAACATAATTCCATCGTGCGGCAAGGTTTCAGGACGATAAATAAACTCCCCGATACAGTGCTGTAGCACAATCGCCAGGAACGCCATCGCCCGAAGCAGGACGAGCTCGTCAATCCTTGCTTTGCTCGTACTCATGCTCATGAGAAATGACAATCCTCCTACTATGAATATGGATACACGTCAGACCATCTTATTACACTTACTTTAAGGTAGTCAAATGGAAAGCTCTGCACATCCAATATCGAACAGGCACTTCCCTGATTCAGGATGAAATTCCACATGTTTCGGGCAAAATACGAGAGAACATCTTCGAAAGAAGCTATGGAATCCGAAATTTCACGATTTTTAACGGCAAATTATGGACCTAACACCAAATGTAAACGTTTCAAAAGGTGTTGACTTCTCCCTCGCCTCGGCGTTATGATGGGGATATTCAACAGCATACGTTGGCGTGTTACTGAGTCCATCAGGCATGAGCCGTTAAGAGTTTCCGAGTTCGGAGGCTTCTTTACGGCTCTTTTTTGTTGCCTCTAGCAGCGGCGTCGGCGGATGATCTTTACATTCATGTAAAGCGGTGAGGAGAAAGTATGGGAACAACATACCGTGTTGAACGGGTGATGAGTAATAATGCGGTCCTGGTGACCGACACGGCCAGCGGGAGTGAATTAATTCTGCTTGGTAAAGGAATCGGTTTCGGCAAAATAACCACCCTGGACAGTCAGGACGCCCGGATTGATAAAAAGTTTCGCATGGATGACGAGGCGCAGCGGAAGCAATTTCAAACGCTGCTCGGGGACATCGCACCGGAAGTATTCGACATCTCCGAGGAGATTATCTCCATGATGGAAAGGGATATTTCAGCAAACCTAAATGAACACGTTCATGTGGCGTTGCCCAGTCATATTCACTTCGCGCTCTATCGGTTACGCAACGGGATGGATATCGACAACCCTTTCTTATATGAGACCCGCACACTGTTTCCCAAGGAGTATGAGGTGGCCGCCAAAGCCGCGGAACTCATCGGCGCCACGTTCGGTATTCAGATTCCGGAGGACGAGATCGGTTTTCTGGCTTATCATGTGCACTCCGCCATCGCCCATGTGCCTGTCGGTCAGCTTGTGAAGTCCACAACGCTCATTACAGAGATTGTAGAGATTATCGAGCGCCGCAGAGCGATTCATATTCCGAAGAACAGTCTGGATTATGCCCGTCTGATCATTCATCTTCGGTTCGCCATTGAGCGGGTAAAGCAGAAGAAGACGGTGAAGAATCCTTTTGTGGAAGGAATGAAACAGCTCTACCGGGAGGAATATGAACTGGCCTCGGAAATTGGAGCCATGCTGGCTGACAGACTCCAAATGCACGTTCCCGAGGATGAAGTCGGGTACATTATGATGCATCTGTACCGTTTGTTTCAGGAGTTCGCTCACACGGACGGCACACCGTAACACCCCATTACACCCTAGACAGAGATAAGAGTTCAAGGAGGAACCAATCATGTTTTCAAAACTGTTTAAATCCAACAAATCGGAAGTATCCAACATAGTAGAAGTCGCAGCTCCCTTAAGCGGCGAAGTGGTAGGACTTGAGCAAGTGCCGGATGAGGCATTCGCGCAGAAACTGATGGGAGACGGCTTCGCGGTCATTCCTTCGGAAGGTAAACTGGTTGCTCCGTTCGACGGAACCGTAGCCCACCTGATCGAAACTCATCACGCCGTTGTGATTGAACACGCTTCCGGCTTGCAGTTGTTGCTCCATATCGGCATCAACACGGTGAAATTGAAAGGCGAAGGCTTTACGGCCAAGGTTGCCAATGACGAAAAGGTTACAACCGGCCAGACGCTAATCGAGTTTGATCCGGACTATATAAAGAACGCCGGTTTCCCGATCATCACACCCGTTGTGGTGGCAAACCCGGAAATCGTGGAACGTTTAGACGTTTCGTTCAAAGGCGTAACCGCCGGCGATCCAGGCGTCATGCAAGTGGTTTTGAAGTAATTCATTCATAATTAGGGGGGTAGGTTTTCATGTTAGCATTATTACAAAAAATCGGTAAAGCGCTCATGCTTCCAGTAGCGACTTTGCCAGCGGCATCCTTATTGCTGCGCTTCGGTAACATTGATTATGTGAAAGATTTCAACATGGGCGACAGTGTCGGCGGTTTTCTGAACCAGTACATCGCGCCATTCCTGGCAGCGGGCGGCGGAGCGATCTTCGACAATCTTCCGTTGATCTTCGCGGTAGGTGTGGCCATCGGTCTTGCGGGTGACGCGGTTGCGGCGTTGGCGGCGGTCATCGCTCACTTGGTGCTGGTGCAAGTGTTGCTCAAAGTGCCGGTAGCCTTTGCGGATTTCGTCGGCAAAGACGCCAAGCTGAACATGGGTGTTCTTGGCGGGATTATCGCCGGTATGATTGCGGCTTACTTCTATAAGAAGTACCACAACATCAAGCTTCCGGATTGGCTTGGTTTCTTCTCCGGCAAGCGTTTCGTGCCTATTATCACGTCCGTATCCATGGTTGTGGTCGGTCTGATCTTCGGTCTGATCTGGGGCCCCATCCAATTGGGATTGAATACATTCGGTGAGTGGGTTGTAGGTATGGGCGGCGTTGGCGCCGGCATCTTCATGACTGCGAACCGGTTGCTGATTCCGTTCGGCTTGCACCACATTATCAATGCGATTGCTTGGTTCGAAATCGGCAGCTTTACGGATGCCGCGGGTAACGTCATTAAAGGCGACTTGCACCGCTTCTTCGCAGGCGACAAATCGGCCGGAATGTTCATGACAGGCTTCTTCCCGATTATGATGTTCGCTTTGCCGGCAGGCGCATTCGCTATCATTCACTCGGCGAAGCCGGAGAAACGCAAAGCGATCGCTTCCGTGTTCATCGGTACCGCGTTCGCCTCTTTCCTGACGGGGATTACAGAGCCGTTAGAATTCGCGTTCATGTTCGCAGCGCCTGCGTTGTATGTCATTCATGCGCTGTTAACAGGTTTGTCCGCTTTCATCACGTATACTTTGGATATTCACCACGGATTTGGTTTCTCCGCCGGTTTCATTGATTATGCGGTAAACTACCCGCTGGCAACGAATCCATTGCTGATCATTCCGATTGGTCTGGTGTTCGCGGTTGTTTACTACTTCTTGTTCCGTTTCGTCATTGTGAAATTCAACTTGAAGACACCTGGCCGGGAAACCGACGATCTCGTTGCCAACCCTGGAGATTCCGCTGTAAACAGCAAATCGCCGTTATCGGAGAAAGCGGACCGTGTTCTTGTGAACTTGGGCGGTTCCGACAATATTAAAGGGATCGACGCTTGTATTACTCGCCTTCGTCTGGAAGTGAAAGACGATAAGCAAGTGAATGATCAGGCGCTCAAAAACCTCGGCGCGGCCGGCGTGATGCGCTTAGGCGGCGGCAGTGTGCAGGTCATCTTCGGCACACAATCCGAGATGTTGAAGGATGAGATTAAGAAGAAAATGTAATTCCAAAGCGGAAAAAGTGGAATCAGAAATCAGCTAAAGATGAATGCCAAGAAAATGATGATGTAAGAGAGAAGCCAACCTAGCGTTGGCTTTCCTTTTGCACCTTAGATATGGGTAAAGATGGGAGAGGATACAATGCAACAAACATTCACAGTAGTCAACACGTCGGGGATTCATGCAAGGCCTGCAAGGAAAGTCGTGGAAGCCGCGATGGCGTTTCCATGTACGGTTCATTTGGAGAAGTCGGGGGGCGGCAAACGATTTAGCGCGAAAAGCTTGGTTGGCGTGCTGTCTCTGGGCGCCAAACACGGCGATGCTGTAGAGGTGATCGCCGACGGAGAGCAAGCGGGTGAAGCCGTTGCGGCCATTGGCGCCATTCTGGAGGCGGCTCACGACGAGTCCGGAGTATAAAGATGGTGACGTTGGAGCTCAAAGGGATCGCGGCCGCACCCGGGGTGGTGATGGGACGAGCTAAACACTTAGCAGAACAGGTTGTTGATGCGACCCGGGTGGAACTGGATTCGGGCGATGTGGACCGGGAGCTTGCCCGGTTTAACCAAGTTGTAGCCGTCGCGGCGGCGGAGTTGGAATCGCTTCGGGCGGTGACACTGGAGAAATTAGGCGCGGCGGAAGCGGAGATTTTTGAGACGCATCAGCTTCTGTTGAAAGACGAGGAGTTTGTAGGCGGCGTCGAAGCATTAATTGGCGCAGAGCACGTGAACGCGGAATACGCGCTTAAAGTAACGGTGGACGAGATCTGTGCTGTGATCGAAAGTATCGATGACGCGTACCTTCGCGAGCGAGCGGCGGATATCCGCGATGTGGGCAAGCGCTTGGCGCGGGGTTTGGCGAGGAGTGTCAGCGGGGCTGACGCAGCGGGTCAGGTTAGCGAGGACGCTGGTGTTGGCGGGGCTGAGGCCATATCGCCGGCCGAGATGGACAGGTTGCCTGCGAGCGGAGAACACCGCTCCGAGGAGGATCGATCTTCCGCGAACGCCGGCGGTGCCGGGCTGAAGCAGGTGCTGCTGGCGGCGGATTTGACGCCGTCGGAGACAGCGCAGTTGGACCGCGAGGCGGTGGCAGCCTTCGCCACCGAGATCGGCGGCCGCACGTCCCACTCCGCGATCATGGCGCGGTCGATGGACATCCCTGCGGTCGTCGGTCTCGGCGAAGCGCTGCGGAGCGTGCCGGACGGCGCGCTCGTGATCGTGGACGGCTCGGACGGCGTGGTACACGTCAGTCCGGACGCGGACACGATCGCGCGCTACGAACGGCGCGCGGCGGAGCTGGCCGAGCGCAAGCGGCTGGAGCGGCGGTACCTGGGGCTGCCCTCGGTGACACGGGACGGCCGCCAGGTCGAGCTCGTGGCCAACATTGGCAGCCCGCGGGACGCGGCCGCCGCGCAAGCGGCCGGAGCCGAGGGTATCGGCCTGTACAGGACGGAGTTCCTGTACATGGACCGGGCCGACCTCCCCTCGGAGGAGGAGCAGTACGCCGCCTACAGCGAGGCGGCGGAGGTGTTTGGTGCGGAGGCGCCTGTGGTCATCCGCACCCTCGATATCGGCGGCGACAAGAAGCTGCCGTACTTGCCCCTGCCGGAGGAGGAGAACCCGTTCCTCGGCGTGCGAGCCATCCGGTTGTGCCTGGACCGGCACGACCTGTTCCGCACGCAACTGCGGGCTATTCTCCGCGCCGGCGTTCACGGGAACGTGAAGATCATGTTCCCGATGATCGCGACGCTGGGCGAGTGGCAGCAGGCAACCGCGCAGCTCGAAATCGCCAAGCAGGAGCTGCGCGACGCGGGCCAGCCCTATGCCGACAAGCTTGAGGTCGGCATCATGATTGAGGTGCCATCCGCCGCGCTGATGGCAGACGTGCTGGCGAAGGAGGTCGACTTCTTCTCCATCGGCACCAACGACCTCGTGCAGTATGTGATGGCGGCCGACCGGATGAACGAGAAACTCGCTTATCTCAGCGATCCGTTCTATCCGGCGGTACTCCGCCTCATTCGCCACGTCATTCGCGCCGCAACGGCCGAAGGCAAATGGGTCGGCATGTGCGGCGAGATGGCCGGCCATCTGACGGCGCTCCCTCTCCTGCTGGGCATGGGCCTGCATGAGTTTAGCATGAGCGCATCGGCCGTTCTGCCCGCGCGCGCGCTTCTGTCGAAGCTGAACTCCGCCGATGCAACGGCACTCGCCGACGAGCTGCTTCAGCTTACCGGCCCGGAGCAGATTCGCGCACGGTTGGAAGCGTATATTGCCGCGTTAAACGAAGAGGTAATGAAATAAATTCCCTTTCTCCGATTTTTCCTGTTGCAAATATCATCTAATCAGAAAACAGACCGCTCCGGCAAAGCCGAGGCGGTCTCTTCTTGTTCTAAATTAACATTACAATGTGACCGTAGTTGATCTCGCGTCAAAATTAGCAGGCGGGCCACGTTACGTGTTCATGCACAATCACGGAAAAAGAGACTCACAATGGTTCGTCCAAGGCATCCTTATTGTGGTAAAATAATCCTGTACGAGACCTCACAGAATGAGACTCCGTTTAGCAAGATTAGATTTATGCAAGGTGGCCTAATTAAATGGACTTTATATGGTTTTATATATTTTCGATGTTGGAGCAGTTTGCTGTTTTTGCGCTGATGCTGACTTTTTTCCGATTTGATTTAAAGCCTTATGTGAAGGAAGTTCTCTTGATTGGCTCCATCTTGAGCTACCTCTCTTACATCCATCGCACAGATCCAGCATTAGCGCCGTATGATGTCCTGGTGCAAACCATTGTTTTATTGATGTTTCTATGGATTGTGCTAAAGATTCACTTGTTTTACGGGTTTTTGATGATTTGTATCGGGGTGGGGAGTCTGATTTGTATGCAAACCATGGGATTATTCATTTATCGTCATTTGGACATTGCTCTTAGACCCGAAGACTTTAACTCCGCGGCGGCTCGCATTCTCCAACTTCTGAGCAGTGCCGCGTTAGTCCTGATCAGTTATTTCATCAAAAGAAGGCGTTGGGGCGTCACTTACATCAACCACGCCTCCAAAATCAATTTCAACTGGACCGGCCTCCACCTCAAGTTACTCCTATTATTTATTGCTCTGACGGTTTCCGCGGGATTTTCCTACTTCTACTGGATCCAATGGGGCATCACCCCAAGCTTGTTCATTTTCTCAACGTTACTTCTCTCTCTAAGCGGTATTGCTTTCTTGGCTGTAAGAAAAGAAATGGACCTGATCGTGAGAAACCTAGCCGCCAAGAAGGATTCATCGTAGCATTCCGCCTCCAATTGTCGTAACCGCTCTATTTTGCACATATCCGCCATCTCCGCACCTCCCTTATTTCAAGGTGACAATATACGTTTCAAACGTATTCCGGTTCTCTTGAAAGGATGAATTGGAGACCAGCAGCCTCTTCCCGGAAGGGCTCCATTGGATCGGATCCGCGATATATTTCACATCTAACGCCAACCGGGTCACCTTACCCGTATCCGCCTCAGCGACATAAAGACCGCTATTCTCACCCGTTTCGTCGGTAATTGTGAACGCGAGCTTCGTCCCGTCGGGAGACCAGCTGGATCCGAAAATCTGCATGCCTTTGGCCAACGATTTAGACGTCGTTCCCTGGGTGTTCGAGAAACTGAGTTCCATGATGCTTTGTCCCGTTCGACGCACAACCGCGAGTCTGCTTCCGTCCGGAGAAGGGATGGCCCAGACTACGTTGTCCATAAGCGCTTCTTTTTGCTTCCGAACCAAGTCATACGCATATAACACCCGCTCTGAAGCAGAGTAGTACACGGTGTCTCCCCGTCTGGATACATTGAAGATCGAACCGAATTCAGCACCGGTGTTCAATAATGTTTCCGTCTTTCCTGTAAGGTCGGCTTGTTGAATGACACCTTCCAATGAACTGAATATAACATGCTCCCGATCAATCCAAGCTCCAGCAGTGTAAAAAAGCTCACTCTTACCGGTTTGAACGCTTTGCTTCGTCTCGAGGTTCATGATATGGCCCAAACCCACATCTTCTTTTGAATTCCTAAAAAACACGTATTTTCCGTCCGGAGATACCGCGGCGCCGTCCTGTTGCGCTTTTTCCTGATGCAAAATCGTTTCGGTACCGTCCTCCAAATTGTGGCTATACAAGTTATGATAATAACGCTTCTCCCCTTCGATCTCCACGGGCGGAAGCGCTGTATTGGGCTTGAGAATCAGTACATGGGTCTCATCCAGCCAATCCATACTTCTTCGATCCTTAACTACATCTATTTTCTCCAATGCCACTCCTGTAGCGGTTGTACGCCCAGTTTGATCAATGACTGTGATTTTCTTGCCTTCATGCTCGACAATTTGCCGAACCGGCTTCTGTTCCCGGACTTGCCCGGCGTTATCCGCAAAGCTGTTACAGCCGGAAAGCCCTAAGAAACTCACGATACCCGCCGCATATACCATGGATTGAACCCTAATTGGTCTTGGTCTTGGTCTGGTCATAACCTATGCCTCCTGCTTGGAAGTTACCTGTTTAATACACGTACGGTTTCTTTTACCGTATTGTTCTGACTTACACGGAGAACCGGCTTAGCACTCAGCATCTATCCGCAAGACAACCCGATCCGGAACAATGTCCCTTCGCTCGAGGAGCTAACCAGCGCAAGGGTTCCGTTCTGTTTCTCAACCAACTGCTTGGTAATCGAGAGCCCCAGCCCCGTCCCCCCCGACTGTCGGGCCCGATCCTTATTCACGGTGTAGAAGGCCTCGAATATTAAGTCACGGGAAGCTTCGGGTATGGGTTGTCCAGTGTTGTATACATCCAGTTCGACACGCTCCCCATCCACAATCCGAATTCGAATTGTAATCCTTCCCTTTGGTTGATTGTATTTAATCGCATTATCCAGTAAGTTGACGACGATATGCATCAGACTTTCGCGATCCGCCCATACGAGCGCGGGGTGCAAGTCCAACTCCAAGGTTAATCCGAACTTCTCGGCTTTTCCCCGCATACGCCCGGCCACATCCTTCACCAAGTAGGCAAGATCCACCGATTCCGCCTGTTCCTCAAAATCATATTTCTCCAGCGCGCTCAAGTGCAGCGCTTTTTCCACCATCTCCAACAGCCGCAAGCTTTCCTT
The DNA here is from genome assembly GCF_001644605.1 of Paenibacillus swuensis. Classification (NCBI taxonomy): domain Bacteria; kingdom Bacillati; phylum Bacillota; class Bacilli; order Caryophanales; family Paenibacillaceae; genus Paenibacillus; species Paenibacillus swuensis. Next base: position 2,398,207 of record NZ_CP011388.1, on the reverse strand, counting down.
ATCGATGTTCTCTACAGCTTCATTTGTTAGCTTCGGGTCATCCTTATACATGCTCATCAAGTCGGTATAGGCCCGTATGGAGGTTAGCGGCGTCTTGAACTCATGGCTGATGTTACCGATAAATTGCTTCTGTTGACGCTCCAACGCTTGCAGCTTCCGCACCGCCAGCTTCAGCTTCTCCTGCTCCGCTTCCATGCCCCGGATGTTCTTCTCAATCTCGCTGCTCATGAAGAATATGCCCTCGCCGAGCTCACCCAGTTCATCTTTTCTGCGAATGGGAGGCTTCGAAATATAAGCGCCCCGCTGAATCTGATTCGCCGTCTCCTTTAAGCGAATAATCGCTCTGGAGAACCCGCTGAAATACAGGTATCCCAACACAAAGCTGCTCAACAGCACAGCCCCTCCGGTCGTCCAAAATAAATTTTGAATCGTTCGATAGAACGCATTCTGATTTTGAAGGGAGTATTTAAACTCCAGAACCCCGGCTTGCTGATCCTGCAGAGTGACAGGGGCGAGATAGGTAGCGGACGCCTCGTCCTGCACATATACCACTTTATTTTGAAGCGCATAGTTCATCAGGGTTGTCAGATCCGTCCGATCGGCACCCGGAACGGACCTGCCGACTCGCTGTCCTTCCATGGAATAGATTTCAGCCGGCATCCCGCTGTAAGTTGCGATATTCCGCGCCAGCTCTTGACCGCGTTTCCGGATAAATACATCCGGTTCGGTCTTTGGACCTGTATAGTACGCTTGGTTGATTTGCAGATTGGCTATTTCCGTTTGACGTTCCAGCACCGCTTCCATCTGATTGCGTTGATCATTTCGAATCCCGCTTAATACCATGGTAGTCAGCACCCCGAGCGAAGCCATCAAAAGCAAGGCCAAGAAAGCGATGAATTTCAATCTCACACTAATTCGCATCAGGCATTTCCAACCGCTTTATACCCGATACCGTATACCGTCTGTAATGTGGAAGCCCCGGTATCTCCCGTTTTCTTGCGTAACCTCTGAATATGAATGTCCACCGTGCGGGTACCGCCGGCATAGTCCATACTCCACACCAGGTCGAGTAACTCATCCCTTGTGTACACCCTCTCCGGGTGAGCGCATAACAGCGCAAGCAAATCAAACTCCTTGGGCGTCAACTCCAAAAACTGGCCATGGGCCTGCGCGGATCGCTTCTTCAGATGGAGGGTAATCGGACCCAGCGTAATTTCATCCTGATCTTTAAGTTCTGCGGGCTTTATGCTTCTGTTCAGCCGTCGGAGCAGCGCCTTTACTCTGGACAACAGCTCGCGAATGTCGAACGGCTTGGTCATATAATCATCAGCGCCCAGCTCGAGGCCAAGCACTTTATCGACAATGTCATTTTTTACGGTCAGCAGCAGGATGCCTACATTCTCCCGGTTTTCCAGCTTGCGGCATACTTCATATCCGTTCAGCTTCGGCATCATTACATCCAGAACGATGACCTGGGGTCGGAAGGAGTCCGCTTTGCGTAACGCTTCTTCTCCGTCATGGGCGATTTCAACGGTATAGCCTTCCCGGCGAAAAGCATAAGCCACCGCTTGCGCTATGCTGGCTTCGTCATCCACAACAAGGATGCGCTGATCGTGTTCGTGCATGCCTTCCACCTCTCCCTCCGATTGTAATGTTCTTCTCTATTCTACCAAATCTTTGTTTCCAAAATGTATCCGCTCCAAAAACAACAAAGAGCAGATCCGCTAACGCACTAAAACACACTCTAGCATATAGATCGTTGCTCTGATTTCGAGAAATTAGTGTGCTTAAGGACATTAAATCACCGGATGAGGGCGGATGGAGTGCGATTAGTGTGCCTAGGGACTTTATTTCGTCGGATGTGGGCGGACTGAGCGAGATTAGTGTGCCTGGGAACATTATTTCGTCGGATGTGGGCGGATGGAGCGAGATTAGTGTGCTTGGGGACTTTATTTCGTTGGATGTGGGCGGATGGGTCGAGATTAGTGTGCCTGGGAACATTATTTCGTCGGATGTGGGCGGATGGAGTGCATTTACTATTTATTGTATTCCTAAATTAAATAAAGTCCGGTCCCAACCCCAAGGTTCCAAAGGAACCCAAGGTCAGGACCGGCTTTCTCAGTTGCAGCGCGCAGATCGTCGTGCCGCAGACTTTGGAGTCGGATTCTTCTATCTCTATTTCAACTCAAATGAGCTTTTCAGTGAAACAATCAAGTTAAACACCGGGCGTCCCGGCACCGAGTTCTTCGGATCGACGTTGAAGTAACCGTGGCGGAAGAACTGGAATTTATCCTGAGCCTTCGCATCCTTCATGTTATCTTCCACGAAGCCTTCCAGAATCTCGATCGAGTTCGGGTTGATGTGGTCCAGGAAAGATTCACCTTCCGCTTCCTCTTCGACATCCAGAATTAACGGCTCATATAGGCGGAATTCGGCAGGTACGGCATTCGTAGCATCCACCCAGTGAAGTGTTCCTTTCACTTTGCGGCCGGTAAAGCCGCTGCCGCTCTTCGTCTCGACATCATAGGTGCAATGAATTTCTACTACATTGCCGTTCGCATCTTTGACGAAGTCATTGCACTTGATGAAGTAAGCATGCTTCAAGCGGACTTCATTACCCGGGAACAAGCGGAAGTACTTGTTCGGCGGATTTTCCATGAAATCATCCTGCTCGATATAAATCTCGCGGGAGAACGGAATTTGCCGGTTGCCCATCTCCGGGTTCTCGGCGTTGTTCTCCGCTTCCAGGTACTCTACCTGACCTTCGGGGTAGTTTGTAATGACAACCTTCAGCGGCCGAACCACGCCCATGGTACGCATCGCCTTCAGCTTAAGATCCTCACGAATGTAATGATCCAGCATCCGGGAGTCCACGAAGCCGCTGCCCTTGTTCACGCCAAGATCACGCACAAAGCTGCGAATCGCTTCCGGTGTATAGCCGCGGCGGCGCAGACCGGAGATAGTCGGCATCCGCGGATCGTCCCAGCCGTCCACCACATTCTCGTCCACGAGTTGTTTAAGCTTACGCTTGGACATAACCGTGTTCGTGATGTTCAAACGGCCGAACTCGTATTGATGCGGCACGTTCGGCATCTCGCATTCGCGAATGACCCAGTCGTAGAACGGCCGTTGATCTTCGAATTCCAGCGTACAGATAGAGTGGGTTACATCCTCAATGGCATCTTCCAACGGATGCGCGAACGCGTACATCGGGTAAATGCACCAAGCGTCTCCCGTGTTGTGATGGTGTGTATGTGAAATTCGGTAGATGACCGGATCGCGCATATTAATGTTGCCTGAGCTCATATCAATCTTGGCGCGAAGCACCTTCTCGCCGTTGCCGAACTCACCGGCGCGCATCCGCCCGAACAAATCCGTGTTCTCTTCCACCGAACGATCACGGTAAGGGCTGTTCACTCCCGGCTCCGTCAGGGTGCCGCGGGCTTCACGGATTTGGTCTGCGGTTTGGTCGTCCACGTACGCCAGCCCCTTGTTGATCAGAAGCTGCGCGCGTTTGTACATTTCCTCGAAATAATCCGATGCAAAAAACAATCCGTCCCACTCAAATCCGAGCCAAACCACGTCCTCTTTAATCGCTTCCACATACTCTGTATCTTCCTTCAGCGGGTTCGTATCGTCAAAGCGAAGGTTCGTCTTCCCTTTAAACTCGTCCGCGATCTCGAAGTTGATGCAGATGGATTTGGCATGACCGATATGCAAGTATCCGTTCGGCTCCGGAGGGAACCGCGTGATGACCTTATTTACTTTGCCTGCCTGAAGGTCGCCCTCGATAATTGTCCGAATAAAATTCGCGTTCGTAGCAGTCGGTTTCGTATCGTTCGTTTCCATTCCTATCAACCTTCCGGCTCTGTATTTGTCTGATATTCATTATATCCTGATCTATTCATTATAACATTTTCTGTGCGTGAATATAAACCGTGTCTGGCAGGATTTCTGTTTAGCTTCTTTTTGACATATAGTATAATTAGGCTCCCGAGTTTCCAAAACTATATTGTGAACAAAAATGGAGGGGTACACATGTACAATCCTGATATGTTATTAGAAGCGATTAAACTGGCGGCAGAGAATGTGAGAACAGGGCACGGCGGACCTTTCGGCTGTGTGGTTGTGCATGACGGCGTCATCATCGGACGGGGTTTCAACGAGGTAACCAGCTCCAACGATCCGACCGCGCACGCGGAAGTTCAGGCGATTCGTGAAGCTTGCTCCGTACTGGGTACATATCAGTTAACCGAATGTGAAATTTATACGAGCTGCGAGCCTTGTCCGATGTGCCTTGGCGCGATTTACTGGGCCAGACCGCAAGCGGTTTACTATTACAATACTCGGCATGAGGCCGCGGATATCGGATTCGATGATCAGTTTATCTATGACCAGCTGGAGGTGCCGATTGAGGAGCGTAAGATTCCTTTCCAGCATACCGTAACCGAGGTTCCGGAAGAGAATCAACCGTTTCGGTTATGGAGTATATCGAGCAAGCGCGTGGAGTATTAGTTGATTGCTGCGGGAAAAAGGGTATGAGCTTCGCGCGGCGAATCACTTCTGTTGAAGAATTTTCGGAAATGAGGTGCGTAATGTCTCATCATGAAAGCTTGACTCCAGAGGAGATCGCGTTGCTGCTGGCCCCTGCGGACGAAACGGCTGAAGAAAAAGAAGCTTTTTCGGATGATTCGGTTAACTCTAAGGCGGAGAACACAGACAAGTTGAATCCCGAATATGCTTCAGCCGAACAAGTTAAGGTTCCCGGTCTTGCATTTATTGAGAATGAGCCAGCCTTTCTTCCCCGCTCCAAGCGGCGACGCGGGATGAAGGATTCATTGTTGAGCCGGCTGTTACGGCCCAAATCATAAAGACGTGTCTTGACGCCGACCGGCGGGACATGTCTTTTTTGTGACATTGTACTCTAAATTCTTCAGTTTTCGTTGATGTGGCATGTTGGAGAGAGTGATTTATTTTGAGAGTGATATTGGGAGTCGTAGTGTTACAAGTTCTGTCTGTCTGCTCCGTTGGTCACAAGACGGTATATGGTAACTCTCTGAGCGGGATTGTGCGGGGTGAAGGTTCCGTCGGATACATAGCGTTTCAACCAGTTGTTAGCCGTGCGAATTGTGATGCCAAACTCTTGCGCGACCTGGCCTGTTCGGAGAAATCCATCTTGGCGTTGTGCCAACCGGATCATTCCCTTGCGGCGAGTTTGCCAAATTTGCAGGGCATCCCGATCTAAATCTCCATAGGCCGCTGACCAGCTGTATCCGATCGCTTGTGAAATATATTTTTGACAAAACAACGAGTTACGGACCACTTGCGATGCCGAAAAACGGATGATGATCCAGCCGCTTAACATCATGTCATTCTGTTTAATGAGATGGTCTTCGAAATCGCCCGGTGAGATATTTTTGGCATGCGTCGGGAACCCGTCTACCTCGATTAAGAGTCGGATGCCCCCTTTGACAAAGATGAAATCAGCAAACCGATCCCCATTTTTCGCGTCCTTGAAAGGAAACTCAGCGACTAATCCGGCAAAGTTATAATCCCGTACCGGCCCCCACACATGCTCCAAAAATGCCACTTCCGCTTTCCCCAACTTGTTCCGGTAATGCCCTAGCCTTGCCGCCTGGTGCTCAAATCGGTCGATATACTCCTGTACAGCTTGATTCAAATGAACGCCTCCTCTAAACGAATATGCAAAAAAAGCACACTGTGCCCATTAAAGGTCAGTGTGCTTCACTAGGTGTCATTATAAATCGTCATGGAATAATTTACAATATATTTCAGTAATGATTTACCTAAAATAATGAAATAGGATGTAATTTAAGAGAAAACAGTTACCGTAACGCGCAATGGTGCTCCACCTTGGGATCTTTAGAGTAACTATAGCGAAATTGGGTGTCACCTCAGTGAAAACAGTTACCGTAATGCGCATTTGGTGCTCCACCTTGGGATCTTTAAAGTAACTATTTTCTTTCGAGTGTTGTCCACTTTCTCTATTTTTCGGCCATTTCAGCTGGCGGCGGATTATAAAGTAACGATTTTCCCTCATGTGCAATCTTCGCAACACAGGAGGGAAATCCGTTACTTTATTTCTGAGATTACTCGGTCGGCGGCAGAATATAACGTAACCTTGGAGTCACCTCAGCGAAAACTGTTACCATAACCCCATAACAACCCTCTACCTTGGTATCTTAGACTAACTATAGCGAAATTGGTTCTCCACCTTGGGATCTTAGGGTAACCATAATGCGCAATGGTGCTTCACCTTGGGATCTTTAAAGTAACTATACCGAAATTGGGTGTCACCTCAGCGAAAACAGTTACCGTAATGCGCCTTTGGTGCTCCACCTTGGGATCTTTAAAGTAACTATTTTCTTTGAAGTGTTGTCCACTTTCTCTATATTTCGGCCATTTCAGCTGGCGGCGGATTATAAAGTAACGATTTTCCCTCATGTGCAGTCTTCGCAACACAGGAGGGAAATCCGTTACTTTATTTCTGAGATTACTCAGATGGCAGCAGAATATAACGTAACCTTGGAGTCACCTCAGCGAAAACTGTTACCATAATCCGTAATGCGCAAGTTACCTCACAACTGTCCCACTATGTGTTGGCGGTTGTATGAATGCCGCCGTGCTATGACCGGGCGCCATTCACGCCGGACTAACCCAATCGACGCTTCACCATGCTCCGCGCGATCCACACCCCCGCCGCGCCGGCTTGCGCCAGGCCGCGCGTGATGCCCGCACCGTCGCCGCCGCAATACAAGCCGGCGATCTCGGTTTCGAACTCCTCCGTCAATTTCGGACGGGCGGAGTAGAACTTCGCTTCCACGCCGTAGAACAGCGTGTGCTCGGATGCGATGCCGGGCGTCACCTTGTCCAGCGCCTCGACCATCTCGATCAAGCTCTTCATCGTGTTGTAAGGCAACACGAGTCCCAGATCGCCCGGTACCGCCTCCTTCAGCGTCGGCTCCAGGAACCCTTCCTTGATCCGCGCTTCCGTGGAGCGGCGGCCTTTCAGGATGTCGCCGTACTGCTGCACGATGACGCCGCCATTGGACAGATCATTCGCGCGCTCACAGATCTCGCGCGCATACTCATTCGGCTTATCGAACGGCTCTGTGAACTTATGCGAAACCAGCAACGCAAAGTTCGTATTCGCCGAGCCGAGCGCCGGATCCTTGTACGAATGACCGTTGGCCGCCATCGCGCCGCTGTGGTTCTCCACAACCACGTGCCCGGACGGATTGCTGCAAAACGTGCGGACACGCGTCCCCACACTCGTATTGAAAATAAACTTCCCTTCATATAAATGCTCGTTAATTTCCCGCATCACCACATCGGACGTTTCCACACGCACCCCGACATCCACCTGGTTGTTGTACATCTTCAGACGGCGGCGCTTGAGAATCTCCGTGAGCCAAGCCGAGCCGTCGCGCCCCGGACCGACCATAACTTGATCGGCTCGGAATTCGGTCCCATTTTTCAACAAGATGCCTTGAACCGTATAAGCGCCTTCCTCTTTCACCGTAATCAGATCGGCAACTTCCGTCTTGAACATCATATCGACACGCGTTTTCAAATACTCAAAGATCGATTGCAGAATCTCCAAGTTCTGCTCCGTCCCCAAGTGACGCACTTGCGCCCGCAACAGCTTCAAACCCGCCGCGTACCCGCGCTGCTCGATATCCCGGATCGTCTCCGTCGTCGGATCGGTGATGTTCGTGGTGGCCCCATGCTCCAGATTTATCTCATCCACGTAGCGGATTAAATCCAGCACTTGCGAATGCGGCAAGTAATCCGTCATCCAACCTCCGAACTCGGTCGTAATGTTGAACTTCCCGTCACTGTAAGCACCGGCGCCCCCAAAACCACTTGTGATCGAACAAGCCGGCAAACAACCCGCAAAATCTTTCTTCCCTGCGGCGGGCGGACAGAGCTTTATTTTTTCCTCGAGAATGGGACAACGCCTTGAATAAATATCATGACCTTTATCTACAAGAAGCACCTTGAGATGAGGCGCCTTTAACGTTAATTCATAGCTTGCAAAAATCCCCGCGGGACCCGCACCGACAATAATCACATCATAGTTGTTCATACCTTAATTTCCCCCTTCAGGTTTGCCTAGCACACAAAAAATTCCCGACACGACAGGTAGACTAAATCTACCTTCGTAGCCAGGAATGTTAGGGTTCCTTGTAGAGACCCCCGACCCGTATTGTCAGGGTTATACGAAAAGAATGAGTGATATTCAATTGAAAACAACATGGCTAATCATAACTTCATAACAGTATAATGTCAATGCCAAAAGTGTTTAATGTTCGTGTTTAAGGTTTTATCAATAAAAAAATCAACTTACTGTTAAGATTACGTTAACTAAAAGCGTACAATAATCCACTCGTAACACATAATCAGATACCATTACTTCTATGTACCCAACGGAATTGGCGAGCGAGGTCAATGGTATGAATTCGGAAAACCTGCAGGAATCCGAGCATAAACTACGAAGTCATATGAGAACGTTTGCAATCGTATGGATGATCATATGGACTATAACTTGAAAAGAGGGATACGCATGGATGAAGTACGCATTGGAATTATAGGTCTCGGTGGCATGGCGCGCTGGCATATGCAACAATTTGCGGCAACCGAGGGTGTGCGGATCGCGGCGATTTGCGATGTGAATCCGCAAGCATTGGAGGAAACCGGTGACAAGTTAAACTTACCCGCGGACAAAAGATATACCGATTACGCCGCCCTGATTCAGGATCCGGACATCGACGGCATCGTCTCGGTAACACCGAACAATACGCATGCCGTCATTCTGAAAGCCTGTATAGAGGCCGGCAAGCCGCTCTACGCGGAAAAACCGTTGACCCGCACCTTCGAGGAAGCCGTTGAAGTATTAGAGTTATACAGACAGAAGCCCATTCCATGTATCATCAACTTCTCCTATCGCAATGTACCGGCTTTCCAGCGCATCAAACGGATGATTGAGGAGGGACAGATCGGCGCCGTTCATCATATGTTTGTGCAATACCTGCAAGAGTGGGGAAGCTCGCCTTTCAACACCCCGTTCGTGTGGCGCTTTGACGCTGAAGTAACAGGCACGGGAACATTGGGCGATCTGGGCTCCCATATGATTGACCTCTCCCAGTACTTAGGCGGCAGCTCCATTCAAGGCTTGCAGGCCATGCTCAGCACGATCATTCCGCAGCGTCCCGATCCCGCAACACAGGAGCCTGTCGATGTGAAGGTGGACGATCTGGCCTGCTGGAACGGCCGGTTTGAGGACGGTTCCATTGGTGTGTTCCAAACCTCCCGCAACGCTATAGGCAGCGGAAATCAACACGAGATTACCATCTACGGCGATCTGGGCACGCTGCATGCCAGTACACTGAACGAGCACCAGGTAAAGTGGACATCCAAGAAAGAAGGCGTAGAAGGGTCATTCACAGAGACCTTGGAGATCCCTTCCGATGAAGGGTTGCATCCATGGTCCGCTTTTGCCAGAATCATTCGGGGTGAAGAGGTTGAAGGCTTTGCATCATTGGAAGAAGGATACCGCAATCAATTGGTGCTGGAAGCCGTCGTTCGCTCTGATCGGGACCGGGCATGGGTGGAAGTGGATGATCTGAATTTGGCCAAAATAACGGAAGTGGCAGGATAAGCTGTACGGAATCAAAATCGCTAATGATCATGACATCTTTCCTCTCGCCATATACTGAGTATAAATATGACGGTGAAAGGAAGATTACTCTGTGACTTTATTCCCGGGAGCAACTCAGTTTACACCTCTGACATTAAAGGGGGCGCCCCTGTTTGATCCGCCGCTGGATGAAAATCCTTCAAGTGTGGACATCGTCGGGGACGCTTCCTTCCCCTCGGCCTATATCGCCTATGACGGAACTCATGTATTCTTTCGGCTGCGGCTGCGTACAGATCCTCGTTTCAAGACAGCCTTTCAGAACTTCACCTGGGGAGTGCTCTTGAATACCGCTACTTCGGAGTGGCAGCTTTCTCTGGATGGCAATAAAAGCCGGCTAAACCTGATACCTGCCTCCGCTCCAAAATCATCCAATGCCGATGACGCTGCAAGCTTCTCTCAGCCCGTCATTAATTATGACATTGCCCGAGCGATTCTCGCGCCTGATGGATCCTCATTAGGAAAGACACCTAACTACTTCCTTGATTTCACGCTTCCTTCGGCCATTCTCTTTAAGTTTCTCGGCATTACGGAAGCGAGTCCCCTTCAATGTCTGTTCTTCACGGCCACCAACTCCAACAATATCAATAAAGATGTTTTGTCCACTTCGTTCTCAGACCCTTTTACGCTTACCTCGGTTAATCTCAGAGCCGTCTTGAACGTAAGCAAGACGCTCCAGAGCGGACCTACTCAGGTCAATACGAATCAGATTACACGCTGGCAAGGGACTATTACGGCAAGAAACAGCGGGAAAAGCCAAGCCACAACCGTATTTGTCAACGATGTGTTCGGCTTAAATCAAATTACGTCGCTAGGTATCGATAAACCCACCATAGGTAACGCAACGGTAGATGCGATTCGGAACACCATCACCTGGAATATTGGCAACCTTCTTCCCGGACAGTCGACTTCACTCACATTCAACGTTACCGGGCAATTCACCGCCCCGCCCACCGGAACCCCGACGCTTAACACAGCAACGGTTACGGGCATTGATCTCTTTACAGGCTCCAGGGTGCCCACTGCCACGGCTACCATTGATTTAGCAGTGATTACGTCAGGCGGGATCAGCGGGCAAGTGGTCAACGGGGCAACCGGTCTTCCCGTTCCGTTCACGAATGTGGCTCTTCGCGCTGCGTCCGGCACGTTTACAGCTGCCACCGTTTCGGATGTTGGCGGCGGATTCGGCTTTAGCAACCTAGCCGCGGGAAGTTACATTTTAGACTTTACAGCCGCGGGCTTCCAGAACGGAACAGCCACTGTAACCGTCGCTGCGGGAACCGCGGCTAAAGCCAACATCATTCTGCAACCCGTGCCTGCCATTGTGCAAGGTACCGTCTCGAATCCGATCACTGGCGCAATCCCTGACGCGCAATTACGGCTGAAAGATCCGTTCGGGGCCATCGTGGCTTCAACCGTCTCCGCTGCAACCGGGTTTTATAATTTCCCTAATGTTCGGCCGGGAAGTTATATTCTCACCGTGGAAGCGAACGGGTTTGAAACCAAATTCGCCTCCATTACAACCACCTCAGGCACCGTCTTGACATCCGATTTCTCCCTTACCGCTAATCCCGCATCCGTGAGCGGTTTCGTTCTGAACAAGATTGCGGGTACGGTGATACCGGGAGCACTGGTAGAGGTTATTAACGGGGTTTCCAATGTGCTGGCTTCCACCCTTTCCGATGCTTCGGGCTTCTACTCCATTAATAGCTTACCTCCCGGAACATTCGGACTCCGCGCCTCCTCGCCCGGTTTCGGAACCGTCATTGTGGCTTTCACCGTTACGCCCGGGGAGAAAGAAGCTCTGAATGTAGATCTGTTGGCGAATGAAGGCTCTGTGGTCGGTGTGATTACCGACGCGGAGACGGGCGCGCCCCTGCCGGAAACCAGCATCCGGATCGTGGCCAGTGACGGTGTCACCTTGGTTACCGGATTAACGGACGCACTAGGACAGTACAATATCGCTTCGTTACCGCCGGATTTCTACAATATTAACTTTGCCGTCGGCGGTTATTCCACACGAACTTTAGGCGTCTCCATTGAGCCAGGTGTAGTATCCAGACTGGATACCGCTTTAAGCCGTCTGGCCGGAACACTCGTAATCCGAATCACCGGTACAGATCAGCAGCCGATCCAGAATGCCTTCGTTCGTGTATACAACGGAAGTACCATTATCGGTTTCACAACCAGTGATCAGGAAGGCATCGTGACCTATCCTTCCATAGCACCCAATACGTATACGATTGCCGCTTCTGCCGCGGGTTTCGGCACCTTGCTCAGCGGGACGATTATACAACCGGGCGAAACCAGCTCTCTTGAGCTTGTACTGGAGCCCAATCCCGGTTTTCTTAGAGGGCAGGTACGCAGCGCAACAGGCGTCTCTGTTCCGGGCGCTGTAGTCACCATACGCTCGGAGTCCGCTCAAGGTCCTATTGTGTTCAAGAGCATAGCGGACAGCAACGGTCTTTACTTCGTACCTAGTCTGGCTCCGGGCGATTATGCGTTCATTGCTGTGGCCGCAAGCTTCCAGACCAGTTTCAGCGGCGGAACGATTCGTTCGGATGAAACGACTCGTTTCGATTTTACTTTGAGTCCTAATCCGGGTGTCATTGAAGGTTACATCTTCAACAATCAGACGAACGCGCCATTAACGGAAGAATCCAGTGAAGTACGGATCCTGAATCAGTTCGGCGTCGTCGTGGGTAACGTATTTACCGATCAGAACGGGATGTACAGAACGCCGGGATTGGCCCCGGGCAACTATGATATCGTTGTTTCAGCGGCTAATTTCCAAACAGGAATGGCCAGTTCCATTGTAGAGCAGGACGGTGTAACGGTCACCAATCTGTCCTTGCTGCCTAATCCGGGTATCGTCAGGGGCAGGATCAGCGAAAGTGTAACGGATTTGCCTATAGGCAGCGCAGTTGTGCAGGCATTAGGGGAGAACGGGAATCTAATCGCCACGACATTGACAGATCCGGAAGGCAACTATCAGGTTACGGGATTGGCGCCGGGTAATTATACGATCATTGCGACAGCCAAAGATTTACAGTCGAATGTTGCCGGCGGCATTGTCATATCCGGACTGACGACGGTCATCTCGTTTACATTAACGCCTATACCGGGCACGATTCAGGGTACGGTATTGCCCGGCGCTCTTGGTTTGGTCATCCAGTTATATAACAGCAGTAACCTGTTTCTTTCCGTTGTGGCTTCCCCGGACGGACAGTTTCAGTTCAAGAACCTGACACCGGGCAACTACATTGTGTCCGCTTCCGCTCCGAACTTCGCCATTGGCACAGCCGCGGTCACCGTTCCCCCGGGCGGTGAAGGTCAGATCTTGATCACCCTTACTCCAAACCCGGCTACACTGAGCGGGAGAATTACGTCAATCAACGGATTGCCGATCGTCAATGCCCTGGTCAAAATACAAGACGACAACGACAATTTAATCGGACTCAGCGGCACCGACGCCAATGGTTTGTACAGTATCAATAACCTGCCACCCGGCAACTATTCCATCACGGTAACGGCTCCGAGTTTTATGAATACGCTTGGGGGGATTCGTTTAAATCCGGGAGACGCGGTCAGTGGACGCGATTTCACATTATCGCCGAATTCAGGCTCCATCTCGGGTCAAATTACGAAGGTTTCAGACGGGTCCGTCATCTCCGGGGCGTCCATTACCCTTCGTCCTACGGACATTGCCGGCACCCAAATCAAAAACACAACGACCAGTCCGTTCGGCAATTTTCTCCTATCGGATTTATCTCCCGGTTCCTATGTCCTGTTTGTTTCCGCTCCAATGTTGGCCACTCAGGAAATTGGAGTGATCGTCATCAGTGACGAAATCGCGCGTGCAGACGTCGCCTTGTCCTCCATATTCGGCGGATTATCCGGTTTGGTTACCGATCCCCAAGGCACTCCGATTCCCGGAGCGGGTATTAAGCTTCAGGATCCTGCCGGCAATCTCATCACAAATCTTCTTTCCAACAGTGACGGCACCTTCCTGCTCGATCAGTTGACACCCGGGAACGTGGCCCTTACGATAACCGCCGAGCGTTTCCAGGCAAATTCTTTCGCGGCTGTGATTGAGGCCGGCAAGATCGTGACCATTACCGCCTCATTGACAGGCAGCCCCGCTGTCTTATCAGGTCGGGTTCTGAACGCTCTTAGCTTGGCAGGGATTGACGGAAGTTTTGTTTCTGTGAAAAATGAAGCGGGCATTGCCATAGCAACCGTCGTCAGCGGACGGGATGGCGAATTTCTCCTTAACCAACTACCTCCCGGAAGCTTTCAGTGCACCGCGATAGCAGACAATTTCGGAGCAGTGAGTGTAGGCATTATTTTGAAAGCAGGAGAAGTGACCACGACCTCACTGAGGTTAGTACCGAATCCCGGCTTTATCACGGGGTTTGTCAGTTCTTCTCCGGACGGCAATCCGATACCGGGAGCTTCCATTCAGATTCTGAACAGCGCGGGCGCCGTGATTACAACACTTCTTAGTGATTCGCAGGGAGCTTACTTATCCGAAGGATTACAATCGGACAGCTATACAGCGGTTTCCCAGGCTCAAGGGTTTACCAGTCAACGTATTGGATTTCAGATCAGCCCTGGCGTAACTCAATCGCTTAGTTTTCTGCTTGCGGCTTTACCTGCCACGATTACGGGCATCATCTCGGATAGCCGAACCGGTCTGCCCTTGTCCAACGCTTTCGTGGAGTTAAGAGATGCCAATACGTTCGGTGATGCGATCTTGAGAGCCGTGTCCGAACAAGACGGAACTTATGAATTGACCGGAGTATACAGCGGCAATTTCACACTCACCGCCCTGTCGCCGGGGTACCAGACGGTTGTTACTTCAACGGGAATCTTCGGCGGTGAGCGCCAAGTATTCAATTTCCCGTTGCCACCGGTAGCAAGCACGATTACAGGAGTGGTTACAGGACCTTCAACCTCTGGCGGCACCGTGAGTATTTTGCCCATGCCCGGCGTACCTGTCAAAGTAATTGATTCCTTCGGGGTCACCGTCTCTCAAGGTCAAACGGACCTGGGCGGGAATTATGTCGCGGGGGGCCTTCCCTCAGATCAATACACAATCGTCGCAGCGACCCCTAGTCTGCAATACGGTTTACAGCAAGTCACTCTCTTGTCCGGCAAGTCAGCGATAACGAACTTTTCTCTGGCCGCCAATCCCTCTTCCTTCGCAGGTACCGTATTGGAACAGTCGAGCAGCACTCCTGTGGTCGGAGCCATAGTTCAGGTCATCAACGGCAATCGAATCCCTGTGATCGTCACCGCTACCGATGGCGTCGGCCGGTTCGAGGCGAGCGGCTTATCCGCCGGGCAGTACACAATCCAGATTTCCGCTCCCCAATTCGGTTCAACCGCTACGGTACAATCTGTCGGTACGGGGATCCGGCCGCCTGACCTTCAACTGGAGCTCAATACAGCGCCCGGCAATCTCGCGGGAACCGTACGGGATGAACAATTCCGGCCGTTGTATCGCGCTTTGGTTCAAGTGTTTCAATCTGATCAGGCGCTGCTTCGGCAAGTCATCACCAATTTTCAAGGAAAATATGCAATCTTCGGTTTAGCCCCTGGAACGTATCTGGTCCAATTCTCTTATCCGGACAAAATCACCCAACTTCGCCAACCGCTGATCCGCAGCTTCGAAACGACGATCCTGGATGTGATTATGCCGGAGGAGGCCGAGGAGTAATTACAGTTCTATGAAAAGGGACCTTAGCGGGTCCTTTTCTTCTTTGGACTGATGAATGTCCCAAAAAAATGTCCACCTCTTCCAAACCGGGGACCTGACTTTCACCTTTCCCGCTCGCTATAATAGACGCATACAAATGACAATGGAGGAACCATCCATGCGCTATTACTCAAATCCTCTCCCAATTTCATTAAGCCCAAAAGCAGAGAACACCACAGGGTTATCGGCATTCTACAATCCGGACCCTTATGTGCTTAAATACAACGGTGAATACTACAGCTACGCCACCTCGCTAAACGGGGTCGTCGTTCTTCATTCCATAGATCTCGTAAACTGGACTCATCTCGGCTATGCCTTCCAGCAAGAAGGAGAAGCGGACTATTGGGCGCCTGCCGTATTCTATGAGAACGGCTTGTTCTACTTATACTACTCATCCCGTGACGCTCATGAAGAGGATGTGCACTATGAGTTTATGAAAGTCGCGGTGGCGGAACGTCCTGAAGGTCCTTACGAGTATAAGGTAACCTTGTTCGATACCTTCTCGATTGATGCCCATGTTGTGCGGGATGCGGATGGAGAACTGGTGCTGTTTTATTCCACGAATGAAACACTGGGCATCGATTCAAGCCGACCGGGCACCGTCATTCTCGCGGACCGTTTACTTGATCCGCTTACCCTGGAGGGCAAGCCCCGGCTAATTATTAAACCAACTCTGGACGAGGAAATTTACGAGGAAAACCGGTTTGGCGACGGACGCGATTGGCATACCATCGAAGGCGCGTTCCACTTCAAGCGCCGGAACAAACATTATGTGATGTACAGCGGCAACGCGTTCACCCGGGAGACATACTATATTGGCTACTCCTCTGCGGAGCATCGTTCGGGGAGTTCGATAACGGACTTGGATTGGGTCAAATATCCGGATGAGGACACTTATGAGCCTCTTTTGTGCAAAAATAAGCATGTCGAAGGCGTCGGCCACAACAGCGTCGCGATCGCTCCCAATAATGTGGACCCATGGGTTGTGTATCACGGACGGCATGTGGATAAGGAATCCGGGGAAGACGGCGAGCGGCGGCAAATGCGCATGGATCCGATGTACTGGGAACAGGACCGCATGTGGGTGCCAGGCCCGACCTATACCGAGCAAGCGGCTCCCGCCATGCCCTCGTTCCTTGATCGCTTCGATCGTGCAGACCAGCATGGCCTGAGCGGAGATTGGGTTGAAGTTTCCGGCGAATGGGGAGTTTCCGGCGGGGAGGCGCTGCAAGCTTCCAGAGTTGGCAAAAGCCTGGCGCTTGCGCCCGAAACCTATACCAGTGCTGTGTTTGAAGCGAATGTGAAGTGGGTACCCCATCATATGGGCGGTTTGTACGGCGTGGTTGTCCATCGGACGGATGCTGACAATTACACGGAAATTTTGCTTAATACGGGCAAACGTAAACTGATCGCCACCGAGGTTATTCACGGGATCAAGCACAGTGCGGCCAGTACGGATCTGAGCTCAAC
Organism: Paenibacillus swuensis; assembly: GCF_001644605.1. Classification (NCBI taxonomy): domain Bacteria; kingdom Bacillati; phylum Bacillota; class Bacilli; order Caryophanales; family Paenibacillaceae; genus Paenibacillus; species Paenibacillus swuensis. The sequence goes on along the minus strand of NZ_CP011388.1, from coordinate 2,381,258 downwards.
ATTCCGGTTTGACGTCTATCATAGGATGTTCGTAACCATCACGGGTTCTCATATCCAAGTAGAGCTGGACGATATCCCCGTGCTGTCTCATGTAAGCCGGCAGCACCATGGACAGCTGGGCTTGTCCACGCATTATACATCAGCCCGCTTCGACGGGATTGCCGTCACCCGGCATCTGTCACTCTCCGCGGAGACGGCGAATGGGTGCATGAACTGGATTCGTGCGGACAAGGGTGAGTGGATTCTAGATCAAGGAGCTCTTATCGGCAATGGGAACGTTGAGCGTGCCAAAGTGGTTATAACCAAGCCGGAAGGAATGGACGACAGCTTCTGTCGAATGGACCTCCTATACAAAGGCTCTGCTGGTAAAAAAGGTGTGGTTATCCAATTAGCCGGCATGGACGAGGACGCCTTGCAGCCCCTCATCCTTCCTCCTCAGTCATCTAAGACGCGGACCTGCCAAACCGTCATGATCACTCATCTGGATCAACATATTCAGGTATGGTTGGGCAGAGAACTGATCTTGAGCCAACCCGTGAAAGGCACATGGACCGGTCTCAAAATAGAAACGGATTGTGCCATAAGGATTGAGGCTTTAGAGTGGACAGAGCGTTAAGAAATAAGCAGGCAGCCCAGTAAGCCAGAGGTGGTAATCCGTCTCGGTTAACTGGGCTTTTTTGCTTATAGTTAAGTTGACACTCCCCCTTCGCTCTGAATGCCCTATAATTTGAATTATGAATTTAATGATCGGAGGTCGTGATGTTAACCCTACAAGAACAAACAGATGTAAAGAAACTGCAGGACATTTGCGAATCTGCCGACGGCGTTCAGCTGAAGCTCAACTGGGACATGCTCCGAAACAGGGAAGCAGGCGTTAAGAATGATTTCCTTCTCTATGAGGGTGACCTTCTAATCGGGTTTGCGGCTCTGTACGGCTTTGGCAGTATGGTGGAAATTTGCGGGATGGTTCATCCCGATGCCAGGCGGCGCGGGATTTTCACAAAACTTATGGCAGAAGCCATGGACGAGGTGCGCATCCGAAAGTTTAACAAAGTGCTGCTGAATGCTCCCTCGGATTCCAATTCGGCTAAAGGTTTTTTAAATCAGCTTGACTGTCATTTCGCTCATTCAGAACACCAGATGAAATGGCATGAATTCACGAATATGGTTCCTCCTAGGGCAGAGCTTTACCCCATCGTTGCTCAGAGCGTCCTGCTTCGGCCTTCGGAGCCTGAGGATTTGGAGTTAGAGGTGCAGTTGGATGTGCGTTGCTTTAATTTTCCGGAATCGGATGCGCGCGAATATACGGAACGCTTGAAATGTGAAGGACAAGGCAGAATGTATATCATTGAACAGAATCAGAAGGCTGTAGGCAAAATGCGAGTCATCTCAGAGGACGGTGAAGCCTGGATTTACGGCTTTGCCGTGTTGCCGGATGTCCAAGGGCGAGGCATCGGGCGCAGTGCCTTAAAACAGATCGTACAGCAGGAACGCGCCAACGGTAGCGACGTTTATCTGGAAGTGGAAGCCACCAACCGGAACGCCCTGAAGTTGTATGAGGATTGCGGCTTCAGATCCTATCATTCGCAGGACTACTATAGCTATAAATAATCCGCAATCTTGTATCCATGCGTTTATTCTTACCGCTCCCGGGTTATGAATGTTGTATAACAACCTAGGAGGGATTGGCATGAACGAGCATCAATCGAAGATCGACAAGACAGATCGTTCCGGTGTGGCTACGGATAAGAAATTGCCTAAAGCGTCTCCGACAGACGGGCTTGATTCTTTCGTGGAGAAAGCGGTGGAGGAAGTGGATGAAACCCTTCATGGCGAAAACTCCGGCAAGAAAGTGCGCGGGAACAACGATTAAACAAGGAATATAGAAACTCTCCGGCTAAACAACAGCCGGAGAGTTTTTGTTAATTTTTATGGTATGATTATATCTTAATAACGGGAGGTGCGTGCCATGGAACAGAAGAATCAGAATATCATACCAAAGAAAGAAACAGAGTCTGAAATTAGAGAATCTCCAGCTGAGTATGAAATTACAAAAGCTACTAATGAACAAGTAGATAAAGCAGCTATAGAGGTTTTTGATAGGCATCGGGAAGTTTTTAGAAAGCTATCCAAAAACTAATGAAAATAATATATCTAACTAGAAAACAAATTGTACAATTGCATGATTACGCGCTGTCTCAAGATGGTGGTCTGGACGGCATAAAAGAACCGGGATATCTTGATCTTATTGCAGAGAAGCCTTACACTACTCTCTTTAATGAAGAACAATATCCCGGTTTATTTCTTAAAGCTGCTATTTACATGGAGGGTCTTGCTACCGCACATGCATTTAATGACGCCAATAAACGTACAGCACTCTTTGTGATGCTTACTTTTATGTCTATCAATGGATACTCTATTGATGCCGATGCAGATGATCTGTTTGAGGTCACGATCTTGGTGGCTACCAATCGATGGAATAGAACCCAACTAGCTAGATGGATCGAAGAGCATGCTCGCTTATCCTAAGATTCCCCCAACCGCTCCGCGACGATCGTCCCCTGCTTGATCCCGGCCCGCTCCCTCATAAACAGCACCGCAATCAGCACAAGCGATAACGACCCAAACAACAGCACCATCCGCGTAAGCCCCATCGTGTCGAGGAACAATCCCGTACCCAGCAACACCACCTGAAACATAACACGGTCCAGCATCGTGCGGAACGAGAAGAATCGGCCGTGGTACTCCTTTGGAATTTGAGTTTGGAACGCCGTGGACACGAGCGGAATAAAGCATCCAGCACCGATCCCGAATAAGGCGAAGCCTACGATAGGCACCCAATACACGTGGCTGAAGGTCAGCACAAGTTGCCCGACAGCAATGACGACCGCGGATAAATAGAGCATCGAGGACAGATTGCGTCCGGACGACAGCTTTTTCACCAACACGCCGCCCGCAATAATACAGATCCCCTCCACCGTATAAATCCAACTCTTGATCTGCGAGTCGTTCAACATTTCGCTGATGTTGATGATCATCAGATTGAAGCCGCCGATAAACAACAGCGGTACCGCCGACAACCACAGAATGTTAACCAGGTTCGGACGTTCCTTGAGCAAAGGCAAGATTGCTTTAAAGCCCTCATTCTTCGGCTTAGTTTCACCTGGCGCTTCCTTCCGCGGCTCCTCCTTCACATTCAGAAACCATGTACTGGCTAGCAGCAGCAGATAGGTAATGAACGAAGTCATATACAAACTGTACAAGCTCATGACCCCAAGCAAGATGCCCCCAAGCGCTGTCCCCACAATCCGGGAAATCGTATTCGCGTTCATATGAATCCCGTTCATGCTAAGCAAATCTTTCTCCGAAACCGCAAGCGGGATCAGCGACTGCAGGGCCGGAAAGTAGAAGGCGGCGGAAATCTGCAACGTGATCGCGAACACCACCATCCACCACACCGAGTCGTAATACAGCGCCAGAAACATGAAACACACACTGATAAGTCGCCCCAGCCCGGAATACATCAGCACCGGCTTCTTCTTGTTCGCGTCAATGACCTTGCCTGCTAACGGTCCGAACGCCACACCGGCCAGCAATCCGGTAAACAGGACTAGCGATTTCATGAAATCCGAGGGGATATGCGCCTGCATGAACTCCAAATTCCCGATAATCGACACCCAAAGCCCAAGCCCCGCCAGAAATTCCCCCGCCAAAATAATCCAAACATTCCGATTTCTCCACATGCCAAAGGTTCTCCAGTCTAATTGTCCGATGTTTAAATAAGTATGTATATCATAACATAGGTAGAGGTGGATGAACGGGATTTTTTATGGCAAAAAGGAACTAAAGCGACTGTCCTTTGCTAAACTGCGGCAACAGATCCGCATGGACCTCCAGCATTCGCTCCAAGGCAATGAACGCTGTGACCTTGTCGGTTACGGCCGGGTCGATCTCGATGGCGCGCTTTGCGATCTCCCGGTCGCCGCGCACGGCCGCTTCCGCCGCCAACGCATGGACGTCGGACACCTGCCGGCACAGCTCGGCCAGAGGCTTGCCCAAGGGCGGCAACGGCTGCGCTGTCAACGTACCGCCGGAAACCCGCACCGGCGCCTCCACAATGCGCTCCGGAGGAAGCTCCGGGAATGTGCCGTCGTTACGGACATTCAGAATATCCAGCTTGCTCTCTTCCCCGCGCTGCAGCGCAATTGCCAGATCAACCGGATGTTCCCAGCTTCCGTTGGAAAAGACCGATTCCCAGGCCATCCTTCCCGCTCCGATTTCTTTAAGCTCCTGAAGCCACTGGCGCCGCTCCGCCTCCGTGCCGTGGTAGGGCGAATGCTCGGTGTACCGGATATCTTCCTGCAACGGCAGGTACTCCGCATGATGATCCACCGCCCCCGCCGCAACGCCGCCGTAGGCGAGCAACCAGCGGCGCATGACGCGAAGCTCACGCTGCATCTCTTCGTCTTGCCCTGTCCAATCGCCGCTGCGGATATATTCCTTCAGTTGCGGTAACAAGTCTTCACCAGAGTGGCGGTCCCTCATGGCAAGCACCCATGCAAAGTGATTCAGCCCGCCCGTCACAACCTCAACCTCATGCGGTTCCTTCCCGATCAAGCGGGGAAGCAATGCGTAACCCTCCGGTCCACGGTAGGCAATATTACAGAATCCCGCGCAACGGATGGAAGTATAACGTGTAACCGCGGTGACCACACGGGGCATTGGGTTCGTCACGTCCATCAGCCATGCGTCGGGGCAAAGCTCTTCCATATCCCGGCAAACGGACATCAGCAGCGTTACAGACCGGAAGGTGTTCAATAAGCCGCCTACACCGCCGCACTCCCTTGCCTGATCGGGCATCCCCAGTTCCGATAGAATGTCATAGTCCATCTGCCAGCGCCGCATGCCTTGAACGGAAGCGGACACGATGACAACATCCGCACCCGGCAAAGCATCCCTGCGATCCGTGCAGGCCCGAATCCGAACATCCACGCCAAGCTCCTCCGCGATTCGCATGCCCACGCCCGCCATCGCTTCCACGGCTTCTCGTTTCGGGTCCACCAGCACGAGCTCACCGCCGCTCAGCCTGTGCTTTACAATGACATCCTCCAACACGGTAGGGGCAAATACGAAGCTGCCTCCCCCGATTAATACGATTTTCATAGTGTTAATCTCCCTCTTTTTTTGAAATGAAAAGTAATCTTGCTATAGCGTTATGGTTAATTAGATAATGGAAACATAAATTTAATGAGTGTTCAGGAGAGATTCGCCATGCGCTTCGCCGAATATACGGACATGCAAACGTTCCCTAATGTCACATCTGACCTGTATTTGTACGGAATGCACGTATCCCGCACCACCCGCGGACGGGTATGCGACCGTCATCTTCACCACAGAATGATCGAGGTTAATCTGGTGCTGGAAGGCCGCCAAACTGCCATTGTAGGAAATACAAGACTAGTTCAGCATGCCGGAGACCTGGTCATCATACCTCCGATGAAAGCTCATGAATTCCGTGTTGAGCACGGGGAGAGCATGACATGCTTCGTGATGCACATCCAGAACGCGGACCATTCCGTGATTCGAGCTTTAAGAGAGACAGGGGAATGTTTGTTTCCCATCGGCCATCTGATGCACGAGAAGCTTCACTCTTCGGTCTTGTCGATGATGTCCCACTTGCAAGCGGGCGCTTCAACCCCCCGAATTCTCAAAAGCTGCTGCGAAATCCTTGTCGGCATGGAAGAATATTTCCTCCCCGAGGCGGGCGTTGCCTCCGTACCCGCGGAACCGGCACTGGCTGACCGAATCGCAAAGGCTATTGAACACCTGATTTCCGCATCCGAAGAGCCGAACGCGCCTTCCTTGCTGACAGGCTGGCTGGAACAGATCGCAGAAGACCTTGGCGTAACCCGGCGTCATTGCTACAGAGTTTTTCAACAAACCTACGGGATGTCTCCCCGCGAATATTTGTCGCTGATTCGGCAACAGGAAGCCATGCACATGCTGGTCAACCAAAGGGATTCCATGGAGCTCATCGCTCACCGCATCGGATTTGAAAATGTACAGAGCTTTATTCGGCAATTTACCAAATGGACGGGCACCACGCCGGGCAAATTCCGCAAGCAGCAGAGCGGCGCACTGAACTACCTGACTCCGCTGGAGTTGGACCCTGGGCCGAATCAGGTGTAATTGAGGTAACTCCATTAGCATGAGTGGAATCGAGACGAGATGCTCCCATTATAGGATTTGAGCCAAGGACAGTTGAATAGCGAATTGAGTCTTTTGATATAAATAAAATGAACCAACTGGGACATCGCATAATGAGATAGCGCAAAAAAAGCCACGAAGACCTGAGTCTTCATGGCTTTCATTGTGACGCGTAATGCTATTGTGAACGACTTAATCGTTTCGGTTCGATTTCGTGGAGATGAGGTTAACGAACGTACCCAGACCGTATACTTGCATACCGGCAATGACAAAACCGATCGCTACCATCAGGCCAAGATTGCTGTCCCTGAAATTCGACATCGTCATCAAGAACATGGCAACACCGATTCCCAGCAGTACCCACGCAATCAGCGTCATCGCTTTCGCAACTTTAACACCGCCGTCATTCGTTAGTTGGATCGGATCTATTGTCATTACTTTGCTCTTCATCATGATGACCACTCCCGTATTGTGTAATCGTTTTCTTAAAGATAGTATAGCATAGATTACACACGGTGTTCAAACTTTATTCACAATTCCGCAACCGTTTAGACAAAACTATAACCATCTACCCGTAAAGTGCGATAAAAAGGTTTTTAGATGTGTCCAAAATATGAGGTTTCGTAATGCTGTTAGTTTAGCGAGCTGAGTTTAGGTTCAACTGTTTACGGGTCATCAGGAATTGCGCGGTCATGGCGATGCGCCAAGGCAGCAGCATCCCGAACGCCAGGATGAAGAAGATGGCCGCTGTTTGCTCCATGCTTACATATTGCTCAACAATATCATGCAGCACCAGGCGCAACAGGAGGAGCGCGATGATGATGACAGCGAAGATTTTGGACCGCACCATGTAGATATGCCCGTCAACAATGTGAAAGCGGGAGGTTCGGATGAGCGGATAGGCGAAAATGACAGCCCCGGCTGTGAATGCGGCAACACCCCATTCCCACGGTATACGCATCGCTGGCAGGACGAACATAATAAAGCCCGTCGCCATCCCCAACGGGGGAATGACGATTTTCTTCAGGCTGGCCGGTCGTTCCCCCGCGCGCAGACGAATACGAATGACGAACAATCCGATGAATAACGATGCCAACGTAGCCATGAAATGGGATAACACGGTAGATTCCACTTCAACTCCCCCTCCCCTCTATGATGATTGTATGTAATCCCGGACAGGCTTTATGACAACCTTAATATGCTCCCTATATTGTAAAACAAACACGGACAAAAAGAAAAAGCCGGAGATCCGGCTTTGTTAGGGAATTGAAGCAACTACCGGTTCAAGTTCTCAGCCAAACTCCTCGCGCGTCTCCGGCCAGATGCCTTGTTGTTTGCGCAATAACACGATTTGGCCTGTATGAAAGGAGTCATGAATGAGCCACATGGGGATCTCTTGCCCGATGTTTGATTCTTTGGTAAATGGACGCTCCAGATCAGAATCTGTCAGTTGAGATAGTTCGACCTTCAATTGTTCCGCCAACGTATAGGCTTGGTCCACAGCAGCTTTCCAGCCTGCCTCGTCTGCAGGATCTCCAGCTTCACCGAATGTTGCGGTATTGGTGTCCATCTCCGGAGGAAGGTTACCCGCTAATCTGCTGTGAATTCGCTCATTGTAGAAGTTCATGTGATTGAGGGTTTGCCATATGCTGTTGCCCCCGCCCTCCGGTTGCCACGCGGCTTGTGCGCTGGTCACATCCTGAAGAGCCTTAGCTAACGGCACACACCAAGATTCCCTCTCCCAAATCGCTTCCCTCTGCCTTTGCAAAATGTCCATAATCGTCCGACTCATAAGTACAGCCTCCTTGTGAATTGTGGATTTGTGGCGTTGCAGCGCGTTACAATGGTTATAAAGAGTTAGGTGCTAAACAATTGTGCGATGATATAACAATAATGAATGCGTTATTCGTAACTACCTATATACAATAAAGATTGTTACATGTAAAGTTTACCATAAGATAAAATAAGTTACAACTGCACAAAGGGGGCCGCACAATGGAATTGCTGTGGAGCGATTTTTTGAATAGCGAATGGCGCGATTGGCGCGGCAGCGGACAGACGGAAGACCGGCTCGACTCGGGCGAGTGGTATGTATATATGACGAAGCGCTGGGATTTGCCTCCGTTGGGCGTGGAGAGAGCAAGCAAGGGTGCGGAGAGCGCCGGCGCGGAGAAAAGAGAATCCGCTAGCGACTTGCCATCGGAGACGGGAACAGGAAGCGTGATTGAAGCGGCGGCGTGGGCGCCGCGCGAGCTTCCGGCGTCGGCCGAGCGCGACGCCATGCGGGCTTTCCGACAGCGGCTGCTGCGCATGGCGCAGACGCTGTCGGAAGGCCGCGAGCTGACCGAAGCGGACATAACGGCGCTCAACGCCGTTATGTCCGCTGGCCCGGTCACGCGGCGGCTTCTGCCCGCCGAGGCCGGCGGCCGAAGCGGGCTGCGCCTGGGCCATGTCCCGGCAGGGGGCGGGACGGCGCAATGGATGGCCGAGGTGGCGGCCTCCTTTGCGGCAACGGCCGCCATCGGCGACGGGACGCGCGTGCACTTCTGCGACAACGCGGATTGTCGCTGGGTGTACTACGACGACACCCGGAGTCGTACGAAGCGCTACTGCGAGGATCGCACTTGCGGCAACCTCATGAAGGTGCGGCGCTTCCGGGCGCGCCAGAAGCTGGAGCGTTGATGAAACTTTAACCGATGAGATTTCGTCAGGTGTAAGAGGTGAATACAATGATGAAAGTTCCTTTTCTGATAATGGTTATAGTCATGTTCCTTACGGGTTGTTTAAACGCGCAAGACGATCTGAAGTCCCCCGGATCGAAAGCGGCCCATGACTACCTTCGCGAAAAAGGTTTTTTAATCGACTCTTATGAAGGTGAGCGCGGGAGTTATCAGCTTACCAAGGCCAATATTAAAGAGTTGCCGCATATGATGGAATGGGGTTATTTTGCGGAAGAAGGCGTGGACCCTGAGCTCTATTTTAACCGGAACATTCAAGTGGAACACTTTATCGTAAAAGACCATCCGCGGTTCAAAAAGAAGGCACATGTCGCCGTCTTCCTCGCCGACAATGAGCCCATCGGAGCAACTTCCGTTCCATGGACGGATGAAGAAGCTCTACAGGCTGGCTGGGTTTACTCTCTTGACGGCCAGACATTGGAAGAAGTACAGCCTCTGCCCTATCCGGAATGGATGCAGGCGTGGTCCAAGCGGTATCGTTAAAGGGCTTCCCAAACCCTCCTAATTCCTGTTACGATATATGAAATTATACCTGGGAGGTACTCCACGTGATTTCACCGAAAACATTAAAGCTTGTCAGCGGCAGTGCAGAGTTGTTATTGGCAATACCCGTTCTGGGCGGAGCGTTCGTAATTAGCACCGGTTACTCGGCGCTGGGCATCATGCTTATTTTGCACATTGTGACAACGGTCTTGTCCCTCAACAACAAAGAGTCCATCGTCGGTCCCGTACTGGGCATCACCGCTTCAATACTCGGCTGGATTCCTTTAGTGGGCTGGTTCCTGCACCTGTTGTCCGGTATTGTGCTCATTTATGGATCCTTGAACAGACGAAGATATTAGACGGAACATCAGCTATCGATCTATCTTTCATCCATGGTACAGCGTGGCCTCGCGCTTGTTGCGGGGTTTTTATTTTGCCCAAAATGGTTTGATTATTGGTTTGTGAAATAATTCACAATTTAGACATAGCGTTTTTCGTCAGAACGGCATATACTAACATTATCAACAGAGCGAATACGATCAGCAAGTATGTGAAATTAATCACAATACAATATATCGGGAGGTTTTACCATGACAACAACCCATATTCCCCATGCTGCCCAAGAAACTGTCTTGAAAATTGCCGTCATCGGATGCACACACGCCGGGACCGCAGCCATTGTGAACATCGCCAAGTTACATCCCCAAGCTCAAATTACCGTTTATGAGAAAAATGACAACATTTCGTTCCTGTCGTGCGGTATCGCGTTACATGTTGGCGGGGTTGTGAAGGATGCGGAGCAATTGTTCTACGCCACACCGGATCAGCTGAAAGACATGGGTGTAACGACGCATATGCGCCATGAAGTGATGAACGTGGATACGGATGCCCGGACGCTGCAGGCGCGCAACTTGGTAACCGGCGAGGAAATCACGGACACGTACGATAAACTGGTGGTGACTACGGGATCGTGGCCTATTATTCCTAAGCTTGAGGGCATGGATCTCGATAACATTGTTCTCTGCAAAAACTATAACCACGCCCAAACAATCGTCGAGAAAGCCCGTGACGCCCAGCGCATAACTGTCATTGGTGCGGGGTATATTGGTATAGAATTGGTGGAGGCTTTTGAAATGAGCGGGAAGCAAGTGACTTTAATTGATACGGCGGACCGCATTCTCAGCAAGTATCTGGATCGGGAGCTCACGGACACCCTGGAAGATGAGTTTACGGTCAAAAATGTGAAGCTCGCGCTGAACCAAACCGTTACCGGCTTCATCGGTGAACAAGGTCGGGTTCGTAAAGTGGTCACTACGGCCGGTGAGTACGAAGCTGATCTGGTGGTCCTTTGTATCGGGTTCCGTCCCAACACCGCTTTGTTACAAGGTCAAGTGGATATGTTGCCAAACGGGGCGATTCTGGTGGATGAATACATGCGCACCAGCAAAACAGATGTGTATGCCGCCGGCGACAGCTGTGCCGTGTTCTACAACCCGACGCAGGAACATGCTTACATCCCGCTGGCAACGAATGCGGTTCGCATGGGCACCTTGATTGCCCGAAACCTGATGGGTCCCAAAGTGAAGTACCTCGGCACACAAGGCACATCGGGGATCAAAATCTACGATCACAACATCGCATCGACCGGCATGACGGAAGGTGCGGCCATCGCTGCGGGCAAGAATGTGAAAACAATCACAATCCATGACACCTATCGTCCTGAGTTTATGCCTACGGCGGAGGCGCTGACGCTGACCGTGGTTTACGAAGAGCCGACGGGCCGCATTCTCGGCGCGCAGGTGATGTCGAAAGTCGATTTGACGCAGTCGATCAACACGCTGTCGGTATGCATCCAGAACGGCATGACCACCGATGAACTCGCGTTTGTGGATTTCTTCTTCCAGCCGCATTATAACAAGCCTTGGAACTTTTTGAACCAGGCCGGTTTGCAGGCGTTGTAAAGTTAAAGTGAAGGCTCGATCCCGATGCGGGGTTGAGCCTTTTTTTATTCCCGGACGTCCTGTCCCAGAATTTCATGCGTGGCTGTGTCTATGTACAAGCCGATGGGTCCGATCGTGACATCCATTTTAGTTACAAAAGTAACCTTCGCCACATCCTCGCGTTCCGTCTTCGTTCGCTTCAATTGCACAAGGTCCCAGTCCGACGGCGTAACAGCCGCTTGCTTCCAATCCCCGATGACCGATGACTTCTGTCTTGTCGACAGGGAATTCCATGCCACTGCTCTTAGCGTTTGAATTGTCTCCGGGTCGGTCCATACATGGGCGATCGATTCATTTTGTAGACGCATCAGCGAGTTCCAGCCGTTCGAGCTCACATAAGGCTCCTTGTGCTCACTTGACACTGCAGGTTCGCCGGAGCCGGAGCAACCCATGACAGCAGCAGCCAGCAATGCACTGCAACATCCCGCTAACACCCTTCTCGTTTTCATATGCGCTCCCTCCTCTTATGAACACTAAACGAGGTTTTGCAAGGTAAGGTTGCTATAAACTTTCCTAATTCACTAGTATGGTAACTTCTTACCTTCATCCGCAGCTGATTTTCGTTATTTTCCGGGTAGTTTGGTAGATTATCATAGAATAGAGTAGCGAATTTCCTTCATGTGCAGTCCCGCGACACTTGAGCGAATTTCAGTTCGTTATATATCAGAGTTTCCTTGAACCAGCTAAATTTAGCGTAAACGGAGAACACCTCAGCGTAATCCATTACCTTCACGGAGATGGGACCTTTTCGGCTGCGGATGGGGGCGGATAGGGAGCGAATAGTGTTCCTAGGGAAGTTAAATCAACGGATGGGGACGGACGGGGAGCGATTAGTGTTCCCCGGGACATTAAATCGCCGGATTCGGGCGGATGGGGAGCGATTAGTGTTCCCAGGGACATTAAATCGCCGAATTCGGGCGGACGGGGAGCGAATAGTGTTCCTAGGGAAGTTAAATCAGCGGATGTGGGTGGACGGCGAGCGAATAGTGTTCCTAGGAACATTAAATCGCCGGATGTGAGCGGACTTCTCTTGTCACAACTTTTGTCATGACCCGTCACACCTTTGCGCAAAACCCTTGATTTTACAGTAAATTCGATTACATTGGAGATAGGACCCTTACCACGGGGATAAAAGAGGGGCGAAAACCAATGCATTCAGATCATTCAACCAACTCACATCATCCATCACGGAGCAAAATAAGCATCATTGTGGCCGACGACCAAACCCTGCTGCGCGAAGGATTGCAAACGATTCTGAATCTCGAAGAAGACCTGGAGGTTGTCGCCACGGTGGAGAACGGGCAAGAAGCTCACCAAGCCGCCATAAAGCTGCGGCCGAGCCTCGTGCTCATGGACATCAAAATGCCCGTCCTCGACGGCATCGAAGGCATGAAACGCATCAAGCGCGACTGCCCGGGGACGGCTGTGCTCATGCTGACGACCTTCGCCGAGGACAAATTCATCGTCGATGCGATGGCAGGCGGAGCGGATGGTTTCCTGCTCAAAGACATGCCTTCAGACCGCATCGTGCAATCCATTCGCGACGCCATGCAAGGCAACCTGATGTTGCCGGGATCCATCGCGTCCAAGCTGGCCGCGCGACTTTCCGTGCTGTCCACCATCGGCTCCGACGCCTTTGACGAAAGCATCCTTGCCCGGGAGAGGCTGAAGTTTACGGAGCGGGAGCGGAAGATTATTTTGCTCATGGTCGAGGGGTATACGAATAAACAAATTTCCGGCGCGCTCTTCATGAGTGAGGGAACCGTCCGCAACTATATCTCGGTCATCTATAACAAAATCGCCACGAACGACCGGCCAACCGCCATCGTACAACTGAAGGAGCTGCTGTTGAAAGATGCGCCTTAACCGTGCCTTGTCTCTATTGCGCAAGGCTTTCACCGGGATGTCTCCCCGTCTACGGTTAAGCCTCAAGCTGGCGGGTTACGGCATCGCGGCCCTGCTCCTGTTTACATATCTCAGCGGCATGGTTCAAGGTCCCTCCACGCCCGCCTCAGACCCGAGGGTTAACGGTACCCGCATGCAACAGCAGAACGCGCCCAAGCTCTACTACCTCGACAAATGGCAAATGTACCAGGGTAAGCAACCGGATGCGGACACCTTTTGGCAGCCGCTGGATCGTGCTGCGGTTCGCAGTCTCAAGAGCTACAAAGGAGATTTATGGCTCAAGCGCACCGTGCCCGAATTACCGCTCAAGAAACCTTATATGATGCTCAGCGGGTTCAAGCATGTAGAGGTTACCGTTGGTCAAGAACGCATCTACACCTACAATCTGGACCGTCCTTATCCTTATGTCAACGGGGGCTTTATGCAGCTGTTCGTACCCCTGGACCAGACCGATGCCGGCCAAACCATTACGGTGCACGCCTTATGGGACAGAGGCATTTTTCGTGAGCAGTGGAATCTCGTCGGTGAACGGGAATCGATGCGATTCAGCCATTTCCACTATGCCTGGATTCCGTTGGTTTACGGCACCTTGCTGATTACTGCGGGCTTATTGGGCCTGTATTTATGGGTCCGACGTCGTAAAGAACGAATTTACGGCTGGCTGGCCTTATTCGGGCTTTCGGCCGGAGTCGGGATTGGATTGATGAATACGGGTTTTTTGGAGCTGCGTTATTATTTTGACTGGATGTATTGGCGGGACTTGCTGCTTCCGATCGGGATTTACGCGTTCCTCGGGTTTTACGGCACGGTGCTTGGAGGGAATCACAGGCTAACCTATCTATGGGGCAAAAGGGTGCTGCTTCTCTTTACCGCATTCAGCTTCATTCTGGCGTGGGTGACCCCCTACTATTACAATGTCATGATGATTGATGGTTTGCCGTGGGTATTTGTGCCGGTTTTTGCGGCCGTCAGTTATACGCTCTTTCGGCAACATCGGCGGGAACGCAGCCGGGAAACCGTGTGGTTGACCCGCGGCTACCTGGTGCTCCTCCTCTCCTGCTCGATTCATCTGACATTCAATGCCTTCCCGCATTTCGCCAATGGGCTGCTTCTGATTTCGGATGTACTGCATAACTTCGTGATTCAGGCGTTGGCTCACGGTCTGGTTTTGTTCACGCTCTGCCTGATCATGGTCGTGTTTGAGCGGATCGCGGATATCTATCGGAAGTCGGCCGCCTATGCCGAAGAATTGGCCGAGCGCAATGAACAGCTAGCCCGGATGGACCGGCTGAAGGACGACTTCCTGCGCAACACGTCCCATGAGCTTCGTACGCCGCTGCACGGCATTGCCGGACTTGCGGAATCGCTGCTGAACGGGGCGGCCGGTCCCGTTGGTCCAAAGCTGCGCACGAATCTCCATCTCGTGCTGGACAGCGCGGACCGTCTGTTGCGTCTCGTCAACGACATTCTCGATCTTTACCGGCTGAAGCACCGCGACCTGGAGCTTCAGCCGGAGCCTGCCGACCTGCGGCGCGCGGTCGGCGTTGTGCTGGCGGCGCTCGCGCCCCTGGCCGAGCGCAAGGGCTTGTCGGCGGAGGCGGTGGACATCGCCGACATTTATGTTCAAGCCGATCCGAACCGGCTTGAACAGATCTTGTATAATTTGATCGGCAACGCGATCAAATATACGGACAGCGGCGGGATCACGGTGACCGCCGCGGGGGGCGAGCGCACGGTCGCGGTGACCGTGGCCGATACCGGCCGCGGGATTCCCGCGGAGCGGCTCGCCCTGCTCTTTGAGCCGTTCGCCTCGGCGGACGGCTTGGAGCCCGGGTCGAGCGGGCTCGGGCTCTCGATCACGAAGCGGATCGTCGAGCTCCATGGCGGGACGCTTACCGTGGTAAGCGAGGGACCGGGGTGCGGGACGCGCGTGTGCTTTACGCTGCCGGCTGCTGCGGAGAAGCCGGCGGCGCCGGCGGTGGAGGCGCAGCGGGAGCGGATGCGCTTCGAGGCGGATGCCGGGGAGGGCGAGGCTGTGTCGCTGTTGCATGCAGGTGCGCCATTGCTGCCATTGCTGCCGCAGCTGCCGTTATCGCCTGGGCATGCGGAGCCCGGTGAGACTGGTACCGTGAGGAACAGCACCAACAGCGCTGATGCCGATATTGATGCTTCTGCCTCTAATGTTGCTTCTATTAATGATTCTGCTTCTGCTCCTGCTGTGTCACAAATTTCAACACCCCCTGCCCCGCTCATTCTTATTGTGGATGATGAACCCGTGAACGTGCAGGTATTGCTCAACTACATGGCCGGCACGCCCTATCGCCTTATTCATGCAGCGAACGGCACCGAAGCCTTGCGGATGGTGGATAGCGGCGATGTTCACCCGGATCTCATCCTGCTGGATGTGATGATGCCGGGCATAACCGGCTACGAGGTTTGCCGCATGCTGCGCGAGAAGTACGGACCGAACGAGCTGCCCGTCATCCTGCTGTCCGCCCGCAACCGGGTGTCAGATCTGGCGGAAGGCTTCGACGCCGGCGCGAACGATTACCTGCCGAAGCCCTTCGCCCAGCGCGAGCTGCTTGCCCGCGTGCACATCCAGCTGCGGCTGGCCGAGTTCCAGCGGTCGCTGGAGGAGCTTGTGCGCAAGCGCACGGGCGAGCTCGAAGAAGCAAACCGCAGCTTGGCCGGCTCCGTGCGCGAGACCGCCGAAGCCCTGACGGAAGTGTCCGTGCTGGAAGAGCGGAACCGGATCGCGCATGAGATTCACGACGTCGTCGGACACACGTTAACAGCGGCTATTGTGCAGATGGAGGCGGCGAAAAAGCTCGCCGATCGCAACATGCCGCAGTCCGTGGAGAAAATCGCCGTCGTTCAGGAGCTGATCCGCAAAGGGCTCGACGACATCCGGCGCTCCGTCCGTCTGTTGAAGGACGAGACGGGCGCCTTTGAACTCGCCGCCGCCCTGCGGGAGCTGATCCGCGAGACGCAGACGGGCGCCGGCGTCCGGATCGAGGCCTATCTGCATCCGCTGCCGCCGCTGAGCGGACTCACTCAGCGCGTTCTCTATCACGCGCTGCAGGAGGGGCTGACGAACGGCATCCGTCACGGACAATGCACGCAGTTCGTTTTTGAACTTTACGCCGCAGACGAATGCATCTATTTCAAGCTGCGAAATGACGGCGAATCTTACGGCGATGCCAAGCCAGGCTTCGGTTTAACCGCGATGATGGAGCGCGTCCATCTGTTAGGCGGCACCGTGGATATAGGCTCATCAGCGTCTATGGGGGCAATGGCACCCACGGCCGACGGGGCCGACAGCCTTTCAGCGCAGCAACAAGGCTGCTTGCTGGCCCTAACGTTGCCTTTGTCGGGAATTTAATGAAAATGAAAAAGGCTGTCCTTCAAGGTTTCATCACCTTTTGGGACAGCCTTCTAACCATTTATGCAGCTACATCCCGCCGCGTGAACACCAGCCAGGACACCAGATTGAATACAAGGAAATAGACGCACAGCACAACGATGGAGAAGGTCAGTGTCATCCCGTCCTGATAAGGATTCGCGGTTAAATACGGCGTCAAATCGAGGTTCGGGAACAGCAGATACTTGCTCCATTCATATCTCTGCAGTAACTCCATCAGCACCGTGCCTGCGAATAAAGCGGCAATTGAAAAGCCGATGGCCATAGCGCTGCTGCGGAATGCCGCCGAAATCATGAACGCCATGGAAACGTACATAACCGTAGTGATGCCGTTAAGTAAGTAGGATTTCCAGAGATGCGCCACCATGTTGCCTTCCACGACGACGCCTTCGCCGTTCACACTTAACAGAGGCAGGTCAACGAATCCGAACTGGAACAGCAGTCCGTTCACAAGCACCGACACGACGAACAGGACGACGAGCAACAAGAAACTGAACATGAGCAAGGAAAGGTATTTCGAGATCAGTATCTTCAAGCGACTGGCCGGACGAATGAGCAGCAGCTTGATTGTGCCGCTTGTAAATTCGCCTGCCAAGCTGTCACCCGCTACAATGACCGTAAACAGCGTAATGAGGACGACGAGTCCCGCGGAACCGTTAATCCCATCCCACATCGTCCCTTCTTCCGTGCGGATATCGTTCGCCAATTGGTAATCCGCGATCAGCATCTGTTCCTTGAAATAAGTTCGGGTCTCCGGATCCAACTGCGGATCTTCCAGAATTCGCTGATAATTGCTCTTCTGTTCCGTCACTTCCGCGCGCCACCCATCCCCTTGCGCCTTGCGGCCGTCATGGCGCCACTCCAGAATGCTGCCCAGCAGTACGGCTCCGATCATAAATGCGACCATGATCCAGGTTCTCCAACGGCGATACAGCTTCATGTTCTCATTGCGTATTAGATTAACCAACCTGCGCACCTCCCGTCATTTCCAGGAATCGGTCTTCCAGCGACTGCCGCAGCACACGGGCGCCGTATACCGGAATCTCCATCAACAAGAGCGCGCTGAGAATCTGCGGAATCCATTCCCGGTCTGTCACGAGCTCCACGCCTTCCGACACCCTTCTTACACTAGTTACAAAATCCATACTTTCCAGCAACTTCAACGCCTTTTCGGTCAATTCCGCTTCAATAAGATAGGTCTGCGCCTTGTCGTCGGAACCGACGAAATCCTCGATCCCTTTCACATCCACCAGCTTGCCATGCTGCAGCACCGCGACGCGGTCGCACATCAGCTCCATCTCGGACAGCAGATGGCTGGAAACGATCACGGTGATACCTTCAGTTCGAGTCAAGTGCCGCAAGTAATCACGCAGCTCCCGGATGCCCGCCGGATCTAATCCGTTCGTAGGCTCATCCAGAATAAGCAGAGACGGTCGGTGCAACAGCGCTTGTGCCACACCCAGGCGTTGACGCATGCCCAGAGAGTACTTCCTCACCTTATCGTGAATGCGGTCTTCCAGCTTGACCAATTGAATGACCTCATCAATTCTTTCCTTGGTGATCCCGGGTATCATTCGGGCATAGTGAATGAGGTTATGGTACCCGCTTAAAAATTTATACATTTCCGGATTCTCAACAATGGCTCCGACATGGCGGATCGCCTGTTCGAATTCGGTCTTGATGTTCTTCCCTTTAATATAAATCTCGCCTTCTGTAATGGACATCAGGCCGACCATCATGCGAATGGTCGTGGTCTTGCCCGCTCCGTTCGGTCCGAGAAAGCCGAATACCTCGCCTTCTGTGACGTCAAACGTTAAATCGTCGATGACTTTCGTGCGCCCAATCCGCTTAGTGACATGACGCAAGCTGAGAACAGGTTGTTGATTCATGGACTTTGCCCCTTTTGACCCCAATATAATTTCATTTCTTACAAAAAACTTACTTATACTGAACGATAATATCGCCGGATTCCGCCTGGATTCGAACGTCAGATGTCCCGTCTCCCAAGCGGGCTTGCAGCTGTTCCCAATACTCCCCCGTGTTCCCAGCGTTAGTGGAAATCGGCAGGTTCGTCTGAATGCGGCCCTCTCTCGACATCAGATCCAGTGCATATCCTTCTTGCTGATCCAATAGCAGACGGGTGACTCCGCGTACCGCGGTAATATTCGCCTTGCCTCGGATGTGCTCCAGCAACAGCTCGGAATCCTCGCTGCTGAATTGAAGGGGTCCGGACAAATCCCTGAAGTGAGCATCGCTCAGTTGATCCTTCCCGGTGACCTTACCCGTGATTCCGGCCATCGTCAGCTCGCCATGGTTGCCTTCATACCGGATGTCGCCCTTTACCTGCTCCAGAGCCGCATGCCCAGAGTCGTTGAGCAGCTCGATCGGACCTGTATGGTCCGCCACATAGACGGAACCCAGCACGTTAGACATGCGGAACGCGCCTTGCGTATCGACCGCCGTAAGCGATCCCCCCTCCATGTTCACCTCGCCGCCGCCGCGGAAACCTTCGATCCGCACGGTGCTGTCGGAGCTGTTCAGTTGGAGCTTCAACGTGTCCGGCAGCGTCAGAACATAATCCATCCGGACCCGGTCGAAGTTGACTTTTTTGCCCCCAGCGGAAACCGCTAAAGTAACTCGTCCGCTCGCCGTCTCGGGCTCCACCGTAATCTCATCGAGTATCCTGTTCGCGCGTTCCTGATCTGTCCCGGTCACCGTTACCTTATATTGCAATCGGATCGTCTGATCCGCCCCCTGCCTCACTTCAACATGGCCACCCTCGGCGGTAAGCGATATTTCTTCGACCTCTTGCCCGTTCAGCGTAAGCTCCCGTTCCGCCACAGCGGCAATATCCCGATTCGCTTGCTCATAAGCTGCTTTTTTGCCAAAATTCTCAAACCGCTCTCCATACTCCGCGAAGATCTCTTCTTTACGGAAGCCGACATCCATGATGCCGAGTGCAGCCAGAATCACAACCGAGACGAGTAGTAGCATGCGCCGTTGCCGAACTCTCATCTTCATACCTCCACTTCCTTCTCAAACAAGTACCCGTTTAATCCCAACAATGCTATGCAAAAGAGCGCCAATACCACAAACGGCCCCATGTGCAAATACGTAACATCCCACCCGGGCTTGCCGAATACCAGGTCTGGCAGCCATAGAAGCAGATCCGATAACACCGGACTTAACCGGAGCACCAGCCACAACATTCCGCCGAAAGCGCAGAGCATGATCAGCCACTTCAACTTCGCCGCCAGTTGACCGCACAGGAAAGTGAATTGCACCAGCAACAACAGAAACACGATGGCCAGGGCGCACATCCAGAACAAGTGCAGCGAGATGTTAATCAGGTAGGGCGTCGTTTCAAGGATAGGCCCGTTTGCCGTTAAGTCATTCCACGTAATCCTCAGCAAGATGACAACATAACTGATTCCCACACCGAACACCGTTGCCAGCAACATTGCCAATGCGGCGGCCAGCTTCGCCAGCAACACCTTCCAGCCGCGAACCGGTAAGGAAAGCAGCAGATAAATGGAATTCGTCCTCCATTCCACATGCAGTTGATAATATCCGATGCCGATGGTAATCAGCGCGATAAATATCAGGGGCAACAAGACTCCCGCGATCCAGATCGCATCGTATTCCATCGCATGGCTTCTGTATAAGATCAGAATATGAACAAACACAACCACCAAAGCGTATCCCCCGTACACAGGAAGGATGGATCGAGCTTCTTTCTTGAATAAATTCTGAAATGCCATCTATCCGTACACCTTCTCCCACAGGTTCTCAAGTGAGCAACCGTATTCTTCGCGCAAGCTCTCCGCTGTATCGAACAAGCGAATCCGACCTTGTTGCAGGAAGATCACATCGTCAAACATCGGCTCCGATTCATTGATGGAGTGAGTCGACAAGATAATCGTCTGCTCTTCCGCCTGAAACTCGCTGATGATGGAGCGGATGATCTTCGCCCGCGAGGAAGGATCGATGCCCGAGAAGGGCTCATCCAGCAGAATCAGCGGCACTTGCCGGGACAGAACCAACACGAGCTTCAGCCGCGCCCTCAGACCTTTGGACAAGTTGCGAACCTTCTGATTCTCGTCCAGTTCCAGGGCTTGCAGCATCGCCGCGGCCTTCTCCGGTTGCCAGTCTTGGTGGAAGCTCGAGACGAATCGCAGCGTTTCTTTCACCGTCATCCAACCGTATAAGTGATCCAGTTCCGGCAAATACGCCACATGGTGCTTGTTCCGCACATCCGGCACCCGGCCGTTCACCGCGATGGTTCCCGAGGTCGGATAAATGAGGCCCGCCATCATTTTGAGCAGCGTCGATTTCCCGCTCCCGTTCGGTCCAAGCAGCCCCACAATCCGGCCTTTCTGCACCTGCAGGTCGATGCCGTTGATCGCTTGCTTCAGTAAGTACTTCTTGTGGATGCCTTGCATGTCGATCACAAACTCTTGTTGATGTCCTTGCCCTTGCTCTTCTTCTCTAGGTGCCGCGCTACGTTTCATCACGGTTGTTCCCTCCCTTCTTCCCTTTCGGATGTAACCCTTCATGAAGCATCCGCTCCATCTCGTCCGGGACCATGCCCAGCCCTTGCATTTCATCAATAAATTGCCGAACGGCGGCTTGCGCCATCTCCGAGCGGATCTGTATCAGCATAGTCGGATCGTTCTTGATAAAAGTTCCCTGTCCACGCAACGTCTCCGTCAGCCCCTCCCGCTCCATTTCCTGATAAGCCTTCTGGACCGTATTGGGATTCACCTTCGAAATTTGCGCCTGTTCTTTATGCGAAGGAATTTTGTCCCCCGGTGCAAGCTCTCCCCTGGCCAGAGCCTTCTTCACTTCATCCACCATCTGCATATAAATCGGTATGGGACTGTTAAAATTAAGCTGCACTGCGTATCCTCCTTCCGACCACAAAACACCAGTGCACTAGTAAACTAGTGTACTATGAGAAGGATAATCGCGAATTGGTTTTTTGTCAATCTTTTATGCGGCAAAAACAGAAGCCGCCTCAGATCGAGGCGGCCGGATTGGGATTATATTTCTCTTTCAACCATTGTTCCACTTTCATGTTCATCGCTTTCTGCAGTTCCTGACTCTCTTCTTTATCGTTATCGATCATCTCAAGGTA
This sequence comes from Paenibacillus swuensis, assembly GCF_001644605.1. Taxonomy (NCBI): domain Bacteria; kingdom Bacillati; phylum Bacillota; class Bacilli; order Caryophanales; family Paenibacillaceae; genus Paenibacillus; species Paenibacillus swuensis. The sequence goes on along the minus strand of NZ_CP011388.1, from coordinate 2,359,367 downwards.
AGGCGCCGGGAACATATCTTGTAATGATGACCTATATAAGTTTCCATCCTGAGGTTCCTTATATTCACGAACCGAGTAACCTGCCGCTTCCTTCTTCAGGCGAATAACCGCAGGAAAGGAGTGTCCTGATATCATCTTGGTGCCTGTTGATTTATTGAAGCCGCCATAATAGGAATGCATATACACGTTAATGTCTCCGTCTGGCGACTTGCTTGTCCCATAGACCTTATGAACCTCAAATTGCTTTTCTGTAGGAGAGTATCCTCCTGCATATTTCTGGACAATATGATTTGAAATGGTATCGTTCATTTCTTGATTCACATCATTCGTTGTTACGGCTGTATCCGCAACTTCTAGATCTTTGGCGGTATTTGTGCACCCCATTAACAGAGATAACACGGTCAAAGACATGAGTAAGAATAGCAGACGAGTCATTATTCGAACGACCTCCAATCAATTGATCTGCCAGTAAATTATTTTATAACCTTACCAATGATATGAGACACAGGAATATATCCCAGTTTTCTGCTGTCCACACTAAAATTTCTATTATCCCCCAATACAAAAACATGATGCTCCGGAACTGTCCAAACCTGATCAGCTATTCCAACCATGTCTTCTTTTATGTAATCTTCTTGGAGTAACTCATTATTGCGGTAAATATAATTACTCTTAATCTCAATAATATCACCTGGAAGTCCCATCACCCGCTTCACATACTTATCAGCATTCCCTTTATGCAGGAGCGCGAAATGCGGAAGCTCCAATATTGAATCTTTAAGGTTTCGTTGTTCATGAATGTTACTGTCTAGGATAATAATATCTCCATGCTTCGGTAAGTCGTTCAGGGTATGCATAAGTTTACTTACAAAGATCCGATTCCCATCAAATAGCGTAGATTCCATCGAAGCGCCTTTCACTACATAGGGTTGCATGAGAAAGACCGCAATGATCATGGAAATAATTATGGCTAACAATGCAGTTAGTACCCAATCTTTAGCTTTTCTTATGATGTTCATGTTTTACACCCCATCACTTATTTAATTTGAACCTCAGCCAACACCGGCACCGGACCAGGCTTCCCGAAATAATACCCCTGAAACAAATCATACCCCATCTCCCGCAGACAAGCCAAGTCCTCCGCGTCCTCCACACCTTCGGCCAGCGCTTGCGAGCCCATCGTGTGGGTCATGCGCACCACCGCCTCCGCGATGCGGCGCTTCTCGGCATCTCTGCTGACACCGCGGGTATATTCGATCGCAAGCTTCACCACGTCCGGCTTCAATTCTGCCAACACTTCCAGACTGTTGTAGCCCGTGCCGACATCATCGAGCGCGAAGCGAAAGCCGTGGTCCTTGTAATATTGCAGAATCCGGCGCAGATGGTCCATGTTGCGAATCTCTTCGCTCTCCACGACTTCGAAGATGATGGAGGAGGGGTCGATGCCGTATTTTTGCACCATGGCGAATGTGGATTGTAAGCAGTGTTCCGGGTTATAAATCGTTGTCGGAAGAAAATTAATGAAGATCATCTGCCCGTCCAAGCCCGCCGCATTCTTCACCGCTTCCAGACGGCATACCCGATCCAGCGCAAACAATCGGTTCCGGACACGCGCCGCTTCGAATAACCGATTCGGGGGAATCAAACCTCCATCCGCATCCACCCCTCTCGAGAGCAACTCGTACCCTACCGTGCGGACCGCCTCTCCCTCCAGTGCCACAATGGGTTGATAGTAAGTGCGAATCGCGGTTTGCCGAATGACCTCATCGATCCAATGCGCTTCGCGTTGCGCCTGAAACTCGGCAATCGGCCGAAGATGCTCGAGGGACCGTAACGGATCCTCCCGATCTGCCGGTACTGCCTTGATCCGGTCTGTATCCAGATGAGCCGTCGCGTAATCCAATATTTCGTGGAACAGCGGCTCTTTCATCCAATGGAGACTGGAATCGATTTTGCGCCAATGGGTAGCGGGCTGTTTCTTTAAATATAAGTCCAAAGCTTCGAATGACATCTCTTCCTGGAACAACACCGTATAACCTTGCTCGGTCACAATACAATTGCTGCACTGCTCACTCATGCTTATGCCTCTTCTCATGTTCTGATTAGTCTAGGTTTATATCACTACTTTCTTTTTTGGGAATCCTAAATCCTTTTTTGGCCCAAAAGAAAAAGCGCCCGCCGCGGCGAGCACCTTTAGGATTGTATACTTCTGTGGAATTCTTTGAATCGTGTGCCTTGATGCGTCAGTTCGCCGCGGTCCCCAACCACAATTAAGCCATACTTATCCTCTCTTACCGGCAACTCAATGCGCGACTGATCATCCATCTCGAATGTCACATAATGTTCCGTGTTGGCGCTGGATTCGCCGGAGCCTCCCCAGACGTGAATTCTTTTGTCTCTAACCGTAGCGACTGTTGTCACAAGATCCGAGGCATTGTTCTTAGACCACACCCACAGTCCCCGAACAATCACATGGAGAAACCCTCCGACAACCAAAATAAACACGGTGCCCATAAATAGTTTAAAAAATAAAGGCAATTCCCCCATCGCTCCAAAAAAACCCGGATCCATATTAAAATCGCTCATGGTGTCACTCCTTTGTCTCTTATGTTCAATGATATCCGCCTTTGGCTTTCGGTAAATCAGTATACACTTTTTGGGCGCTCACGATCATGTGGACAAACTCCCGTAGCTCTTTAAGTTTCGCGGCATCCTTTGTCAAAGAACAATTCTCCTCGGACCAATGGAATATTCTTGTTTCGCCGTTCATCTGTATTTTCCAGTAATCCTCCGTGAAGGGCGTCTGGAAACAGTTTTTTATTCGCGATTCTAACTTCAAATCTCTAAGTACGTTTAATTCTCGCATCCGGTCATAAATACTCCGCATTTCGGTCTCACTGAAAGCGAGATCCACTGTAATGGTCCCGTCCGATACTAAATCCTTGGTCACCTTGTCTTCAAATGTATTAATCGCATTCTTACTTGTAATGCCATAGCGAACGGAAAATTCGAAATCCGCAGGCATGGTTTCAGGCATAGCTGGCTCTTCTTTAGTGCCACACCCGACCACGAGCAGAAGGAGAATGGACACCATTATTGGGAAAATAAACAACCGCGCCTGTCTCCGATCCGGCATGATCCGCAACACCCCCTACGTCTGTTAAATATAGGACGTAATTTTCCGTGATTTGTTACATAAAGGAGGATAAATGCATGTTAATACATCCTCATCTGATCGAACTTCGCGCTGCACACCCGCTGACGGTCATGAGAAGAGACGGCAAAGCCGATGTAAACGTGATCAGGCAGCTTCAATTCGGCTGAGGCATGCGGGAAGGGAAGCCAGTTCACGCCGTCCATAGAATAGGCTGCGGTAAACCGGCCGCCGCGCCGTTCCAGCTTGACAAAGACGGGCGTATCCAGGCAGTTCACATGGTGGTACGTGCGCAGTTTCTCGCAGTCCGCGCCTGCGCGGGGCCGCCAAGCTAGTCCTAAGGTCGAATGCGGCGTCGCGTACATATGGATGAACTTCCCGTCGTCCCGAAGACTGTCACGGATCATGATTCCGGCTTTGGCCCAGATATGGGTACGCACTATACAGACGATCCGGCAGCTCACCGTGAAATCGCCCGTCCACTTTGTATAGCAATAATGAAACGCATCCCGCTCCCCCCCTATATCGAATCCTCCGCCATTCACGTAATAAGCTTGATTCATGCTGGAAGCCGAGCCTTCTGCGCCGCCGCTTCCGATATCCGCGCTCACCCAGCCTTGCGGTAATGTTCTTGGTTCGAGCGTGCGGTAGGAGTTGCGCATGACCGTAGGCGTACATTGGGTATATTTGCGGAACACCGCGTTAAAATAACTCAAATTTCCAAATCCCGTATCCATCGCCACTTGCATGATTTTCTTATCGGTCGTCTGAAGCAGCCTCACCGCCTCGCGCACGCGACAGCTGTGCAAATATTCAATGGGTGTCTTGCCCGTGCACGAACGGAACAGACGGATTAGCTGAAACGGATTCATCGAAATGAACTCCGCTATATCCTGAATGGACAGTTCGCGATCATAATGGTCGTGGATATAACCGATTGCTTGACGGAGCTGACGCATCTTGACCTCACTCTTGTGAATCGGCCTTCCCTTCGACGGCTTCGTCTTGCCGTTGTTGAGGAAGAGTGACAGCGCCCTGTACATCCCCGATGCAAGGAGGAATTCCCATTCCTTGGGCCGAGCGGTATACAGCTCGATCATTGATCGCAGCTCCGCCATCACCTCCTGCTCCCACCGCTCCTCCCCGGTCAACAACGTATGTAGCCTCAGCCGGTGCTCGAGCAACGATTGAATAAACCGATTGTGCGGCGCTTCCACTTCCCCAGTAATTAGGATCCGCAGGTCCAGGGAGATCACATAGAAATACCCGTTCGCATCCTCCACGGAATGGCAGTGGAGCTCCCCGGGATGCAGAACGGCCACCTGCCCTTCATAGAGCCTTAGCGTGCCGCTCGCAGTATAAATGACGTTGTACCCGCGGACTTGGTACACCAATTCAATATTCGTATGCCAATGGAGCACATGCTTCACGTTCCAAGCGGTATCAATCGGCGCGATGTAAACCGGGAACGAAGCATTCTCGTAATTGAACCTCATCTCGGTGCTATTCTCCAGCATATATTGGTTCACAATCATTTCCGTATCACCTCCGAGTATTGTAACTTGCACTCAAGCGCAATATCGTGTTAACCGACTCTCACTTATCCTTGCCGGATCTGGGATTACAGCGTTGCGCATTCCTTGTTTTCCGATCCAGTCCATCAATATTCGTCAAGAAATTCTCCGTCTTCCATGATAAACTCCATTCATTGGGCGATACGTCTGAATCCCTTGCCTGGTTGTTCAGCCGTTCCCGAGATTAGGAGAGGAGGTAACATAACAACCTCGCACTAACGCGACAACAAAATTTTTGTATCCTAAGGAGGAACCATTAATGAAACAAGGTTTGAAGCGAGCGGGAATGCTGTTGATGGCGTTATTGCTTATGCTGGCATCCGTGCAACTTAGCCCGCCCCGGACGGCAACAGCCGCCAACCTCATTACGAACAACGGATTTGAAAGCGGATTCACAAATTGGAACAATACGAATTCTAGCAACATTACCGTGGGTACGTCAGAATTCCGTTCAGGGTCCAAGTCGGCCCGGATTCAGGGCTCCGCCTCGTGGGGCGCTCTGCAATCTGCCTCCATTGCGGTTACACCGAACACGAATTATGCCTTCACCTACTACTACAAAGGCGGCGCCGGGCTGCGAGCCGTCGTCTGCTATGACAACGGCAGCTGGCAGGAAATCCAGGCGGATAATGTTACGGCGGCCTCGAACTGGACACAACGGACAATTCAGTTCAACTCTGGAAGTCACAGTTCGATTTTCGTTATTCTGCAGGATTCGGGTAATGTGACCGGTTACTTCGATGATCTGAATCTCGATGTGGATGGCGCGGCTGCTCCGAACCTGCTTGCCAATCCCGGCTTCGAGATGAACCTGCAGAACTGGGCCAGCTTCGGCACCCCCAGCGTCATCAGCGTAAGCTCATCCGAGTATCGCTCCGGCTCCAAGTCACTCCGCATGGCCGGTACCGGCAGCTGGGGTTCTCTGCAGTCGAACGCGATTGCCGTCAATGCCAATACCAACTATACCCTTACGTACTATTATAAAGGCGGTTCGGGACTTCGTGTTGCCATTTGTTATGATGACGGCGGGTGGAAGGATATCCAAGCAGACGCTACACTGTCCGCGGCCGGCTGGACGCAACGAACGGTTCAGTTCAATACAGGCGCCCGCACTTCAATTTTCATCGTGCTGCAGGATTCGACCGGTGTGACAGGCCATTTCGATGACCTGAAACTTGCTCCGGCCAGCGGCTCCGGAGGCGACCCCGGCGGAGGCGGCTCCGGCGGTTCGAATGCAACTTCAGCCGTCGGTACGAATCTGTCGGAAATCAATTCATACGACAACCACTTTCCGTTCGTCAATATGGCCTTCAACTCGCTTGGCTGGTTCACGAATTACCCTTCCTGGGGCCAAGAGCTGAGTGCGAATCAGCTGACAGGGACCAAATATTTGCCTGCGGGTACGAACGGATACCTGGCCGTCTTCTGGGATTTGAAGCAGGCGATCAGCGGCAGCTATGTCGTCAAGTGGGACGGATCGGCGACCGTGTCACTCGATTCGAACGGCTCAGGCAGCATTAGCGTCACGAGCAGCGCCGCGAACCGGATCGCCTTCAACGCGTCGAATATCCGCTTCCTGTTCCTGCGCGTGCAGAACAACTCCTCCTCGAACCCAATCAGCAACATTCGGGTTACGAAGGCGGCGGACGAGAATAACACAAACTTGTTCGCCCAGAGCTTTATTGACGACTGGAAATCATTCAAGTACTTCCGGTTCATGGACTGGATGACAACGAACTCCAATCAATCCGTCGCGGGCCCTGCCGACTATCCCGATCCGGGCGCGTTGATCAACCACCCCGTCAGTATCGACAAGATGGTCGCGCTCTGCAATCAGACCAACGCCGATATGTGGATCACCATCCCGGTCAAGGCCTCCGATGCGCTCGTCGACGAGCTGGCTCAGTATGCCGCAACGCATCTGAATTCGGGATTGCAGGTGTATGTTGAACTGGGCAACGAGGTGTGGAATATGGCCGGTCCATTCGTCTGGCAGCAGCAATATGCCGCCGCCGAAGCACGCCGCCTGAGCCTCTCGAACACAGGCAACAACTGGGAGGATGCGCCGGTCTGGTACGCATGGCGTTCCGAGCAGATTCATGACCGGTTCGAGAGCAAGCTCGGCGCCGCGCGAGTGCAGAATGTCATTGCTTGGCAAACCGAAGCATGGTGGGTCAACAAGGTGCTTGATTATTACAACAACTACAACGAGGGCGGAGCTAACGCCGAGATGATGGCGACAGCGCCATACTTTGGCGGTGATCTTGGACTCGCCAAGTACGAATCCACAGTGCAGAACTGGACACTGAACGACTTGTTCCAGGAGTTGCGTTATGGTACGAAGCTCGCAGGCGACACGGAACTGACCTACATCGACCGCTCCATCGCCAAGGCGCAGGAGGTTAAAGCGACCATCGACAACTATCCAGGCGTTGTCTATATCACCTATGAGGGCGGGCAGCATCTGACCGAGGTGAACGATGACGGCAGCGGCGAGAATACCGCAATAACCAGCTTATTCACCTCCGCGAACCGCGATGCGCGTATGGGCGACTTGTACACTTATTATTTGGACCGGTGGAAAGCGATTGGCGGCAGATACTTTACCAACTTCAGCACCGTCGGCCCTTATTCCAAATACGGCTCCTGGGCCGTTAAAGAGTCGGAGACCCATACAAGAGCACAATCGCCGAAGTATGACAAACTATTAAGCTGGATCGTTAATAATCCGAAATGGTGGTAGAAGCCGAACCCTTTTACCACGCCTAGTCACATGCAGAACCCCGACCAGATCTGGTCGGGGTTCTATACGTCATTCACTAACATGTACACTGGAATCCGATGTCGTACCTATCTCAACCCTGCGCCAAACCTGTAATAAACCTCAGCTTCTCCCGCACTACTGACAACCGGACCGGCGTCTCCGTGTAAATCTCCCCGTCGGTGTCTGCCCGCATTGGCTCATTGGTGGTCAGTTCAATGACCGGCGCCTGGAAATAGTCAATTTGGCTTTTCTCCGGATCCCAGTTCTGGGAGGTCTTCTGGCTTAACACTTCGATCAACAGCGGAATCCCCGCTTCACGAATGATAAACACGTCCAGCAGACCGTCCCGCAAGGCATCCAAAGGCGTGGGCAGAGCACTCGTACCGATGGAGCGTCCGTTGGACACCAGAACCATCACAGCTTCTCCATCCACCACCCGATCCCCCATATCCAATCGATAGGCGAACGACTTGGCGGCCTTCAACGTCTGCAAGGTACTGACAAAATAGCTCAGCTTTCCAAACATCCCCTTCAACCCGGAATTGATATTCTCCGACGTATCCGTAATCAGCCCTATCCCGTAGAAGTTGCTGAAGAACCGCTCCCCCGCTTGTCCGATATCCACAGGCCGCATCAATCCGTTCACGATCGCCTGCGCGGCCTGCTCAATGTCAAGCGGCACATGAAGGGACCGCGCGAAGTCGTTACAAGTCCCACCCGGCAGAATGCCTACGATCGGCGGCTTTTCCAGAGGGGCCAGGCCGTTAACGCATTCATGAACAGTACCGTCCCCGCCCAGCACAATGACAAGCTCGTAATCCTCGCCCCGCTCTCTACAGATCCGCTCCGTATCGCCTTGAGACTGGGTCGGCATGAGCGTCAACTCCGCTATCGCGGGAGACAGAATCGCGACCGCGGCGCCCAGCACCCGATGCGTTTCGGCCTGACCCGCATTACCGTTATAGATCAATAGCGCGCGACTGTACATTCTTCAAGCCCCTTTCTCTAGATGAGTTACCTTATTTTACCCATAACCCAGCCTGTGCAATCCCGCAATTTGTGCGTTTACCTAAGTTTGACACCAAGCCCCTCGTCTCTACTTATAATAAGTTACGGATATTTTTCAATGAGGGAGCGCTAAGGAATGGCGGATACAGATTATGGTCGAAAAATCGTGCTGCTCATCGTCGTGGCCGTCGTTGTAGCCTCCTTTCTGAGCGGCGACGGTGAAGATGAGGATGACACGCTGGGTGAGGATGCGACAAGCACACCCATCATATTCGGAAGGTGATCAGACGTGGCAGGTGGAAACGGATACGGGAAGAACGGCCGCAAAGGCCCGAAAGTCGGGACGACCAAGAAATGCAACAAGCCCTCACCCTACAAGCTGACACCTGCCCAAATTGCCGTCGTTGCCGGTATTCTGACCAATGCGCTTGAAGTGGACTCCATTCTGATCGGCAAAGATAAGCGAATTGAGATTCTCTTGCAAGGTTCACTCCAAGGGCGTTCCCGGATGGATGAACTCATGGATGAGTTCGGCGAGGCCAGCGTGGGTGATCTGCTTGAAACGATCATGCGTAAATATAAGTAGCGCCTTATGGCTTAACACGATTTAAAATTCTCCATGCTTTAGGCGTCATCCCTACGTCTTTATAGAATGCTGTATTAAACTGCGTCAAGGAAGAGAAGCCTGAATCATAAGCCGCTTGCGTAATCGATACCGACGTGTCCCGAATTAAGGATTTGGCATGATCTAATCTTAGCCGCATGACATACTTCTTGGGGGAAACACCCGTCGATTCCTTGAACACTTTGCGAAAAAAGCTAGGGGAATGCCCATAGTTGGATATGATGCTGTCTATATTTATTCCATCCTGGAAAGAGCGTTCCAATTCGGCTACTACCTCTGCCACTTCAAGTTGCACGCCTTTCGAACCCGGTTTCCTGGCAGCCGACTCCGGTTTACCCACGCTGTGAATATGGACAAGCATAAGGTTCAACAGCAACGCCCTGGATTTCTCCAAGTGTGGGCCCGTTAAATTTATTTCGCTGTTTAGTAATTCAATAAGCTTGCAAATGTGGGACAATGCGGGTTCATTCATCTTATATGTAACAATCTGTTGATTCTGAAATTGCAGCAACTGTTTATGTAACAAGCGTCCATAACCATCTAACCGTTCAGGATGATAATGCACGCTTATGCCTCGCCATCCTGTACTGGTTGTGAATCCATGCCGCAGCAGACCGGGAATAAACAATACGGAACCTGATTTCACGTTCATGGAAGAACCCTGCGGATCCACAAACATGCCGCTTCCCCCCAGAATAAATGTTAGTTCCGCATGGGGATGCGCATGTTGAATCATATTGGAGATTATATTTCGGGCGATGAAGCTCTCGTCTGCAATCCCGGTCTGCGTGTCTTCAAACCGATCCACATATTCAATAATACCGACATCCGCCATGTCATGCCTCCCACTGGAAATGGACTCCGTAATACTTATGCCGTGTCAAAATATACAGTAAATTATGATTCTTATTCATTCTAATATCATGGCTCAAGAATTACTTTGTTGTATTCAATATGGACCGATTCAGGATATGTTGTAGTTAGTAAGCGCTTACTAATTCGGATGAAAAGGAAGTGTATAATGCGCATTAGATTCATGTTTACTTCGTTGGTTGTTCTGAGTTTAATTATTTCACTGATTTCCGGGGCTTCTGCCAGTGTCGGCAACACCTTCAATAATCCTACCGTTCCGATGTACTCCGCGGATCCCCATGTTTACAAGCATACAGACGGCTATTATTACTATGTTCAAACGGAATGGAAAGATATCAAGATCTGGCGTTCATCCTCGCTAACCAAGCTTACGGAGGGTGTCAATAAAGTGGTATTCACCTCTCCTCAGACAGGTCCCAACGCTCAAGATTATTGGGCTCAGGAAATCCATCACATTAATGGCAAATGGTATATCTATTATACCGCGACTTGTTGGAATTGCGGCAATAATGAACGCAGAATGTTCGTTATGGAAAATTCGAATCCGAATCCGTTACAAGGATCCTGGGTTCAGAAAGGCAAGATTGCTGATCCTAACATGGATACCTTCGCCATTGACGGCACGGTGTTCTCGCATAACGGCATTCTGTACTACTCCTGGTCAGGTTGGGAGAACGGCGGATCAACCCAGAAGGTCTTCATTGCGCGCATGAGTAATCCGTGGACCTTGGACACGGGGAGCACCTTATTGGTATCCCCTGATCTGTGGTGGGAACAGGAAGGCTATGCCATTGCGGAAGCACCTATATTCCTGAAGCGCAACGGCAAGGTCTTCCTCGTCTACTCCGCTTCCTTCTGCGGCACGGAGAATTATCGACTCGGCATGCTCACCGCGAGCGACAACGCTAATCTGCTGAGCGCAAGCTCCTGGACGAAGTCAAGCAATCCGATCTTCGAAAAGTCGCCGGCCAACAGTGTGTACGGACCCGGTCACAATGCCTTTACCGTGTCCCCGGACGGTTCGGAAGATTGGAACATCTATCACGCATCCCCGAATCCGGGTCAAGGCGGCTGTGGTTCCGGGCAATATCGGGATGTTCGGGTTCAGAAGGTGAACTGGAATTCGAACGGCAGCCCTAATCTGGGAGTGCCTGCATCCACCAGCACCGCGCTTCCTGTTCCATCGGGAGAAATCGGCGCAAGTCCGTTGATTCCGAATGCGGGTTTTGAAGTTGACACCAAGTCCGCGAACGGCGCCAACGTGCAATCGCCATCGCATTGGCTTTCGTATTGCAGCACCCACTGTGATGCCGAGTTCTCAGAGAATTATGACGGCGCGCATTCCGGCTCCTACCATGGGACGCACTGGAAGAACACCGCTTACGAAACCTATACGTATCAAGTCATTACAGACTTGCCGAACGGAACGTATAAAGCCAGCGCCTGGGTAAGACGAGGCGGCAATCAGGCCTCTGCGCTCTTTGAAGCCATCCAATACGGAGGCACAGCCAAGACGGTCACTCTACCCGTCACAAATACATGGACAAAAGTAGAAATCACGAACATTCAAGTGACCAACGGGCAAGTTCAGCTCGGATTCTATTCCAAGGCGAACGCGAATGACTGGATTCACTTCGATGACATCGAGTTGGTGAAATAAATTGAAAGAAGCGCGTCCCCGTAATTTACGAGGACGCGCTTCTTTCGTTTATATTCAATAGAACTCAGCTTATTCTTTCACAACCATCGCCTCAATCGAGGACAGAACCTTTCTGAATCCGTTCACCTTGAACCCGCGCAGGAAAGCAATCATGCCCCGCACGATAATCACTTCCGGCTCCGGCTTCCTCAGCTCGTTCTCCAGCAACAGCATTGATGAGAGGAGGCTTTCTTTCTCCTTACCCGCCAGGTCGGATTTCTCCAGAAACTCGTGCAGCTTCGCGATTTCCTTAACGGATAACGGGACATCGTCCTCATCGCCCACCTGTTTTCCTGCCCTGAGCAGATCCGCCATCAGACTTTCCGTGAGAATGGGTTTCCCCGCCCGGGCCATCATGCCGTTCATCACATCATCCATGCGGTGCATCATGAAAACCGTCAACTCGCGAGGATCCAGTTCCTTGCCGTCCCAAATAATGCAGCTGATATACTCGTGGAACATCGCATTCAGCAGGGAAGCGCCGTCCAGCGCATAAGGTCTTCCCGCCTCGCCGTAAATGTCCGCCAATCCGGAGTGAAAGCGATAGAGCACCTCGCCTTTCAGCATGAAGATGAACGCCTTCAGCTCCTCGTTGATCGGCATGTTCTGTTCGTTCATTAACATCGCGATGAAATCCCGTTGACTCAGCACCTGCCGAAACCGCTCCTCCACCTGCAGGGAGAGTTTCTCCCGCGGGGAAAGGCTGCGATCATTCACATACACCAGGATGCTGCTCACCATCTGTTCATGGTAATAGTGGAACGAGGACATCAGCAGCGCTTCTTTGGATTCAAAATAAAAGTACAACGAGCCCTTCGCAATGCCCGCTTTATCTGCGATCTCCTGGATGGTCGTGGCGTGAAATCCTTTGTGGGCAAAACATTGCATCGCCGCATTAATAATCTGGATTTTCTTATCGCTCACTTGTAACGTCCCTTCCTTTTGAACCTTAAATGGCGTTAAATACGGTCCTCCACTTGCTTCTTCTTGAACTTCATCAGGAACTCATACACGACAGGAACAATGATCAACGTCAGGAGCGTCGAGCTCAGCAAACCGCCGATGACCGTCACGCCTAAGCCTTTGGAAATAATACCGGAACCCTCAAAGCCCAGTGCCAACGGTAGCAACGCACCAATGGTCGCAAGCGCGGTCATCAGAATCGGACGCAATCTCGTTCCCGCCGCTTCCATTAACGCTTCTCTTGTCGTGTAGCCTTCACGCTCTTTGTGAATGACACGGTCCAGAAGCACGATAGCATTCGTGACTACGATACCAATCAGCATCAACGCGCCCATCATAACCGAAACGGAAATCGTCTCTCCTGTAACCAAGAGCCCAACCAATCCGCCGATAATGGCAAAAGGCAACGAGAACAGAATCGCGAACGGTGCCAAAGCGCCGCCGAAGGTGATCACGAGAACCAGGTACACGATAGCGATCGCGGCAAGCATAGCCAGCCCCAGCTGTGTGAAGGTTTCGTTAATCTGCTCCGTAACCCCGCCGAACTGCACATCCACGTTGGATGGGAGGTCGAGTGCTTCCACTTTCTTTTGCAAATCGGATGAAGCTTTCGCTACGTCTGCTGTTACGATCTTCGCCGATACTTCGACATACATGCGATCGTCTTTACGCGTAATCGTGTTCGGGGACTCGCCCTCTTTCACGGTAACAACGTCCTTCAACGGCACCTGAATGCCCAGCGGCGATGTGACTTTCACGTTCTCTATATCTTGAATGTTGTTATATTTCGTCGGATCTACTTCAATATACACATTGTACAGCTTGCCATCCACATTAATTTCGGTCAAAACAGGGCGGTCGCGCACCGGACTCAGCGTCATGGCGATTTGTCCCGCCGTTAAGCCCAGAGAGCTCAGCTTTTCTTGATCGGCAACCAGCGTGTACTGTTCGTACGTCTGGGACAGGGACGTTTCCACGTCTTCGAACGCTTCGTTCTCTTGAGCCAGCTTCTCGATCTGATTTACGACCGGCTTAATGTCTTCCAAGTTCTCGCCGAACACGGACAACGCCAGGTTGCTGCCGCCCACGCCCGCTCCGGAAACATCAAGCTCTTTCCACTCGCCCTTGCCTGTCTTCTGTTCTTGCAGACCTGTAACCAGATCCTCTTTCACCTTCGCGAAATCGTCAACTTCACTGTCATACATGACATAGAAGAGGGCCGACTTGGACGGGCCGGGTGATAGCGGGTTTTTGCCCCCTACGGAGTAAGAAACGTCTGTGACCTGTTCTTGTGCAAGCACATATTTCTCGGCCGCCAAAGCGCTTTTCTCCACTTCCCCGATGACTTCGCCCGGTGCCGGTGTGTACGTGACCATCGCGTACTTCTCTTCCTCTTCAGGAATGAAGGAAACACCGATCATAGGTACTAAAGCAAAGCTTCCGATCAATAGCAGCACAGCTAACGCTACGGTAATCAGCTTATGGTTCAGGGACCAGCGCAGTACGGATTTGTAGAACTCCGCAAGCTTGCCTGGTTTGTCTTCGTGTTTCTGGCCTGTCACGCCTTTCTTGAACATGCTGTGTCCCAGCATCGGAACGATCGTGATGGCTACCAGCAAGGAAGCAAGAAGCGCGAACACCATCGTCAACGCGAATGGCAGGAACAACTCGCCGACCAGACCGCTAACCAAACCTAACGGCAGGAATACCGCGATCGTTACAATCGTCGAGGACAGAATCGGCAGGAACATTTCCCGCGTAGCGTCAAGAATAAGTTCTTTGCCGCGGAGCTTCTCCGTGGACATCGACATCCGGCGGTAAATGTTCTCAATGACTACGATAGAGTCATCGACAACGCGTCCGATGGCCACCGTCATGGCGCCGAGGGACATCATGTTCAGGGTAATATCCAGCTGCTTCAGCAGTAGTACGCCGATCAGCAAAGACAATGGAATGGATACGATGGAAATGATCGTCGTTCTGAAATTCCGCAGGAACAACAGAATGATGACGACCGCGAAGAGGGCTCCGAATAAGGCTTTGCTCAGCATCGTCTTCACGGACTCTTCGATCGGTTTGCCTTGATCCAGCATCGTAGTCAGCGTCAAGCCAGGGTTATCTTGCTTGAGTTGCTCCGCTTCCTCTTTCACCGCGTTGACCACGTCAACGGTGTTGGCATCCGGCGCTTTCACGACCTGGAAGCCGATGGATTCTTTCCCGTTCGTGCGGGAAATGGATTCCGCTTTGCCGACCAGCTTGATGTCGGCGATGTCTTGCAGTTGCACTGTTGGGATGCCTGCAGCAGCCGCGTTACCGCCAGGTAAAGCAGGTGTGGCAGGGGCTGTGCCTGGTGCTGCGGCTTCGCCGGCAGTTGGGGCTGCGCCCGGTGCGGTTGCGCCTGGCGCTCCCATACCTGGAGCGCCTGGTGCCGCGCCGCCTGGTGAACCCATGCCTGGAGCGCCTTGTGCCGCACCGCCAGGGATGACCGGAATCGCCAGGTTCTTCAGTTGATCCAGCGATACAATGTTACCGTCTACCACCACCGTTTTCTCGGTGCCTTCCATCTCGAACAAGCCTAGCGGCGCTTTCAGCGCAGAGCCTTGCACGATGCCTTTGACCGTATCTTCAGACAAGCCAAGCTCTTGCATCTTCGCCTGATTAAACTTCAACTGCACTTCTTTCAGGTGCTGTCCGGAAATCTCCACTGAAGCCACACCGTTAATGCCTTCTAACGCCGGCTTCATTTCGTCCTCCACCAGCTTCGTTAACTCTTCAAGGGAGCGCTTCTCGTCCGTCAAACTTAACGAAATGACCGGGAACGCATTCAGGGAAATCCGCGATACTTCAGGAGCTTTCACGTTAGCGGGCAATTGAATGCCTGCCATGGCTTCACGGGCCTCAGTAGCCGCTTTGTCCATATCCTGATTGTAGTCATATTCCACCGTCAGGGAGGATACGTTCTCCATGGACATGGAGGTTACGGTTTTCACACCGTTTAAATTCTTAATCCGTTGTTCTAACGGAATCGTCAGCTGGTTCACAATCTCATCCGGCGCTGCGCCAGGATAGACCGTCGTTACTTGCAGAATCGGAATTTCCAAATTCGGCAGTGTCTCTTGCTTCATCGTAAGTCCGGAGTAAACCCCCGCAACCGTGATGATAATCGTCAAAATCCAAAGGGCAAACTTATTGTTCAATGAGAAACGAATAATGCCTTTCATTTACGGTATCTCTCCTTTTAGTCTCTATAAGTTGACCGATCGGTCAAGTTACAAATCAATATACCACGCGGGTTTCATGAATACAAATGGACGTTATTTGAACGATTGGTCAAGTGTTCCGGGCGGGCGTGTCGTGTTGCAAACGGGAAGTGAGGTGCGCCCCGGGCCGGGAGTCCAGGACCGCAGGCACGGCGTGCCAAGGGGACGGGAGTCTGCGACCGGAGCTCGGCGTGCCATGGGCGGGAGTCTGCGACTGGGGCTCGGCGTGCCGCGTGCCGCCGCTGATGCGGTCATTTTAAGTAGTGAAACACTACCTGATGTGACCAAGAGTTGCAGGAGACCGGAATTAATTAGCAAATCGCTATTTAATTCCCCCAGAACACGCCAAAATGCGCCGGGGAGCCTAAATAAGTAGTGAAATACTACTTCATTTCTGAGATTTCGCCAAAGGGGCTGATTTAAGTAGTGAAACACTACTTAAATGTTCCCGGTTAGTTAGTCTGCACACCCACTTGATCCCATTTGGAGCGCCACCGATATTCCTTTGCACACCGTGACTGGGGAGCTCTACTAAGTAATTATAAGTAGTAAAACACAACTTCATATGCTCAAGAGCGGCAGGAGCCCAGAATTAAATAGCAAATCGCTATTTAATTCCCCCAAAACTTGCCCAAATGCGCCGAGTGGCTCAATTAAGTAGTGAAACACTACTTCATTTCTGAGATTTCGCCCAAGGTGCTGATTTAAGTAGTGAAACACTACTTAAATGTTCCCGGTTAGTTAGTTTACACACCCACTTGATCCCATTTGGAACGCCACCATCTTCTTTCACACGCTGTGACTGGGGAGCTCTACTAAGTAAACACCCAATTAGGAGCGTCACCGATACTTTTTCCGCATTCTGTTACTGGGGAGCTTAACTAACTAATCAATATGGTGTTGCCGCACGCGGCTTCCCCGTCCCAGGTCGGGGTCGCAATCCAACCTTGAGCCTGTTACGGGGAGCTTGTCCATCCCTTTACAATAAGAGCAAGAGATTTTGAAGGGATGGATTTATTTTGTACCAGAGCTATGTAATCACCATGTTGTTCACGACTTTACTCCTGCTTATTCTTTCCATATTCGCGGCAAATAAAGCAACCCAGCTCGTTTACAGCCAAAATTGCCGGGAACTTCACCGACGCTCGCGCCGGATGATCATTCGGATGTTTGCGTTGACCGTGTCCGCGGTGGTCATGGGCTTCACAGTCGCGTTCCTGATTCGCGATTACGCCGCGATCTACTGGCAGGATCGGCTCGCCGCGCTAATCCTGCTCATCCTGCTGCCCGTCGCCCTGCTATGGGCGCGGGCGCTCCCGGTCTTGCGGAAAATCCGCCGCAAGACCAAGAACATGCAGGATGCCGCCAACACCCCGGTGGAGGCGGCGCTGCGAGGTTTGGCGGCCGACCCGGGACTGGTCGTGCCGTTCCAGATGGCGGCCGTCGGCGCGGGGACGGCCTTGTACTTTGCCCTCGTGCCACCGGTGCCGTTCCGCACGCTGGATGTGGCCTTGCCCATCCTCGTGTACGGCATCGCCTGGGCGGCACTCTGGTCCCGGCAGGAACGCCGCAGCCTAGCGGCCGGCAATCCCGCTTGGGTTGCCGAGCGCCGCGCGACGCGGGCGCTCAAGGGCCTGGCTCTGCTGGGCGCAGCGGCGGTGATCGCGGGCGCCGGCATCTTTGCCGGGCTGGCGAACAGCCGGTGGCCGGCAGAGCTTAACATGATGGCCGGGACGCCGGATTTCGGCGGCGGCACGGCCATCATGCACAGCCACGGCGACGGCGGAGCGGTCGCCGTAAGTGCGGCTCGCCCGGAGCCGCTGACGTCCGTCACGCAGTTGACGGGACCGCGGACAGGCGAGCCTGACCGCAGGTTCGTGTTGACGGCGCAGGATGCCGTCCTCACGATGGCCTCCGGCAAGAAGGTCCAGGCTTGGACCTACAATGCCGAAGGGCCCGGTCCCGAGCTTCGGATGAAGCACGGGGACCTCGTGGAAGTGACGCTCGCCAACAAGGATATTGAGGCGGGCGTTACGATTCATTGGCACGGGCTGGATGTGCCCAATGCCGAAGACGGCGTAGCCGGGGCGACGCAGAACGCGGTCATGCCCGGCGAGACGCACACGTACCGTTTCCGTGCGGAACAGACGGGTACATTCTGGTATCACACGCATCAGGAGTCGAAAACAGGCGTGGACAAAGGGCTGTTCGGCCCGCTCATCGTCGACCCGGCGGAGCCCGAATCCAACTCGGACGCTAAATCTGATTTAGCTGCCGTTCATTCCTCGCCCCCCGTGCCAGAAGAGGACATCACCGTGATGACCCATGTCTGGGATGATGTCGGTTTTGCCATTGGCAACCATGACGGTGTTCAGCAACGATCGATTGCCCCGGGGACACCGGTGCGGATGCGTTTTATCAATACAGACGACTGGGTTCGTCAGAAATACAGCTTGGTCGGCACCGATTTCCGAGTAACCACAATTGACGGCGTGGCGCTGAACAAACCGGACCTTCTCCAAGACACCCATCTGGAGATCACAACAGGCGGAAGGATGGAAGCCACATTTATCATGCCGGAGACCCCGGTGTTTATGAGCGTGAACAACAGCAAAAAGCTGGGCATATTGATAACACCATTGAATAGCAACTCAGGTTCGGCACCTGCTTCTGTTGCCTCCACAGATTTTTCAATAGACGCAGCGATTCCAGAAATCCCGCAGACCAAAGCTTTTGATCCTGCAAGCTACGGCGAGTCCGCAGAGACACCTTTTGACGCGAATAGTTCATTTGACCGGGATTTTACGATGATTTTGGATAACAAAATGGGGTTCTTCAACGGCACCTTGGATATGCTGTACACGTTGAACGGGGAGGTGGCGCCGAACACGCCGATGTACATGGTTCGCGAAGGGGATCTGGTGAAAACGACGATTATCAACCGGGGTTCTGTGGATCACCCTATGCATTTGCACGGGCATCATCTGCTGGTGCTTACCAAGAACGGCAAACCGATTAGCGGCAGTCCCTGGTGGTCGGATACGCTTGATGTGCTGCCCGGCGACACCTATGAAGTCGCTTTCCGCGCGGATAATCCGGGAATTTGGATGGACCACTGCCACAACCTGGTGCACGCCAAAGCCGGCATGACAATGCATCTCATGTACGAGGGTGTGGTCACACCGTATACGATGGGTACACAGTCGGGCAATCATCCGGAATAAAATAATAAGGTGCCACACGCGTTTAGTGTGGCACCTTTTTTTTCTCTACAACTTAGTCATGCAGATTGTTGAAAACCCCGAAATGTTTAAGTACTTTGCATTTCCGTCTCTATAATATTGCATTCTTTACAGATGTAAAAGTAAATATTTGATTCTCCGAAGTTAAAAGAAAAGCGCTCATGAACTAAACCAATGGAATCATAATTTTCACTACAAATAGTAGCTAGATACTCCATTTCATTATTACAACACTCACACATTTTTTCTATGGTTTCGACAGCATAAAGCGGCTCGCCTAATATTCTACAAACGTATTCCGAGCCAAGTGCGGGCTGGGGTTGGTTCTGGCTATGCTTTCAATCGGATTACACCGCAGGACGGCACAAGGAAACAGAGCTCTTAAAGCGACCTAATCGTTTTCCGTTGAAATACCAATCCTTTCCTAGTACCATATAGTCAAAAGGGAGTTTTTCTATGAATCTATCAAAGATAAAACTTTATATCATTTTGCATATTATTCTTCTTTTATTTGTTGCATGTAATCAGGTCGATAAGGAAAAAGTTGTTGAAGAAGATATCTCAATTTATTTCGTTAAAGACTTATCTACAACGGAAGCCATGGGTAAAAATCTTGATGATCTTCCATTAGAAAACATGCCAATGTTAACCGACAAGAATATTAAAACTTACAATTGGATAAGACATGAATTCACATTAAGCGATGGATTCAGCCTAGAGGAAGAGTTAGAAGGAAATGTACCGTTAAATGGTAAGCCATTTGTTGTAGTGGTGAATCATCGGAGAATATATTTAGGCGCCTTCTGGTCCCCTTTTTCCTCTTTACATATCCCTGAGATTCCAGTGATTTATACTTTGTGGCAAAAAGGATCTAATAGTAAACATAGTTACAAAATAGTCATTGGTAAGAATCAGGAAGATCCTAGGTCTAACGAGGATATTTTTAAGGCATTAAAAGGATTGGGAAAGCTTACGAACTAATATGTTGTGCAAAAGTTGAAAAACCGCCCTTTTTAGTGGGCGGTTTTTATATTACGCACAAGCCTAAACACAGCAGATCCTTCCGGTTCGAAATAAACCCGGAAAACCATCTCATTCCCGTCCAAGCTCCCCACAACTTCTGCGCCGCTGTCCACGTTAACGAGAGCATAGGATTCAGCTTCCTGTAACTCCAACTGACTTCGGCTCAAGTGGATGTTGAACTCCCGCGGAAAACGCGCATCTCCCGCCACACCCGTTTCCAGGTTGCCCGCCAGCACATAATGCGTGCCGCCGCTCTTCCAGTGATGGAACGTCGCCGGCGTGTGTTCCTCCATCCCGCTTACGTAAGATTGCCCCGCCGAGGCGGACAATTCTCCCCATACCGATGCCGTGTGCACATACGGATACAGGTCACCCAATTGGGAGATGGTCAAATGAGGCGAATCGGCAAATTTCCAATCCAGCGGCTGCCAATACACGCTATTGCGCGCGCCCCTAGTCAGGACGGGCGTATCACCAGCCACGGCGAGCACCCGCTTCGGGTCAGCTTCCACCGCCGCATGGGCAGGCAGATGTACGATCGGCAGAGTATACTTAAAGGCGGCGTTGATTTCACTACAAGAAGCCCTGTAAGGGTGATAGCCTGTCGGCAGTACCTCTCCAGCTGAATCCGCACCTGCCACTCGCAACACTTCCGTGTCCAGCAGATCAGCCCGCCCTGTCATCAACATCGGCACACCCTTCTCATTCCAAGCCAAAATCTCTTGCCGCTCCCCCTCGCTCAGCTTGCCCGGCACCTGAATGATCGCGGATTCAACGCTTTCGCTAAGCTCCCCAATCCATTCCATCCGGGAGACACTCAAGCAGGGAACGCCCCACTTCATCAGCAGCGCAGCCTGATCGTCAATCCATTCGCTGGCATTCTCTTTAGGTGAGTGTGCCACCAATGCCTCCAACATACTCCGGTTGTAGATCAAGGTCGGGCCGTACACCTCTTCCAATTGCTCCGCGCTCTTCTCCGCGGCGTTCAGATGACCTGCCAGGAAAGCCACATCTTCTTCGCTCCACAACTCCCCTGAACGATTGTTGGCCCAGGATAAGTAAGACCCGTCGCTGGTCATCAGCTGCCCGTTCGGGGTTTTGAGTGCCGCGTGCGCAAACGCCCAGATCGCCCATTTCAGCTTATCTGGCACCTGATGCAGCGTGTCCCACGGCTCCCATGAATCCCATGCTTCAATGAGATGATAATGTTTGCAGGGATTCACGCGATGCTTGTTGCCGCCCGCGACAATCCCGCGGTGCGAAAGCAGGTTGGCCAACTGGAACGTCCAGCCTTTCCATTCCGTGGACCACCAGTCTTGCCAAGCGCCGCCCCACGTCTGGTCAATCCAGATATCGATATGACCGTCCGCTACCAGAGTTTCCAGATCGACGCAGCCGACCCGCCATTCCGCGACCGCGCTGATCGCTGAGGAATACCCCATCACCAGCGCCTCGGGATTGCCTTGCTTCACTTCCCGGTACAGCTCTACAAACCCGTTCGAGTACTCCAACGCGACGGCCGGATCCTCTGGCGCCGCTGTGCCGAACGGTCCTCTCCGGTCATAGACCAGCGCGCCCAGAAATTGATCCCGCAGATGTATAGCCGCAAGGTTCAGGTAACGGGAAAGCTTCCCCCATTGTCCGCCAAGGAACACCGGAAATGACATTCCCTCCGCGATTCCTTCCGGGAAAGCAGCGTAAGTGGTTCTATCCTCTTTTAACAACACAGAAGGATTTAAGTCCGTTAACCCCCGCATCGTCTTCGGGTACATTTCCGGGTGGCGTTCATACCAGTCGCTGTAGATATCATAAATATCGTCCAACGCGACGAATTGCCCCCAGCCTACAAACATGACTCCTACCTTGAACTGGAACCATCCATGGCTCTCTGCGCTTTGTTGCAGATGACCCACCAACTCCCGCAGATCCTCATAGGTGGCATCCTTCCATGCACTCAATAATTTGGTTCGAAAAGGGAGCTTCTGACCGCCATTGCCATTCCATTCCGTGATCAGATCAATGACCCATCCGCAGTTCAAAACTATACCTCTGTCGCCTTTCACCTGTTCGTACAACGGTTCCAAACGGCGCATCAGCAACGCGGCTTCCTGCTCCGTATGACCGGGGTGAAACCAGCTTAAATCAATTTCAATCCACCTATCCGAGTGGCGTTGCATAGAAATTCCTCTTCTCTATATGTGTTCTTTATGTTATTTCTTGTCTTTCTTGCCCTTTACGGTGAAGTTCACGGTCGTCGCGTTACCCGCGGCATCCGTCAACACAAGGCGGTGTAGCCCATCCGTTTGAATAGGCGTACCGCTCGCATAAGCAACACCGTCTAACAGAGCCGTACCTTCGCTGAAGGTCGGTGCGACCGATTTTTTATACATATTCCCTTCAAGTACTCCCGTCAAAATAGGCGGCTTGAAATCCAACGTGAACTTTACCGTCTTTGTGACATTCCCTGTAACAACCAGCGTATGCGTTCCTTCTGCGCTCACCGTAGTGCCGCTGACGAAATTCTCCCCATTTAATGCAGCCGTACCTGTGTTGAACGAGATCGTCTTCGCCGCATTATATAGTCCGTTGTCCTCGATACCCTCCACGACAATCGCCACCGGCTCCGGCTCCGCAACAGCCTCTTGCGCCGGATTCGAATGCGTGCTCGGCACCTTCGTCAGGATCAGATCATCCGCCAACAACTCCGCCTGCTGTCCGTTCTTCCAGATGAACACATTCGTACCGTTCATATACTTTGGTGTCGTGAACAGGATCTCCTTATACTCGTACGCTGTGCCCGAAAAAGTCATCAGATGCTTAATCTGCTGCGCGCCGGCGTCTTTGTATTGCACCCCGATTTCGGTGACATCGTTCGATGCCACGCTATGTTTGGCCCATGCCCCCAGCACATAGGTGGTTTCAGGCTCGAGCTGTATGTCCTGCCCGCCTCCGCCGCTGCCTGCCGCGCTGACCTTGAACGCTTTATCCCCGGACAGTGCGCCCGTTTCCGCAATTGTACGGTTGCTCCAGTTGCTCCATCCCGTCTCGCCTTCCTCAAACCCCGCGTTTAGAAGCTGATTCGGCACCTCAGTCAACACGAGATCATCCGCGAAGAATTCAACACCCGGCGTCTGCTTCCAGATAAATAATTGGGCGTTCGTAAAGTCCCCCGGTGTTGTGAACATCACCTGGTTGTATTCATAAATTCCTTTGTTGTCCCGGTCAAAATGAATGAAATGATGCGGCACGCTCTCCACGCCCCCGCGCATCACCTTATACTTCACACCGATATCGGTCGGTCCGCCGTCCGGCATTCCGCTGTTCATTCCATAGGCGCTCAGCATATAAGTTGTGTTCGGCTTCAACGTCAGCTCCTGCCCGCCTCCGCCCGCGCCGCCGGAAGCGATCTTGAATGCATTCGCGCCTGTACGCGGCGCGGCGCTGTCGATCGTGCGTCCCGCCCAGTTCATCCAATCTTCCTCTCCCGCTTCGAAGCCGGAATTTAACAACAGATTCGGCACCTTCGCCAACACGATATCATCCAGGTAGAACTCAACTTCCGCATCCTGCTTCCAGACGAATACATTGCCCGAGCCCTCCAGCACTTGGGGTCCCGTCGTGAACATGATTTGCTTGTGTGTCCATGCCTTCTCCTCAAAATGCAGGAAAAACTTCGTCTGCTCCGATGACACGTTCGGCTTGTATTGGAAGCCGACATCGCTCGTTGCGCCTGCCGCGCCGGAATTGCGGCCCCATGCGCTGAGCACATAAGTCGTATTCGGCTCCAGGTCTACATAGCTTCCGCCGCCTCCCGCTCCGCCGTTGCGGACCTTCAACGATTGCGCACCCGTATGCGCATCCGCCGAAGATCCTTCGGTATTCGCCCACAGCGTCCAATCCTCAAGACCCGTCTCGAATTGGCCGTTCGGCAGCAAGTTGCCGTAGTTGGCTTCCTTCACAGCAATGGACGCGAAGATCCCTTCGTTCGTCAGATTCGTATCGATGTCATGCACCGACGGATCCAATTGGAACGAGACCTGCATCGGCCCCTTCACTTTATATTTCGCGACCGATGTTAAAGTCACGCTTTCCCCTGCCGCAAGCGCAGTCTCCTCGCCGCCCCAAGTTACCTTCAAGCCGTCGACGTAGAATGCTCCCGCGATCCAATCGTTGCGCGCGTCTTCGGTTCCGCGGTTCGTCACGGTCACCTGAAATTCGGCCTGGGAGCCGTATTCCAGATTCTCGGGACTCACCTGAATGTCGCTCACCACCAGATCAACGCCCTCATAAGGCTCTAATGCGCCTTGAAACGATACCGTTTCTTCATCGTTCGCAGCTACGGCATCGTTTCCATAGGTGCTGGAATCCCGGTCGATCCATGCCTTAACTTCCAGATTTTCCACATCCGCAGGCACAGTGAACTCGCCGGACACCGCGGAAGCATAGCCGTCAATCGTAACCGGAGCATCCGTCGTGCCGCCTTCCACCGCCGCGCCGTTCACCTCAAAGCGCACGGCAACATCGCCTTCCAGCAGCTCGTCGCCGCGATTGCGCAACGCCGCTTGGAAGCGCACCGTATCGCCTGCCGCGAAATCGGCCTTTGACACCAGAACGCGCTCCACGGAGACGTCGCGGTCCGTCATCGTCATCGGAATGTTGTGGTTGTCATTCCATACCTTCTCCCCGAACCAAGTCAGGTTCGTCGGCTTCACGGTGCCGTCCGTATTGATGCCCCAGCCTCCGCCGCCCGAGGCGTCGTTCGTCGTCAGCTCCCAGTCATCCCCGCCGTCCCAAGACCAGACCATACGGCCGATGCCGTTCGGAATGCCATATTTGAACACATTCTTGGTCCCCTCCAGGAACTGTCCTTTCGTCGTTGCTCCGTATTCCCCGACGATCAACGCAAGACCCTTGGCGTGAACAGCCTCTACGAAATGCTGAAACTTATCGTTACTGTATTCCCATCCGCCGTAGGTATGGATAGAGAACACCATATTCCCAAGCGGATCCGCTGCTTTCAAGTCCGATCCGTAAGACAGAATGGCGCTGTCTGCTACCTGTACATCGCCGGCCTTGGACTTGCCGCTGTCTTGCCCCCAAGTCATGCCGTCCGCCATAATCACATTGGTTGCACCCGTGGCGCGAATCGCTTCCACCACATGCCGATGCATCGACAACCATTGCGGGTCCAGCGTATCCGTACCGGGCTCGTTCATAATGTTGAACCAGACATACG
The DNA here is from genome assembly GCF_001644605.1 of Paenibacillus swuensis. Lineage (NCBI taxonomy): Bacteria > Bacillati > Bacillota > Bacilli > Caryophanales > Paenibacillaceae > Paenibacillus > Paenibacillus swuensis. The sequence continues at coordinate 2,333,946 of NZ_CP011388.1, read as the reverse complement.
GGTTGTTCTTATACTTGTTAGCGAGATCCGTCCACCACGCCGTCAATTCTGCCAACGAGGGCGTTGATGTTTCCGTGAAGAATTCCCCCGTCTGGTCATGCGCTTCAAACATCACGACCATGCGCTTTGATGTGAATGCGCTTACAATACGGTCGGTGTTGTTGTTATTTTGCCAGCCGCAATTGTGTATACAAGCATTCACACGTACCGAGTTGAATCCCCAATTCTCGATCAGATCGGCATCCTGCGTAATTTCCCGCGGCCACCACGAGTTCGGTCCGTTCACATTCACCCCTTTAATCACGTAAGGTTCCCCGTCCGGTCCCGTAATCTCGGTTCCGTTCACCTGAAAGACGCCGTCTTCAAGCGTCGGCAAGTCTACTGCAGGGAGCTGCGCTTTCTTGACTTCAATATCGTCGATATAGAACGCGTCAGACTGCGGCGTATAAATCTGCACCTGGGCATATGCAATCGAGCCCGGTGTTGTAAACTCGCCGGACAACGCCGTATAATCGGCGTCCCGGAATGTGAGCTCGGCTCCAGGCGCCTCTGCCCAATCGCCGTTCACCACTTTCACTTTAAGCACGCCTGACCCGTTCACCGCTTTACCTATGCCGCTTAATGAATAAGTGGTATTGGGTTCTAGGGTAATATTCCGATATATGGCCGCCCAAGTCCCCGATTGTTTCAGCGAGTATACACCGCTGTATACCGAGTCGGCTACAACCGCATTCTTCACCGGATCGGCATCGTTCCAATCCTGAAGCGTTCCGGATTCAAATCCCGGATCCGGCACCACATTGCCTTCCGCCCCCTCCGCGGCAAATACCGGTTGCCCAAACGCGGTAACCAGTAGACATAGAACCAATATTTTGCTGAACGTACGTTGCACTGCACTCATCTTTTTCATAAACGATCACATCCCTCTATATGAGTATTTAAACTGTATCATCACACGCCGCAGCACGCGGCCCCGTCTTATTCTTTGACGGAACCGAGCGTGATGCCTGTAATGAAATAACGCTGTAAGAATGGGTAGATCAAGAGAATCGGTAGCATGGATAAGAAGATTTTCGCGGCGCTGAGCGTACGGTTCGATATCGCCGCAAGCGCCGACACATCGTTTACATTGGTAATGTTGTTGGGGTCAATGTTGATAACGACCTGTGAGATGTACGTCTGCAAAGGGAAATTCTCGGGATAATTCATGTAAATCAACCCGTCAAAGAACGAATTCCAATGCCCGACGATGCTGAACAACGTAATCGTCGCGATCGCCGGCAGCGAAAGCGGGATATAGACGTAAAACAACAGATAGAGCGGACCCGCGCCGTCCATATAGGCGGCCTCATCAAGCTCCTTCGGCAAATTTCGGAAGAAATTCACGAGCAGGATCAGGTTAAACACCGGCACCGCGCCGGGTAGAACGAGCGCCCAGATCGTATCCATGAGATGCAAGCTTTTGATCGTAATATAGGTAGGCACCAGACCCGCACTAAACATCATCGTGAAGATCAGGAACCACATATATAGATTCCGCGGTTTAAACTCCGACTTCTCTCTCGACAAAGGGTACGCCATGAGGACGCAGAGCACGAAGTTAATCAATCCGCCCAGGAGCACACGCTGAACCGAAATGCCGAAAGCTTCGTAAAAGCGGCTGTCATTCATGATTTTGATATAAGAATCGAAATTAATGCCCAGAGGAAGGAAGGAAACCAGTCCCGCGCTTACTTTAGCCGAGTCACTCAGAGAAATTGCAGCGACGTGCAACAAGGGGGCAATACATAGAAAAGCCATAAGGAGCAATGCGATCAGGATGATTCCGTCCGCGATTTTGGATCCTGCCGTTCTGGAAACGACCATGGTGCTGTCACTCCTGTCCTAGAAAATACGGTAATTCGCAAACCGGTAAGCCAGTTGATACGATATGATAATGAGAATAAAGCTGACTACAGACTTCAGTAACCCCACCGCCGTGGCTAGCTCGAATTGCAATTTCACCAGACCGATCCGGTATACATAGGTATCAATGATATCCCCAGAAGGGTAAACGAGCTTATTGTACATGTTGAATACTTGGTCGAACCCCGCATCCAGCACGCTTCGCAGCGACAAGACCGCCAGCAACACAATGACAGATGCGATACTTGGTAACGTGATATGCCACAGCTGTCTGGTCCGGGATGCCCCGTCAATGGCGGCTGCTTCATACAAGGACGGTGAAATGCCGGTCAACGCCGCCAGAAACACAATCGCGCCGAAGCCGAACTCTTTCCATACCTCGGAACCTACCAGAATCGCGGGAAACCAGGTGTTGCTGCTGAAAAACATAATTTCCTGAAAGCCCAGGAAGGAGACGATCTGGTTGATGAAGCCGTCCAGCGAGAACATGTCCTTAAAGATCCCCGCAACCAGCACCCAGGAGAGAAAGTGAGGCAGGTAGACGACGGTTTGAATCGATTTCTTCACAAAACGCTGCCGGATCTCGTTCAGCATTAACGCGAATACAAGTGCGAACAAGAGATTGGCGGTCAGTTTCATGGCGGAGATGGTAATGGTGTTGACGAATACATCCTTGGCATCCGGCAGGGTGAACATGTACTTGAAATTATCCAACCCGATCAACTCGGACTCCCACACACCCTTGGCGGGGTTGAAATCCTGAAACGCCATGAGAATGCCGTGCATCGGATAGATGGAGAAGATCAGCAGGAGGATGATCCCAGGCAACAGCATCAGATGATATATCGTCGAAAATCCGTTATTCTTCATGCTGCTTCTTCCTTTCTTACGGTTCCAAAATGATAAGGGCGGCGGAATAGGACCCACCGCCCTCTCACAATTGCTTCAATTACTTAGCGACTTGTTCCTGAACTTCTTTAGTAATTTCATCTCCGCCTTGCGATTTCCATTGCTCCACGAAGGTGTCAAAGTAATCTACGCTTTCTTCACCGTAAATAATTTTCAGGTAAGATTGAATCAGAAGATCGTCCAGAATGGATTTCTTGTTCTCCATTCCTTTGGTAATGCCTGTGAATACGTTGAAGTGAACATTCTGTTCAGCCGCAACCAAGGCAGGCGCGCCGATCGTCCATTGCGTATCATCCGCCCATAAAGCCGTATCTGCCATCGGGTCCGGATTCGCGCGGTATTTCTGAATGCGCTCCACTTTATCCCAAGCTTCCGGATGCAGCTTCGCCGCTTCTTCTTTCGTAATTTCACCTTTCACACCTTGCTGGATTACACCCGCGAGGAATTGGATTTCATCCATGCGCGCCGCGTTTACTTCAAACGGCGTGCCGCGGCGCTTGATTTCTTTGTAGATGCCGTTGTCCATCAGCTCGTTCAATTCTGGATAGCCGCGTTGTTTCAGCTTGAACTCCCAGTTTACAAGCTTCACTAAAGCTTCGGGATGCTCATAGCCTTTACGCACTACATACATGGAGTTCAGAATACCGTTCTGCTCACCGTTATATTTCCCGTTAGCGCCGATGATCGGATATGCTTTCCATACCGCTTTGCCGCCGCTGTTCTTCACCGAGTCTTGCAGAGGCCAGCCCGGTGCCCACCAAGGTAATACCGCGATGCCGCCTTGACCGCTTGTCAGCACTTCGTTCGCTTTACCCGCGTCTTTCGTCGCGAACTCACGGTCGATTAATCCGTCCTTGAACGCTTGGGCCAGCTTCGCCAGCACGTCTTTCACGCCGGGTTGAATACCGCCGTAAGCGATCGTACCGTCTTGTCCTTTCGTCCACTGCATCGGATACAGCTCATATGCGTTGAACAGCAGCTCGTATCCGTGCATCTCGTTACCGTCAGAAACGAATTTCTCTACGCCCGTAAGGCCTACAGCTTTTCCTGTTTTGTCCAGGTCAGCCGCCTTGAAAGCTTTGGCAACAGCAAGCACATCATCTACGGATTTCGGAGCTTGCAGCTTCAGCGTATCCAACCAGTCCTGGCGAACCCACACCAGATTCGGTGTTACTTCACGCGCAGTTGGGATGGCGAACATCTTGCCGTCCACAGTCACTTCCGCAATCGCTTGACCGTTCGTGGAATCAATGACAGCCTTGTATTCCGGAGAAACATATTTCTCATACACTTCCGTTAAATCTTCGATCATGTCGTTCTTCACAAGCTCCGCCAATTGATCACGGTTTACCAGAGAGAACGCGTCCGGCAGATCGTTACTTGCGATCGACAGGTTTACTTTATCCTTGTAAGCGGAAGAACTGCCGTCCGCTTCCCACGCATGCTTGACGGAGATGTTCAACGTCTTCTGCAGGTGGCGGTAATACTCGTTATCCGCCCATGTTTCGCCTTCCGGGAATTTCGGTTCGGCGATCGTGGATTTACCGATCTTTAGTTCAACCGGTTCTTTGTACATCCCGAACGGTTCCGGCACTTCAGCGGGTTCCGTTGGCGTCTCCGCCTGATTTCCGTTATTCTTTCCGTTCCCTTGCGCGGCGTTCTCTGTGTTTCCGTTGCCGCTGCAAGCTGTAATCACCAGCATCATCAGGACCAGCAAACCTGCGATCCAGCTCTTGTTCCATGTGGCATGCGTCATATTGTGATATCCCCTTTACTCAGCTTGTTAACTACACTGTTATTATACAAAGAAAAAAGCCCCCGAAAGGACTCAATACGGTCGGACGATAGGGGGGTTTTGGCATCCTGTATGGTTGCTGTGCAGTGAACCTTTTTCACCCGTTTAACGAACCGAACTCCCCCTCATGGAGGTGGCGCGATATTCGGTAGGCGTCATCCCTGTCTGTTCTTTAAAGATGCGCCGGAAATATTTCTCGTCTTGAAAGCCCGATTGTTCGGCAATCCAGTAAATCGGTTGCTGCGTCTGAAGCAGCTGCGTCTTGGCCGATTCAATCCGAGCATCCCTGAGCATCTCGCCAAACGCCAGCCCCGTAATATCCTTGAAGCACTGACTGAAGTAGCTTCGGCTCATATTCACCGCTTTAGCTACTTCCCGCTGGTTCACTTCTTTACCGACGTGGGTTTTCATATATTCCACCGCTTTGTAGATGCTGCGAACGACTTCCTCCGAATGCGGTACCGCGCCGAGCACCGTGCGTAAATGTTTGCGGGTACTGTCCAGCCACTCACTCCAGTCTTCCCAATAGAGCAGATCCTCCACCTGATCATTCCACTGGTTAAGCTGCTTCCGGTCCTTAAACCATACCTCCCATAACGCCATCGCGGCATAAAAAGACCGCTTCACATGAATCGACGGTAACCGCTGAAGCTCGATATCCGCCAATAATTCGCCGTACAGCTTATCATCCAACACCCAGTTGGGCATGGACCAGCGTTCTTTGATCCGGCTGATTTGCGTGTCCTCTTGATCGGCATGCTCCTTCTCAATGGCCGAAGCGGATACGTTGTAAACCCTTGTGTCCCTCTGCCATTCGTAGAACAATTCCCCTTGTTTATATTCCTTCAATAACCGGCAAACTTCCCCGATCGGCAGCCCACGCATGCCTTCCACTTCAACCAAAATCCATTCGGGCACGTCCGCATCCAAAAAAGCCTGTATATCCGATGCAACAACCGCATCCGAAGGTCGGGGTACCAGCCAGGTGCCCTGCTCCACCTCGTACAAGGAACCTGTCCTCACCCAAGGAATGGCGTACAAATCGGCAACTTTGGTTGATTTGCCGGTGCCGCACAGGAGAAAGCCGCGTTCGGACTTCGCTTCCGCCTGCATCACAGCCGTAGCCGGAAGTTTCGGATCTCTGGTGTTCTCTTCACACATCCGGTTCACGATGCGGCCCAGCACATCCTCTGTCTTCTCCTTCTCCAGCTGGGTTTTCACTATATAATCGATGGCGCCTAAACGCAGCGCTTCCTGAATATAATCAAAGTCCTGGTGACATGTCAGCACAACGACACGCATATGCGGATAGTGCTGCCTGACTTCCCGCATCAACTCGAAGCCGCTCATGGAGGGCATCGTCAAGTCGGTAATCAGCAGGTCGGCTTCCTGTTGCTGTAACAGTTCTAACGCCTTGGCGACGCTTGGCGCATCCGCAATAATGTCGATGCCGAACGCTTGCCAAGGCATCATACTGATCAGCCCTTTGCGCACCAGCTTTTCATCATCCACGATGATGGCTCTAATCATGTTGTTCCCCTCCTTGCGGTTGTTCAAGCTTCCCTTCTCCTGTCGGAATGCGCAGCCTCATCGTCGTTCCTTCGCCAAGCTCGCTCTCCACTTGCAATCCGAAGGCTTCGCCATAATGCATCTTCATCATGCGGTCCACAAACCGCAGTCCGATGCCCAGCCCGCTCTTGCGGCGTTCCCCTGTATCGGGCAGCAACAGCCTGGCCTTGGTCTCTTCGCTCATCCCCGCGCCGTTATCCCTCACGGTCACTTCCACCATGTCGTTCCGGCTGTGCCGGATATGAACCTCGATCATGCCGCCTTCATCCCTTAACCCGTGGTACAGGGCATTCTCCACCAGAGGCTGCAGCACAAATCTCGGAATCGGCACCTCCAGCGTTTCCGCCGTGACGATAATGCGGACGTCGAATTCATAATCATAGCGGATTCGCTGCAACGAAACATAGTCTTCCAGCGCCTGCACTTCTTCCTTGATTTTCACGATGCCGCCTTCTTTGCCCAGGTTGTAATGCAGCACGCGGGTGAACACGGAAACTAGTTTATCGATATCGTCATTGCCCTGCATACGGGCCAGCCATTGAATCGTATTCAACGTATTATGCAGGAAATGCGGGTTAATCTGCACCAGCAGCTTCTCGACTTCAAGCTCCTGCTTGCGACGTTCTTTCCGCTCTACCTCAAGGAACAGCTCCAGCACCTGACGCCGCATTTGGTCGAATTGCACAAACAATACATTGAATTCCGCCATCCGATCCTGATCGCTCAATTCATGATGAATATTGGTGCCCATCGCCTTAATTTCGCGGCTGAATTGAATCAGCGGCCGGTACACCGTGCGCCAGATCGCCCATCCCAGTAAGAGGCTGACCGCCAAGGTGAATATGCCTACCAACGCGTAGCGGATCGTCCAACCGGTCTTGGCTTGGTTGAAGCCCGCTTTATGCACACCGGCAATGACTTGCCAGCCCTGACGGCTCTTCTCGTAATAGAAATCGTAGTGGTCATCCGATGCGGCTTCCTTCAAGAAACGGGGCTGAAGCGATCCCGTAGGATACCTTTCCCTGTCGTCGCTGTACATGACCTGTCCGGCGGCGTCCGTGAGGATATGAATCGTATCCACTCCGTATTTATCCCGCCGAAACAGTTCTTTCAATAGATCCAGATGCGTCTCAATATAGATATACACAGGCTTGCTGTCAATCTGCTCCACTTCCCGGTAGATGGAGAGCACCAGCGCGTCCTGACCCTGGCTTACTGTCGGATGCGGACCGAAGTTCTGATACACCTTGCGATCCGTTAACATCGGCATGCGGTCCGGTTGGAAATCGGTGCCGATAGTGCGGTTTTCGAACATGATTTTGTCCTGATCGGGCATATGGTAGAACATCACGCCGACATTCGGATTGGTGAAACCGACCAGCGTAAAGCGCTCCCGCACTTTATTCGTTTCCCGAAAAAACTCAAAATACGTATTATTCCGCTCCGCCTCGAACAGTTCCCGCAGTCCCCCGCCTACCGTGCCGTTAATGGTGACAAACTGCCTTGACGCGAAATCCAACATTTCAAGCGTCTTCTCCGTATCGATGCGCACCTGCTTCAGCGTGCTGATGACCCCGTCGCGGACGTTCGATTCCACATTATCTATCGCGTAGCTGGAGATGATGCCGATCAGCAGCAACGGGATCGCCGAGCTCAGCAGAATCACAATCGTCAACCTGGCCTTCAGCGAGCTGGGCCACATCCACCGCTTCCATGTGTTGAGCACATCCGTACTTCCTTTCATTCGCATGCTTATATGTTCATTATACGACTTATTTCGACATAACCCTTAACTGTCCCTTTAACTGGCAAAAGAAGGCCAAACGCCCCTCCGCAACTGACGGAATAAGCGCTCGGCCCTTTGTTCTTACTGTCTTACTGCCTTATTTGCCCCAGAACTCCAATTCGGCCACGTTACAGTGACTTCCGCTTGGAGACAAATATCGGACATACCGATACTTGGTTGTATTCGTTACCGTTACTTCATGCCAAACGGCATTCTGTGCTGATGAAACCGTTCCTAGATCGGTAAATCCAGAAGTGCTGCTTGTGTTGGAGCCTTGAATTTTACCGCCGTCCATACGGTAAGCCATGCCTGAACGGGGATATAAACGAACCTTTGTAATTTGCTTCGTTACGCTCGCACCCAGATCCAGTCCTACATATCCTCCGTCCGAATTGGCGTAATCGAAGAACGTCCCCGTATTGCCGTCCATTGCTTTATGAAAAGTATCCGTCCCATTAAAAGCAGGCGTGGTTCCATATAACGTACCCGAAAGCTTCGCCGCAACACTGCCTGTGTAACGGTTCGCGTCCCATACCTTCGAACCCAGCCAAGTCAGGTTGGTCGGTTTGGTACCGTCCGTACGGTTAATGTCGCCGCCCCAGCCCCCGCCGGTGTTGGTCAGATCGAACGCGTCGCCGCCGTCCCAATGCCAAACCATCTTGCCGACCTTCTTCGCCTGGGACACATTCACCGTGTTCTGCGCCGCGGTTTGGTGCTCACCGCCGGTTTGGGCTCCCCACTCGCCGAATACCAAAGCCAGATTCTTCGCATGCACACGATTTACGTAATCGGTCAGTTTCGATTCGCTCCAATCCCAGCAGCCGTAGTTGTGCACGCTGAAGATCGTATTGCCCGTCGTGTCATACGACTTCACTTCCTGCCCCCAGCTGATCACCGCACTGTCTCCGTCCACCACATTCCCGGCTTGCGAATACCCGCAATCTTGACCGAATGTGCCGCCGTCCACAACGATGATATTCGTCGCACCCGTACCGCGGATCGCCTCAATGACCGTCTTGTGCATCGTCTTCCACTGCGCGTCCAGATTCCAGTCTCCCGGCTCATTCGCAATATTAAACCAGACGTTGCTGTTGTTTTTGAACTGATTGGCTAGGTTAATCCAATAGTTTTTTAACTCTGTCAGCGTAGGCGATGTAGTTGATGTGTAGTAGTTGCCGATGCGCGCATCCTCATGCGCCTCAATCATCACTACCGCGCCCAGCGGCGTGTAGGTGTCCACAATCTGTTGCAGCGTGGGTTGAAAATCGCAGCCTTTTGCAAGAATATGTGTATTTACCCGGATCGAGTTGAACTTCCATTTGTTTACGATCAGATTCGCGTCATTTACCGTATTGGAGCCCCAGCACCACTGCGGACCGTTCACATTCGTCCCGTTGAGAATAAATTCCGTCCCGTTTTTCATGATCTTCGTTCCCGATACCGTATAGCTGTCCCCGGCTGCCTCCGTTGTGGTAACGCTTGCAAAATTAACCGTCCCAAACATCAACGCCAAAAGTAATACATAAACCGCTACCCCTTTCCAACTGCTTCGCTTTCTCATTAAAGTCATCCCCTTTATGATTTGGATTGCTTGCTTTATCATTATATAGGAGAGATCTACTGCTAACAGGTGAAAACGGTCTTTAGATACACGTGATTCGGTTTAAAACAATAGCTCAGGGAGGCCAAGGATGACCCATTCTAACAGCGATAACAACCATTTCCCGGCCAAAAAAGATAAAAAAGAAGTAGACCTCGTCCTGTTTGCAGGACAGTCCAATATGGCGGGTCGAGGTTCGGCGGCTGAAGCGCCTGTAGTGGCTGAGGGAACGGGATATGAGTTTAAAGCGATCTCGGCCCCCACAAGGCTGTATCCGATCGTTGAGCCTTTTGGGGTAGAAGAAAATAACGTGATAAGCGGTGTTGCGGAGTCCAACAAAACGGGGTCCATGGTATCCTCTTTTGTCATTGAATATGAGCGAACTACAGGCACGCCTGTTGTAGCCGTTTCGTGCTCCAAAGGCGGTTCCTCCATCAACTTGTGGCTGCCTGGCGGGGCTTTTTTGAACGATGCGATTGACCGGTTTCAGGCAGCCAGCGACTGGCTTGGCGCGAATGGCTGTACCGTCCGGCATGCATTCATGGTGTGGTGCCAAGGCGAGACGGATGCGGAGAACGGCATGTCCCCTGCGGAGTACACGACCAAACTCACCTCCGTCATGGATGCTATGATCTGCGCCGGCATGGAAACCTGCTATATCGTAGGCATCGGCCGCCATCGCGATGATCCGGATAAATTCCGTCCTATCGCCGAGGCTCAGATCGAACTATGCATTACATACCAGCATGCGGCGCTTGTCTCAACCAAGTTTGCGGACATGGCGGCCAGAGGGCTTATGAAGGACGCATTCCACTACGTGCAACAGGCTTACAACGAAGTAGGCGCAGAGGCTGGGGCGAACACGGCTGTGCATATTTTGGGCAGGAATGTAGACTGAACTTGCATGCATGAACCATGACGCCTTCTTCTTTGCTTTTTATGAGTGTATTTAGTTCGCTGTTGCTGTACATCACAGGGACGTTGAGATCCTCGATCTATTTTCATTCCCTATGGAATGCTATCAATGTATTTTTCATTGCGATTTAGGTTTTTGCCGCCAAAATAATCCCGAGAACAGGTGACGACGATGAAAAGCTTACTCAAATATAAATGGTTCAACATCATTCTCACGATCACGATAGAAGCGCTGGCCATAACGGCTTTACTTTTGATCGGCAGCTTACAAACAGGTACTCTGAAATACATCGTCATTTCGATTGCGATCTTGACAGCCGTCATGGCGACTTATACGGTTTATAAGTTGTTCGGAGCTGAGTCAAAGGGATAACGCTCTTTTGGACCAATTGCAGGTACACCCTCCTCCCCCTTCCCTTGTCTGATCAACCGGGGTAACGTCAATCCATAAATCGTGAATACCCCCAGCAGGAGCACGCCGGTAAACACATATAGCATAAAGAGGGAAATCACGGACGGATAGAACAGCGCAATACATCCCAGGGTCAAAGACTGCCCCGCCATCATCACCGGATCAATCCACGCCATAACACGGCCCATCTTGGTCGGCTCCACCAACTCCGGCATCCAGCCGCCTAACACAATGTTAATGGGCGTGAGCACCATGCCTGTAACGAACACGAGCGACACATACACCCAAGGATGCTCCACCCAAGCTAATCCCAGAATCAGCAGTCCTGACATCATAAGCCCCGTGAGCAGTACTTGGTGGGGCTTGAACTTTTGCACCAGACGACCGGTAATGACACTTCCCAGCAGAATCCCCAAGCCTAAACTGACCGCGAACATAGAAAGGAACCACTCATACGCATCGGGCGCGAGTTTATATTTCATCGTGAACATCGGGAGCATAATGAAGGCACCGTCGATTAAGCCGAAGATCGCATAGCCCGCAATGATGGTTAACAACAATTTATGGTTCAAAATATAGCCAATCCCATCCCGAAAATCATGCAATACATGTCCAAGCTTCAAGTCTCGAACACGGGAGTAGCCGTTAGGCTGGCGAACCTCAAGCGCAATACGGCAGGAACGAATCAGCAGCGCCGAAACCAGGAACCCGCAAGCATCCAGCATAATTGCTCCTTGTATGCCAAGAAAGTTATAAGCGATCGCGCCCAGACTCATCCCAAAAAGCATAAATACACCCATAATCATCTGATTCAGACCTGAGGAGCGGATATATTGCTCTTTGTCCAACACCCCTTGCAGCATCGACGATTCCGCTGGCCAATAGAACTTCGTTACCGCGCTCCGGGTGAACAAAATCGCGAACATGACGGGCACCCAGTCCAACTCTATGACACCTAACAACAGGACCGACAGCGCCAAGCGAATCCATCCGGTGTACTCCGCAATACGTTGGCGATCGAACCGATCGGCGCACACCCCCACAATAAAGAACACGGCTAACGTGGGCAGCGAGTACATCAACTCAGCCACCGTGGCGTAAACGGGTTGGGTGGAGAAACGGTCGAGCATGTAGAACGCGAAAGCCATGCTGCCTATCGTTGAGCCCAATTGGGAAGCGAAAGTGGCCAGGAACAGCCTGGTGAAGGTGGGATTGCGGAATAGCTGTTGCATGAGGTTCCTCCGGAATTTATATAATGACATCTACATAGTACAATATAGGAATCCTTAGGAGGTGTCATCCTTCCGGGGGCGGATTGGCGAATAACCTGAGATGGATATCCATGCTTCGGGGGCTGAGTCAATGGGATATCGCCCTTTTGCTGGTTTTAGAGGTATAATCACCTCTGCTCTAGCTCAAAATAAAAACCGCAGCCTGATGGTTGCGGTTTTCGTATGATTTTGCCATGAACCGTTTATCTCGCCACGTACCCCGCCAACACACTCTGCAACTCGTAGATGTTCAAGCTCTTGTTGAACTTCTTCTGAATCGGCAGACTCACACCGGAAATCCAAATGTTCAGCTCCGCATCCAAGTCAAACGAACCGGCGGTTTCGATCGAGAAATGGGTGATGCTCTTGTAGGGAACCGACTTGATTTCCAGCTTGCGCCCCGTGATGCCTTGTTTGTCGACTAGAATGAACCTTTTGTCCGTGAAGATGAACATGTCCCGAATCATTTGGTACGCCTTTTCTACTCGCTCGCCCGTTGCCAGCAGATGCCCGAACTCCTTATTGACCTCTTCCACCCTCAACTCTGACGCGTTCCCCATTAATCCGTCCAAAAATCCCATGTTCGTCCTCCTAATAATTGCGTTTTTTAGTAATATCCGTTATACGGTGTGGAGAAGGATTCGTTTCATATATTAATGCGATAACGATGGACGCTCGTCTACCGAGCGACTACCAGAGGAATTGGCGGGTGAGGAGTCCGCCCTGTCCCCCATAAACGGCCACCAGTTGGCCGGACCGAACATCCGCACCATAACAGGGATGAACAACGGCAGAATGACCAACGCGTACAGGAACAGCCCGCACAGCAAAATGGTGGCAATCTGCAGCAACGACATGACCCCGGAAGGCAGCATCGCCGCGAACGTTCCGCCCAGGATTACGGCCGCTGAAATAATAACACCGCCCATGTGCTTCATCGCCTGCAAAATGGCTTCCCGCGGCTCCAGATGACGATACTCTCGGAAGCGGTCCATCAGGAAGATGCTGTAATCCACGCCCAGCGCCATCAAGAGCACGAATCCGAAGAACGGCACCGCCCATGAAATCCCGGAATAACCCAAGATACGAACAAAGATGACTTCGGCGATCGCGAGCGAAGAGTAGTAGGTCAACAAAAGTGAGATTAAAATATAAATCGGGATGACGATGGAACGGAAACGAACCATCAAGATCAGCCCTATGCCGATCAGCATGAACATGACCGTACGCGCATAATCCCCGGCGGACACGGTGTTCAAATCATTGTTGATACTGGTGATCCCGCTGACAGCGTACTTCGCGCCTTCCATCGGCGTGCCTTGAACCGCGCGTTCCACCGCCGCGTTCAGCTCATCGACTTTGGCCAAAGTGGCGACGTCATACGGATTGCCTTGGAACACCACATCAAACGTTGCGGTCTTCCCGTCTTCCGACAGGTAAATGTCGAGCGCTTGTTGGAACTCCGCGTTCTCCAGCGTTTCCGCCGGTGCATACCAGCCGGTCAGCTGCTTGTTCGGCCCCGCCGACAAGCCTTCCAGGTACGTACCCGCGGAAGCCAAGCCGCCGTTCACTTGCTTCAGCCCGTCCGCGCTTTGCGCCAAACCGTCCGTCAGCTCCCCGAGCTGTCCGTTTAGCTGCGCGAAGCCGTTTTGCAGCTCTTTTTGGCCCGCGGCCAGCTGATCAAAGCCCGCCGTCACGGACGGCAGCTTATCCACGATCTGCCCTTGGCCGCCGGCCGCACTCGCGATGCCCGCCTGCAGCTTGTCGATGCCCGCGGCAATCGACGACAGCCCGCCAGCGAGCGCGGCTTGCCCTTGCGCGGCCTGCTTCAGGCCCGCGTTCGCTTGCGCCAGCCCGCCGGATACTCCGGTCAGGCTGCCTTTCAGCTCGGCGAGGCCGCGCGAGAGTGCGCCCGCGTCCGTGCCCAGCTGCGACGCGGCGTCCTGCGCGCGCTGGAACTCGGCGTCGGCGGCCAGCTCCGGATACTTGGCGGCCAAGCCGCGCAAGCTCTCGCCCACGCCGCCGATGCCGTCCGCCAGCGCCGCCGCATCCGCCGCCGACGCGCTGTAGCCGCGCGCAAGCTGCGCCAGCCCGCCGCCCAGCTGCTCATACGAGCCGAGCAGCTTCCACGCGCCCGCCGCCAGCTGCTTCGCGCTCGCCTGAGCCTGGCGCAGCCCCGCGCTCAGCTCCTTCGCTCCGGCAGAGCCGTCGCGTAAGCCGCGCTCGATGCGCGCCAGCCCCTCGCCCAGCTGCACAACGCCCGCTTTCAGCGCGGTTGTGCCTTTGGCGAGCTCGCCCGCGCCCGCTGCGGCCTCTTGCAGCTTCGGCTCACTCTCGCTGAGCGAGGCGCTCGCCTCGGCTAAACCGGCGCCGATCTTCCCAATCGCGTCGCCGCCTTCACCCAAGCCTTGCCCGAGCTTATCCGCCTGCTCGGCCACGGCAAAACCCTCCTGCGGCACGCCCGTAGGCCTTGTGCCGCTCCGCACCGCGTCCACGCCGTCGACTCCGGCGAGTTCGCGCGTCACTTGTTCGATCGCCGCCAGTCCCTCCGGCGTATCGAGCGGTTGCTCCGCTTGAACAACGACCTTCGACGGCATGGACTCGCCCGGCCCGAAGCCGTCCGCGATGTAGTTGAACGCGCGCACGGAATCGTATTTATCGCCGATTTCCTCGAGCGAGTTGAACGACACCGCGCCTTTGTAGGCTGTCAGGAACGGAACGATCAGCACAGCCATCAGCGCGATCGCCCAGACCGGACGTTTTAAGGAAAAGCTGCCCATCGCGCCCCAAAGACCGCTGGATCCGTGCTTGAGCTCCCCTTTAGCCGGCCAAAACAATGCCCTCCCCAACACCGCCATAAAGAACGGCACCAACGTGATCAACGCCAGCAGCAGCACGCCGACCCCGACAGCCACCGCCACCGCGGAGCGATACAGGGAAAATTCCGAGAATCCGATCGAGCTGAAGCCCACCAGAACCGCCAGCCCCGAGAACAGAACGGTCCCTCCGGCTGTCCGATAGGTGTTGATGATCGCTTCCGTACGGTCGCTCGTCTTCGCCAGCTCCTCTTTGTACCTGCTGATCAGCAGAATACAGTAGTCCGTCCCGATCCCGAACATCACCGCCACCATGAAAATTTGTGTGAAGTTGGATAGCGGGAAGTTGACCTGATCGACCAGAATCGCCACCACCGACTGGGACACCACATAGCTCAAACCGACCGCCAGCAAAGGAATCAGAGGCGCCACAATCGACCGGAACACGATCAACAGAATGACGAGAATAAAGCCGACCGTAATAAACTCCGTTTTCTTCAATCCCTCTTGCGAGCTCTGGATGACGTCCTCGTTAATGAGCCATTCGCCCGTGTAATAATGATCCACCTTGATGCCATCCAGCTTACTGTAGAGCACATCGCGCATTTCGGCAGGCGTGCGGCCCTCCCCTTTCACATTCACCAGCGCCAGCACGGTTGTGCCGTCTTTGGATACGAGCTGATCTTCCAACTCTTTCGTGTCAAAATGGTTCGTCACCGACCCAATCTCAGCGCTCCCCTTCAGCGCTTCAATGCCTCGTTTCATCTCGGCTTGGTCGGCCTCTGTGAGCTTCCCGTCCCGGTGGAACACCAACACGGCGGAAGCCTCCTCCTCCGCGCCCTCCTTAGCATTGCTTACCTCTTTATTGCTCTGAAGCAATTCATTCGCTACAGAAGAAGAGTAGCCGTCCGGCACGGTAATCTGCCCTTTGTCCCGCACCAGTTCTTCCATATTCGGCGCGGACATCATGAGGCCCGCCGCCGCGGCGATCCACAACACCAACATCAGCCATCTTAACTTAATGATCATTCTCATCTTGTATTCGTTCCTCCCTCATCTTCGGACAGCAAGCGCTCCAGCTTCTCGAACGTTTTAATGAAAGCCAGCGCCTCCCCCTCTTCAAAATGCACCATATACTTGCGAAGCAAATCTTCGATCGTTTCCTTAAGCCCTACCGCCAGCCGTTCACCCTCGGGCGTCAGCGACAGATAGATTACGCGGCGGTCTTTCTCATCGGGAGTGCGAGTCAGCAAATTTTTGTCCTTGAGCCGGTTCACCATGGCGGTGATGGAACTTTTGCCTACGAGAAAGACCTCGGACAGCTCTGATGATGTGCAGTTCTGCTGCTCCCCAATATATTTCAGGATGCAGTATTGGTCTGCGGTCAGATTCTGGGGCATCCGGTCCGTAATCAGGGAGTTCATAATCCGGTTCACCGTGAACGTGGATGTGAAATACCGGTCGATGATCTGGTTGAGCAAGTGGGTATCCATAGGTGGCGCTCCTTATCTAATATGTAAAGTGTTGCGATTCCAAACGGACGAGTTAGTTCTACTCTAAAACAGTTCTATAGGTGAACTATACCAGCGGGCACGGCGGAGCGTCAACGGCGTAATTGTGAATATTTTGCAAAAAAAGGTATGTAATCTCTGTCTGCCGAATGGATACTTTATACAAAAATTGAAGGAGTTGTTCTCTGATGACTATGACCAACCAGATTTTGATTCAAGGCATCGGCCAAGTTTCCGTTCCTGTTCGTAACTTGGAGGCTTCGCTCGGATTCTATCGGGATGTGCTGGGTTTGCCTGTGCTTATGGCTCAACATAATATGGCGATTCTGGACTGCGGCGGGATTCATCTGCTTCTCAGCTTGCCGGAGAATGAAGAGCATGAAGGTGCGGGGTCTACGCTTTATTTCAATGTGAGTGACATTCAGGCGTCGTTCGAGGGGCTTCGTTCGCAGGATGTGTCTGTGGTCGGCGCGCCGCATAAGGTGGGGGATTTGGGGTCCGTGGAAGTGTGGCTGGCGTTCTTCAAGGACCCGGACGGCAATCTCCAGGCTCTGCGGGGCGAGGTTGTGAAGGGTTAATATAAATAAGCCCCTTCAGAATGACACTTTTCATTCAGCGAGGGGCTTTCCTATTCAGCCGATCATTTTCCTTGAAAATCCTGCATCTTCTTCAGCATGCTCTTCACCTTAGCCTGCACCTCAAGCGCTTCTTTAAGTTCAATCCCCGCGATCCCAAACAGCTTGTCAGGCACTTCCTGCGCTTGTGCTTTCAAGGCCGCGCCTTTCTCGGTCAACCCGATGTTCACATTCCGCTCATCCGCCTTCTCCCGAGTACGGGTAACGAGGCCCATGCCTTCCAGCTTCTTAAGCAGCGGTGTCAACGTCCCCGAATCCAAATATAACTGCTGACCCAGCTCTTTCACCGTCACACCATCGCGTTCCCACAGCGCCAACATCGTGACATACTGCGTATAGGTCAAGCCCAACTCATCCAGAATCGGCCGATACAGCTTAATAATCTCACGCGAGCAAGCATACACCGAGAAACAAAGCTGGTTCTCCAACTTCAGCACATCGTCCTCCACCCTCTTCATCCCCCCTCTTATAATTAATCCGCACAATTCAATTGCATGCAATTCGTCCGCTAAGTATATCATCCACCCTGTTTTATGTCAAAAGGTTTGCGGTTACACTACTATATATTGACGTCACCAACTCTATTGTATAAAATTAAATTTAACATAACTAAGTTAACGAGAAGTTAAAATGCTGAAAGGAGCACCCCGATGCCATCTTTATACGATTTTAACGTCAGGACGATTCGAGGCGAAGCCAAGCCCATGTCCGACTATCAAGGTAAAGTGATGCTGATTGTGAATACGGCTACCAAGTGCGGCTTTGCTCCCCAGTTCAAGGGGTTGGAGAAGCTCCACAAAACTTACAAAGACCAAGGGCTTGCCGTATTGGGCTTCCCAAGCAATCAATTCATGAAGCAAGAGCCCGGCGATGATGCTCAAGTGGCGCAAGCGTGCGAATTGAATCATGGCGTTACGTTTCCCCTTTTTGCCAAAATTGATGTGAACGGCCCCGGCGCGCACCCGCTCTACCAATACTTGACGAGCCAAAAGCGCGGTTTTCTCGGCTCCAAGTCCATCAAGTGGAACTTCACCAAGTTCCTTGTGGATCGCAACGGCACCATTGTGAAGCGTTTCAAACCCACCGATACACCGGAACAGATCGAAGCCCATCTGCAAAAACTGTTGGGGTTAAAAACGACTGTGTAAACTACTGTTTAACCTGTTCTAGCTAAAAAAAGCCGGATTCCCACATGGGAACTCGGCTTCTTCTTTAATCCGCCAAACGATACCCGACTCCGCGCACCGTGACGATATAGGTTGGCGATGAGGGGGAATCCCCCAGCTTTTTGCGTAAACTCTTCACATGAACATCGACTACGTTACTGCCGCCGAAAAACTGATCGCCCCATAGCCGCACCATGACATCTTCCCTTGAAAGTACCGCTCCCTCCGACTCCAAGAACAGCAAAAGCAGCTCATACTCGGTCTTTGTCAGGTCGATACGCTTGCCTTGCAGATAGACGGCCATTTTCTTCGGGTCGAGCTCGATGTCTTTGAAAATCCTAACGGATTCCGTGGCAACTGTCGCTGGATTCACCGTAACGGTGCCCTTGCGTTGTTGTTCGCGTCCGTCGCCGCCGTCACTCCTTCCGGCCCCAATTCTACGCAGCACTTGCCCCATCATCTCGTCTATGCCGGAAGGCCACAGGTTAAGCTCACCCCATGCGGCCAGGGACCGGCTGGCTTCCTCATTCAGCTCCCCGTTCACCAGCATCAATGTGCGTGCCGTCCTGTTCGCGTCCGGCGCCATAGCCTGCAGCTTCATCATCCCCTCCGCCGCTTCAGGAGCGGTAAAATCCAGGATGAATCCGTCCACCGGAAAATCCGATAACACGGAGGCCTCAAATCGATGAAACAGCAGCACATCATAACAACTCGCGGATAACGCGGCGATCAGGGGCTGCAATCGCTCGGGAAACGGCGTCACGACAACGATACGGCTCGTCTGCACACACACGGCTCCCTGCGCAAACGGAGCTTCTGCCGCTGGTGCCGTAACATCATTCATTGCATCATCGTTCATTGCTTCGTCTTGGAACATGGTTCGCACACCCCCTCGAACACCACTTGCGCTTCGCGCACTTGATACGACGTTTCGGCAGATACCGCCTTAAGCCAAGCGGCCGGCGGTTCACACAACACTTCATCCACCCGTCCACAGCTGCTGCACACGATGTGGTGGTGGTCTTCCGTCCGTCCGTCATAGCGGCTGACCGCTTCGCCCAGCTTCAGTTCCCGGATCAAGCCTGTGTCCGTCAGGTAACGGAGCGAATTATAAATGGTGCCATATGCAAAATTAAACCCGCGCTCCCGCAAACCCTCAATGATATCAGCCGCGGTAGGATGATCGTGACGGGTCTGAATGACTTCTAGGATTGCTTTGCGTTGGCTGGTAAGATTGATTTTGGTCATAAAGGAATCATCCTTTGAACTCATAGTATTTAGACTAAGTATAAATGTTGTAGAGTTTGAAGTCAATTTCCTGCTAGTTGGTATCTTATTGACACTTTTCTTATGCACAATTCGTATAGAAAATATAACTAAAGCAGCATTGACACCTGAATTAGTTTATACTTGTAAGTAGTTGTTCGATCGTATCCTTATGAAATGGAGTGTAATTGAACATGAACGCTAATATACACACGGACATTATGAAAAATTCCGAAACGATATTTGAAGCGGCTGAACGGATTTTGACAACCGCGAGCAGGCTGATTAGAGCAAATACGTTTTGTGTAGCCAGCAATGATACCATTTTCAGTCATGTGTTCAAGTCGTTTAATCGGGATGTATCGATTATCGATGAGGGCGCTGTACTTCCATATAATGAAGCCTATTGTCATCTGGTCATCGAAAAGAAAAAAGGCATTCTCCATATCGAAGACAATTTTCTGCATCCTTATACGAAAGACATGAACGTAACGCAAGCCATAGGGAGCTTATCTTTCGTTGGCGTTCCTATTGTGAATAAAGAAGGTCAAGTATTCGGCACGTTATGTGCTTTTGACCACAATCATTACCCATTCTCTTCAGAGGATCTTGAGCTTCTGGGTTCCCTTGCCGTGTATTTCAGCTATGCGGTGGATATGGATAATCAAATTGTTCAGCTTCAGAAAGCGGAAGCGGAAGCAAGCCGCACTTTACAAGAAAAGGCCAATTTACTAGCTTTCATGGGCCACGAGATCCGGAATCCGATGAACGGGATCATGGGAATGGCTGCTCTGTTGAACGATACGGAACTAAATGAAGAGCAAAGCGAGTATACGAAGCTTTTACTGAAGAGCGGCGATTCACTGCTGTCCGTCATGAACGATCTGTTGAATTACTCCCGAATAGACGCTTCGGAAATGGAACTTGACTTGATTGAGCTGAATATTCGCGTTGAATTGAACGAGTTAATGCAGCTATTTGCCAAGGAGGCGCAGCGTAAGGGAATTCATCTGAACTGCACGGTTGCGCCGGACATGCCGGACGTTCTTACTGCGGATGTGAATAAGCTAAGACAGATTCTCACGAATCTCCTGGGCAACGCTGTCAAGTTTACGGAGAACGGCGAAATTAGGGTTTCGGTGAGTTGGCAACGGAATGAAAACGAGAATCAGCTGTTAATTTCCGTGTCTGATACGGGTATCGGAATCCCGCCGTCCGCCATGCCCCGATTATTTGAACCGTTCGCGCAATTTCATTCGCAAGCGGATTATGGAGGAACCGGCCTCGGACTAGCCATCTGCAAACGACTCGTAGAGCGTATGTCCGGCTCAATCCAGCTTCAGGAAAAGGTCGGCCCAGGGACGGAGTTCACCTTCTCCATACGCGTACACGTTCCTGTACTTGCATGATAACTTTAAAAGCGGAAGCTTAAATACAAAAAGGACCGGGAATCTTCCCAGGTCCTTTTTCAGCTGCCCTCATGGCTAGCCGCATCATTGGCTATCCACTTCATTGGCTATCCGCTTCATTGCCAATCTCATTCAGCCGTAGCTGCTGAGTTGCAAATTCCCGGTACAAGTCATGCGACTCCAACAATTGCTCATGGGTGCCGGAACCGGTAATCCGTCCTTTTTCGATGAAGATGATCTGGTCCGCATCCACGACCGTCGACAATCGGTGCGCGATGACCAACGTCGTCCGGCCCGCCATCAAATTGCTTAGCGCCTGCTGCACCACGCCTTCGGATTGGCTGTCCAGCGCGGATGTAGCCTCGTCCAACATTAAGATGTTGGGGTTCCGCAACAACGCCCGCGCGATCCCGATCCGTTGGCGCTGCCCGCCGGACAGTTTGATGCCCCGTTCGCCCACTTCGGTCTCGTAGCCTTCCGGCAACTCGCGGATAAACAGGTCCGCGTAAGCCATTTCGGCCGCTCTCCGCAGCTCCTCTTCACTAACCTCGCGCTCCAAGCCATAAGCGATATTATAACGAATCGTTCCGGCCAGAATCGGACTCTCCTGCGACACATACCCGATCTGCGAACGCCAGGATTTCAGGGAGAAGGTGTCGATCGCGTCCGCACCGAGTCGAATCACTCCCTGCGTCGGCGTGTAGTACCTCTCGAGCAACGAGAACAACGTCGTTTTCCCGCCGCCGCTCGGACCGACAATCGCGGTCACTTTCCCTGTCGGAATGGTGAATGTGAGGTCGCTCACAATCGGCTCGCCTTCTTCGGCGTATCGGAACGAGAGTCCCTCCACACGGATCGGCTGCGAGGCATCCAACACTTCTTTCCCGGCATGGGGATCCTCTTCGGGCACTTCCAGCGTCGCGATGATGCGTTCGGTCGCGCCTACGGTTTTTTGCAACTGGGTGAAGAAGGTGCTCACCTGACTGATCGGGAAGATAATCTGAAACAAGTACAACAGGAACGCCACCAGCTCACCCGCCGTTAAAGCGCCGGAAGCGACGCGCACGCCGCCGTAGCCGATAATGACGACCAGTAGCATCATGATCACGAACGACATGAGGGGCGCTACCATCGCTTGCACCCTGCCTTCGCGCACACCGTACCCGAACAGCTTCGATATCCCTTCATGACCGCGCCGATACTCAATATCCTCCGCCCCGGACGATTTCACCAGCCGGATTTCTGACAGCACCTGACTGAGCACCGCGGTAAAACTTGCGGTTTCGTGCTGTGTACTGCGGGCAATCTTCACCATGCGGCGGCCGAGGGGCACCATGATGCCGATCGTGAGCGGAACGGCCGCTAACAGCACTAGCGTCATGCGCCAGTCGAGAAACAGCAGAATCGTTACGGAACCGAGGATAGAGATGATTCCGGTCAGGAACGAAGCCGTATGATCGGACACGAGCCCTTTGACAACTGCGGTATCATTCGTCATTCGCGAGATCGTATCGCCGGTCTGATGATTGTCATAGTAGGGAATCGGCAGCACCAGCAGCTTCTTCCACAGCCGGTCGCGAATGTTCGCCACGACATGTTGACCTAGCCGGTTGAGCAGGTAGATGGAGAAACCCGCCGCCAGCGCTTGGGCCAATGCGGCGGAAACCAGGATGATGACCTGTGTCCGGTTGATGGAGTCCATCGAGAAACCGTCAATCAGATCCTTCGTGAACATCGGCACGAACAAGCTGGCGACCGTTCCCGCCAGACTTAATGTCGCCGCGGCGGCGATCAGCCAGCCTGAAGGCTTGGCCTGCCGGACCAAGCGGATAAATCGGCCGGTCGCTCCTTTCGGCATCTGCTCGAGCTGTTGATTATCGTCTTGCATGTAGAATCACCTTATTTTCATGATTATAGGATCGGAGACAGCAACCGGACGAAGGATTCTTTAATCTTCGCCCCGTGTGAACGATTTCCGTAAGCTTCAGCGGACAGTTCCACGGAATGCGTCATGTCCTCTTCGAAGATCGCCTTCAAATTCCCCGCGATTTCCGTGTCATACACCAACGCGTTCACCTCGAAATTTAACTTAAAGCTGCGAATATCGATATTCGCGGTTCCGACGGAGGCGATTTTGCCGTCTACGACCATCGTTTTGGCGTGAAGGAAGCCTTTTTCATACAGGAAACACCGCACCCCCGCGTTGAGCAACTCCCCCAAATATGAGAACGAAGCCCAATAAACCAACTTGTGGTCCGGCTGACTCGGCAGCATAATCTTCACATCGACACCCGAGGCGGCGGCTATGTTAAGCGCGGTAATCAAACTCTCATCGGGTATAAAATAAGGCGTCTGCAAATAAATGCTCTTCTTCGCCGAGTGGATCATCTTGATATACGCGTTCTTGATTTGCTCGGTTTCGGAGTGCGGCCCGCTGGAAACGATCTGCATACCTGTTGTTCCTTCCGAGTCCACATCCACGGCCGGGAAATATCGACTCTCCAAGCTGTTCATACCGGGTGTCGCTAAATTCCAGTCCATAAGAAACAAGGTCTGCAGCTGATGCACCGCCCCCCCTTGCACGCGCAGATGCGTATCCCGCCAAAATCCGAAGTATTCATCCTTGCCGAGATACTCATTCCCGACGTTAAAACCTCCGATATAACCAGTTATTCCGTCAAAAATAGCGATTTTACGATGATTCCGATAGTTTAATCTAAGATTGAAATAAGGGATTTTCGATGGGAAGAAGGCGGCAACTTGTCCGCCCGCGGCTTTCAGATCGTCGAAGAAATGTTTCGGCAGGCTGAGACTTCCGATGGCGTCATACATCAGACGCACTTCCACGCCCTCTCGGGCTTTCTGCTCCAGGGCGCGGGTCAGCTTGCGTCCGAGGTCGTCATTTTGAATAATATAATAAATGATGTGAATATGATCCGTCGCGGCCTCCATGTCTCTGAACAGGGCGCTAAACTTCGTCTTCCCGTCCACAAACACTTCAACCTCATTATTCTGGGAATAGATGGCCTGGCTTTTCACCAGATTCATGTACATCATGTCGCTGTAATCCTGCATGGCGGGATCGTTGTATTCGGCTTCTCCGCTCTTGATCGACACCTTCTGATGCTCTACGGAATTCTCGATAAGGAGGCGTTGCAGCTTCTTGATTCTGTAGATTTTGCGGCGGCTGAGGTTCTGACCGAACAGTAGATACAGGATAAACCCAAAGAACGGAATAAAGAACAACACCATTAACCACGCCCAGGTAACCGCGGCATTCCGGCGTTCCAGGAAGATGATGGGGACCGCAAACACGATATTGATAATCGGTAGATAGGTGGACAATTGGTTCCAAAGCGTCATCGATTTACACCCGTTTCTTTGAGATTGAATTCGGTCCTGGATGATCTGGTCTCCGCCTTCTTCTATTGTATAAATAAACCGGGCAAGACACAACAAAACCGCGGATGACCGCGGCTGTTGTAGTTGGTACAAAATGATTGAGTTACAGAATGAGATTGGGGTTGTGATTTAGATTGCTATTTTCCGTAAGAGAGGGACATCTCGTTTAATTCCTGGATTTCTTCACGGGTCAGCCGGAAACGCATCGCCTTTACGTTATCTTCCGCATGGGACACTTTAGATGCGCCGGGAATCGCGAATACCGTTTCGCCGTGGGCGTGCACGGTCCAGTTGAGCGCGACCTGGCTGACCGAAGCGTTGTAGGTGCTCGCCAGTTCATCCAGACGATCAATCAGCGGACGTGTCTGTTGCATGCGCTCCGCCTTAAAGCCCGAGAACCACTTGCGGGGCCCGACAATATTCTTCACCAAGGAAGGATCTTTATGGAATTTACCGCTCAGGATGCCTTGTTCAAGCGGTGAATAGGCGATAATGGCCACGCCCAACTCCTTGGCCGCATCCATGACGCCGTTGCGCTCAATTCTGCGGTCCAGCATGCTGTATTTGACTTGGTTGGACACAAGGCGAAGACCGAATTCCTTCAATGTCCTGTCCGCTTGAATCATCTGTTTCGCGTTGAAGTTGCTGACGCCGACATGGCGAATCTTGCCGGCCTGAGCCAGTTTGGCCATTTCGCGCATCTCCGCGCTGACGGTGGAGAAGGAAAACGGCTGATGAATTTGATACAAATCTATAGTCCGGCCGCTTAGTGCCTGGATTCTCTGCTCAATGGTGGCGGGGATGTTCCCGGCGGTACGGAAGGCCGGCCACCATTTCGTGGCAATATGGGCTTCCTTTTCCGAAGCATGGAGGGCGTTTAAGGCAGCGGCAAGCGCTTGTTCCGACTCTCCCTTGCCGTAAACCTCAGCTGTATCAAACCAGTTGATGCCTCCTGTGATGCTGGTGCGGACAATATCCTGGATGATCTTGCTGTCCAGGTTCGGCCAGAATCCTCCGACCATCCCACGGCCTTTGCTGAATTGCCAGCATCCCAGTCCCAGCGGCGACCATTGCAGCTCGGAGTTTCCAAATCTCCGAAGAACAACGGGCTGTATTGGAGTAGACATGCGCTTCATTCCTCTCATAGGTTACTGCTTAAACTCTGCAAGTTTCATTATAATCAGTTTCTGCCCGATGGCGGAAGCCGCCAGCGAGAAAGCCGCCAAGAAGCACAGCATCGCGCCGGTTTCGAGGATCTCCTCGATCGTCTGCTCTAACCGCTCGGCGTCCAGTGTCATGCGGGACACATCGAACGAGTCCGCGCCGACGGCGGCGATGGAAAGCACGATACCTGCGAGCAGCCACTTCTGCGCGCCGCGGCGGAGTTGAAGCTCCCGCCATACATAACGCAGAAACAGGAGGCCCAGGGCAGCGTACAGCATGACCAGAAAATCGCCGGCGCCTACCCAGGGCAAGGGCTTGATATTCTGCGGCGCCAGATATCCGTCGCGGATCCGCTCATGCAGCGCAAAGCGTTCATCCAACGTTAGGAATAGGAAAGCGCCCGAGAGGATGGCATAGACGACTGTGCCGCGTCCCCAACCTTTAGCGATATAGGTGAGGGCGGCGCAAAGTAAGGTGACAGTGAAACACGTGAACAAGACCACGCTTTCCCACCAGGTCATCGGGGTCATCTCTGAGGCGATATAGGCCCAGTAGCGCGGCCATTTGCCGATGATGAGTCCAAGGATGAACAAGGCGCTGAAGCCGAACAAACCGCCGATCCACAGCTGTTCCACCCGGCGGAACCGGGAATACAGATGTTCGCTCATAAGCGGTGTCCTCCTTTGCCCTCTGTGCCGACCGGCTGTGTGAGGTTCCTGGGCTCCCCCGTGGCAAGACCCACCAGGTTATCCACCCAGGTTTCGTAGCCCCGGGCAATCACTTCGGCTGAATACCACGCCGTGTGACCCGTTTGCAGGATACGCCCCTCCTCGATCAGCTTTGCCGCCCTGTCCGGCAACGGGAAGATCTCATCTAGCGCGTATCCTCTCAGTTGTCCCGCTTCAATCGCGGCAATAACGGCTTCTGAATCGACCAGCGCCCAGCGGGACGCGTTCAGCAGCCATGCCCCGCTCTTGAAGCGGCTCAGTTCGGCCGCGCCGAAATCCGGCGGCGCTTGCCAGTAGCTCGGGTAGTGCAGCGAAACGATGTCGGAGGAGCTCAGAAGCTCCTCCTTCGTCACAAGCTGTGCGTACTCGCTTGTGCGCGGTGCCGGGTCATAGGCCAGCACGCGCATCTCAAATGCGGAAGCGAGCTTCGCGACGTAGCTTCCGATGCGGCCGAGGCCGACGATACCGAGCGTCTTGACGCGTAGCTCCCAGCCTTGCACGGACGTGGATGCGGGCACCCGGCCGCGGACGCGGTCCTGGCTCAGGTGGATACGCCTCGACATGGTGAGAAGCATCCCCATGGTGTGCTCGGCCACGGACACGGTGGAGTAGTCGGGCAGGTGGCTGAGCGCGATGCCGCGTGCGCGAAGCAGCTCGGTGTCGATGTAATCGACACCGGTGGCGAAGACGGCGATGCCTTGGAGCCGCGGCGCGCGGTCCAGCCACGACGCGCCGATGACCGGCACCGAGCGCGGCGTTAATCCGGCGATCTCGGCGTCGCCGAGCATCTGGACGAGCTCGGTGTCTGGTAACGCGTAGGTAGCCGTGACAAAGCTCACGTCACCCGCCGCTTCCAGCCGCAGCGCTTGCTCTTCCGTGAAGGTATTCCTGCCTTGCGCGGTTAAGATGACCATCCGTTTACATTTCGTCATGACTACCGCCTCCCCATTGTATCTTTATACCCAACTGACGCCGAAGCCGTCTCTATGGTTTCAACGGGCGGCTTGGGATTCCCTTTGTGCAGCGTACATATGCTCGGGATAACTCAATACAAACATCGTTTTTAGCCTCACGTGTTGGGATCTCCCGAAGACTCAGTTTCCTGACTCCCTGCGGATTTTTTAAATTTTATGATCATTTGGCAAAATAAGACTTGCATTAAGAACACTTGTTTGGTAATATTTTCTTATGTCAGAACAGGTGTTCTTACTTTTGTTAGGGGGTTGCACATGCCGGACGCGGAAATCACTTTTGAACAGTTTAAGAAAAAATATCACTGTGAGTCTGTTTGTGTTTCTGTGCTGCATGCCGCGAAATGGCCTAACGGCTTTCAATGCCCCCGTTGCGCCTGCCGACACGTAACTGTAATTACGACTCGGCGTTTACCTCTTTACGAATGCAGAGGTTGCAAGTATCAGTCATCGCTCCTGCGCGGTACGGTGATAGAAGGCAGCCGAACTTCATTACATAAATGGTTTCAAGCTCTTTTTCTGATTGGAAGTCCTACATGCTCCATTAATGCCGTACAACTATCTAAATTAATCTCGGTCACTTACAAGACAGCCTGGCTCATTCTGCACAAACTCCGTCATGCTATTCGACATGGAGACGCAACTAAACTCCTTACGGGACTTGTTGAAGTCATATCCTCTGTTTATAATCCTCGTGACTCTTTCTTTAGATGGACGGAGCGTAAGCCTAAGAAGCATCAGCACCCTGTTATTGTTGGAGCGGGCTTTTATGGCGGCGTCAGTTATGTGAAGTTTAAACAAGTTTATACTTCGCCTCAACACCGTAACAGAGCCATGGATCACTCTGACTTTGCTCATTTTCTCCATGAACACGTTCATTCGACAGTGAAGTTCCCTTTTGTACATAATCAATTTAATCACCACAAAGCCAGTGATACCTTGAACATGATCAGCGACTCCGTGACCCAACGAATTAATCAGCGATACTTTGGGGTGAGCGGGAAACACCTTCAAGCTTATCTGGATGAAACCAGTTTCCGTTTGAATCATTCTCTGCGACCTAACCGCGCAGTTAGCCGATTATTTAGATTGTTCATTTCTACACCCACGATTACATACAAGCAGCTCATCGCTTCTGCTGCACCAACCATAGCGCATGTTTCGGCTGCATAATGTGTTTATTGTTTACCTGGACAGTTTTTTCGTTATTTGTAGATTGCTGTAACGTACACTCTTCAATTGCTGAAATTACTGGCCTTTGCTGATTACTGGACTGAAAGAACTATGAGGTAGATTTTCAAATCATGTGACTGACACAAATTAATTCCATTATTTATGTATTTAGCTACTCCAAAGTTCTTTTTTATGCCCCCACCCCAAAACTGAGTCAACGGGAGACCCCAACACGTGGCTCCAAAAAGGAATAGCCACCCACCCCGCACCAACTTATTCGTCCCCAAAAATAGCCGTCCGCCCACCATAGCACCAACTTATTCGCCCCCAAACTGACTCTACGGGAGAGCCCATTAATTCATGTTCATCAATTTACCCAATCTGGGTGCATACTTGAGTGCACAACCGGGTCCATACTTAAGTTCATAACTGGTGCATACTTGAGTTCATAACTGGTCCATACCTGAGTGCATAACTGGGTGCATACTAGCCCAAAAACATGTTCTAGAATTATCGCTTTGATCTGTTTACACAACAAACCCCGCCGCGTAATTCACGGAGGGGCTATTTTTGGCATCTGTTATGACATCGCCCTACAACACTCCCATCGCGCTCAGACGCGCCCGCACTTCCCGCTTCAACGCCTTCTTCTCACTATCTTCGAGGTAAGCCGCGTCCAGCCCGTTCAGCACCAAGGCTGTCATCTCACGAATTGAAAAGTCCAACTTCTCCCTCAACATGAGAAACTCCCTGGTCAGATTCGTGCCCGACACACTGGGATTATCGGTATTGATCGTCACTTTGACGCCTTGCTCCATATATTCTCGTATCGGATAGGCGCTCCAGCCCGCGACCGCCTTCGTCTGGATGTTGCTCACCGGGCACATTTCCAGCGGAATGCCTCGCTTCGCTACCAACGCCAAAACCCGCGGGTCTTCGTTCATCCTTACGCCGTGACCAATACGCGTCGCGCCCAAATTGGACACCGCTTCCCTGATGTTATCCGCTCCCGCAGCTTCCCCGGCATGAATGGTGACCGGCAAAGCCCTTTTATCCGCCGCAGCGAACAATTCGCGAAAGCCCGAGGCCGGATAAGCCTCCTCATCTCCCGCTAAATCCACCGCGACCAGCCCATGCCCGATAAAAGCAGCAGCCGCCTCCACCACTTCCATGTTCATCTTGCCGGTATGGTGCCGCATGCAGATCGCAATGGCCCGGGCTTTGACCCCATAATCCCGCTCCCCCCGTCGCAGCCCGGCGATGACATGACCAATCGCATCCTCCGCGGACAACCCGCCGGCTCGATGCAATTGCGGCGCAAACCGGACTTCCACGTACACGCACTTGTGCCCAGCCGCTTCTTCAACCGCCTCGTAGGCGAGCCTTTCCAGCGCTTTACCCGTTTGCATGAACCGCGTTGTAAATTCGAACTTTAACAAATACTCCCGCAAGGAGCTGCACGCATCCGTTACCCGCATATAAGGTATCAGGCCCTCCACATCCCGCGCTGGCAGTGCTAACCCCTGCTCCCCGGCCAGTTCCAACACGGTCTCCGGCTTCAGGCTGCCATCCAGATGAAGGTGTAAATCCACCTTCGGCATCTCGTGAATCCAATCCTTGATCCGTTCTTCTTGCATGCCAGCTTCCTCCTCTTTGTCACATCCACTCATCATGAATCGGATCCACCACATCGCAGCAAGTCTTATACGTATTTAACAATTTATGTTAGCGGCGTGTAAAAGGGTTGTCAATAGGCTATGTAAGCTTTCCTTCCATTAATTACATGCAACATTACGAGTCGGCGCGGCGTTTACTATTACATCCTTATTCAGAAAAGAGGAACATCATTATCATGAGAACATATTTGTTGAGACTTGCCGTTTTGGCATTCACTTTGGTTATAGCATCAGGTTGCGGAAACGCGGAAACAGCACATGAGAAAGCCGCACGTCAAAAAAACACTGCCTATGAAGTCGCGGGCATCCGGGATCAACAGGCATTTATGCAAATGGTGGCGGAGGTGCAAGTCGCGGTTGCAGCGGATGATGCGGAGAAGCTCGCGAGACACATTCTCTACCCGATGAGAGTAAACGGCGGCGCGGTCACGGAAATCAGCGACAAAGAAGCCTTAGTGGCCCAATATAAGCAAGTGTTTTCGGACAAAATGAAGGGGGTTATTACGGCCGGGACACCGGAGTCTCTTTTTGCCAATGAACAAGGGGTGATGGCGGGGCTCGGCGAAGTGTGGTTCGGCGCGACTACGGATCAACCGCAGAAATATGGGATTATTGCTGTGAATGTGCCTGTGGAGTAATTGAATATGTGCAAAATAAAGAAGACATGGCCCAAGGGTCATGTCTTCTACTGTTTATTTCACCGGAAACCAACCTGGTGAGTTGATAATGGCTGCCCACAGCGCATCCGGCACAACCAGCTCAGCTTGATCATCCTTGCTTACGGTCGTTCGGATCTCCGCCTCGCGGCCTTGTTGCACTTTCTCCACCCAGTCGGGTTCCATAATGAGTTCACGGCCCAAAGCTACCATCGCCGAGCCTGACTCCAGCGCCGCAACCGCTTCGTCCGGCGTATGAATGGAGCCAACGCCGATGAGCGGGGTCCGGCCCGCAATCGTTTCTAGCACGAGCTCGAGACGTGTGCGGGAAGGATCCGCACCGCGACGTGCTTTCGAATCGATCTCCATCAGGGAGATATGGAGATAATCCAGTTGTTGTTCCGCTAACGCGTTCACCAGCGCCGCTGTATCTTCCATCGTGATTCCCGGCGTTTCCGGCTCTTCCGGCGAGAACCGGTAACCCACGATGAAGGATGGATCGGCTTCGGCCGCGACCACCTTTTTCACCTCTTCCACAATCGCCAGCGGGAAGGTCATGCGCTTCTCCAAGCTCCCGCCGAATCGGTCTGTACGGCGGTTGGAATGCGGGGAGAAGAACTGTTGGACCAGGTAGCCGTTCGCGCCGTGGATTTCCACACCGTCAAAGCCCGCCTGGATGGCGCGTCGTGTTGTGTCGCCGAAAGCCTTAATGATCTCGTCCACTTCCGCTTCGGTTAACTCGCGCGGCGTTACCGCGCCTTCCGCTTCCGCCGGAATGGCGCTGGCGCTGACCACATCGCCGTCCGGGACGAGGTTGGCGGGACAGCTGCGTCCGCCGTGGAAGATCTGGAGCACGGCTGCGGCGCCTTGCTCTTTAATCGTCGCAGCCAAGCTCCGCAGGCTTTCGATCATCTCGTCGCTGTGACCTCCGAATTCCCCCGGGAACCCTTTGCCGTTAGGCGTCACGTACGTGCAAGCGGTGATTACCATGCCTGCTCCGCCTGAGCGGCGGGCGTAATACTTCAGCTCATCTTGCGAAACTGTCCCGTCCTCATGGGAGGCAAAATTGGTCATGGGCGCCATAACCACTCTATTCTTCAATTCGCGCCCATTGCGCAACGTTAACTTCTCAAATAAAGGCTGAAATTTCGAATTCATATTCATCTCTTCTCCGTCTCCTCAATTGTGTATGATTTAATTGTATAAAACCTTTAAGCTATACACTATCCTTTTTCCCGACAGAAGTCAATTTACCCATTAGGCGTAGGATGTAAACATAGCAAAGAGCCGATCCGCGGATCGGCCCTTTTTCTTGGGGCGCATTGCATTGCATTGCCTTGCCTTGCCCTGCCGCGGCCCCTATATATTCGCGTTGCGAATCTCTTTGCGTTTCTTCTTCACCTTCACATGCGGCTTGCCGGCGCAAACGTAGCCGACATAGCGATCGAACGTTTCCGCCAGAAACACGTAGCGGAACTTCCCTTTCGCGCGCGCATACCCTTGCCGGGTCAGCTTCTCGCGCAGTGCTGTATCATCGCGCAACCTGTGCACCGCGGCGGCGATGTCCGCAGGCGAGTTCGGGTCCACGAGCAAGCCGGTCTCGCCGTCCAGCACCGCTTCCCCCGCGCCGCCGGAGCGCCCGGCGATCACCGGAATGCCCGCTGAAGCGGCTTCCATATACACGATGCCAAAGCCTTCGGCATCCCGGTTACTGAGCTGACGGCATACCATCAGAAACTGATCGCATGTGTTGTAATACGCATTCAACAGTTTGCTGTCATGAACGTTGCCGAGGAACTGGACCCGGTCCGCCACCCCGTGCTGCTGGGCCAACTGCTCCAACCGCCCGCGCTCCGGCCCGTCACCGATAATCAGATACACAGCGTTCGGGATCAACCGGATCACCTCCGGCATCGACTCAATCACGCGGTCATGCCCTTTGCGCAGCACCAACCGGCTAACCGACAGCATGACGTATTTGCCCTCAAGCCCATGCTTACGTATCAACTCCGCATTCTTCCCCTGCTTCTCGTACACGTCCTCCACACCGGGATACACAAGCTCGATCCGCGCGGGATCGACCCCGTATTCTTCCACATACCGCTTCGTGAAATGACTGTTCGTCAACACGCCGTCCGCATTGCGCAAAATCAACTTAATCACATAATTCAATCCGACGAACCGCCGAAACATGAGCATATCCATCCCGTGCGTTGAAATCATATATTTATGCCCCATAAACAGCTTCAGCACATACCCGATAATGCCGATCAGCACGAAGCCATAGATCGTAACGTCCGCCCTCTCCCGTCGAATCGCATGGCGCACATAGCGAAACAGCCGAAACCAGGAGGTGAAGTCAATCCCTTCATTTTGAATAAAAGGACCCCGAATAATCTTATAAGGCTGCAAGGCGTCGAATTCTTCGTCTCCCGCATACTTGGGCGCCAATACCGTGACATCATGACCCGATTGCCTGGACAAGTGATGATAATATTGCTGCATGCCGCCGACGCCGGGTGGAAACACGCCCGTAACCAGAAGAACCTTTTTACGAACCATGTAATCTCATCCTTTTTCTCAAAATATGAACCCCGTTCATCAAGGCAAAAAACAGAATTTCGCTCATCACATTCCACAGCCGCGCAATGACGGAAATTTGTACGGCGGTCTCCTTGTCCATCCGAAAAGATAGAAAGTAGACAAGAAATCCTTCCCGTACGCCAAGCCCCCCGGGCAACGGACTGAGCAGTCCGAGGAGCCAAGAGGATGCGAACGTGCCGGCCGCGTAGCCGATGCCGATTTCCTCGGTGGGAAAGCTGCGCAACAGCAGCCAGAACGCCGCGCCCATCACAAGATGGCTGCCGAGAAAGTAGGCCAGATAGAGGAAGAACTTTTCCCGGCTCAGGTGAAACGCGCTGCCGGGCGACAACCGCTCCGCAAAGCGGCGAAACGGGCGCATCCGCATCCATCGGACCGATCCCCTGCGAAGCCAGGCGGTGCCTTTTTCATAATATAAATAGACCAGCAACAGGAACAGTCCTACCGGTAATAATACCGCCGCGGGCAACAGATGAAGACTGATGGCCAACCCCAGGGAATAAACTAGAGCCGCAAGCACAATCAATACATTCTCGTAGAGGATCGTGGTCATCTGCACATCCAGCTTCACCCCTTCGCGGCTTGTGAGCGCCACGCGTCCCGCATAATTCCAGAACCCGCCGGGAATATACTTGGCGAATTGGGAGTTGATATAAATTCTTAATCCAAGCCCGTAAGGAAGTCTGCGCTGCCCGTCATTCAGGATCGTGACCCAGATCGCCGCCTGCAAAACAAGGAAAAGCGTAAACACCCCTAACGAAGCATAGAAATACATGCCGCTATGACGCAAATAATTCGAGACCTGGGCCGGCTCCAAAGGAATACTGCGGATGACATAATAAAGGACGAGTACGGCCAGGAGCGCTTTCAGCGTCAGAAGCAGCACCTTTTTTACCGGGACTGATCGCATTTAACCACCGCCTATATACCTATTATAGCTCGCCGGACCTCAAGATAAGGCCGCTTTACGAACTCTCAACAAACATTTGGTCCCTACCCAACATCATCCTCATTCTTCCCGCAAAATAAACCCTCCGCCTTTGCTAGTATACTAGTCCACTTTTTGAAAAATACGTCATTCCGCAAAGAAACCCTATGTCCGATGACATAAGGTTTCCGAATTTCAGTATTTAACGGGCCATTTCCTGAGTGCTTGCGGCAGACAGGCGGGATGTCGAGGGGGTGTGCGACATGGGCTGATAAACCAGATGCCCTTTGGAAAAGACGGCTTCCCTGCGCGGGGCCGAAGCCATGGCATGCTGTACATTGAGCGCATCCACCAGCATAAAACTTGCTTCTTCACCGACCAAAGGTGTCAAGGAGCGTTCCGTCGCCAGCGCATAGGTTGAAATCAATTGCTCATCAGTTACCCACCCGCTCTTCTCCGCCAATCGCGAAGCGCGTTGCAGCATGTCTCCGTTGCCGTAAGGCGACCATGCGTCATTGATATTGTCGGTGCCCAGTCGGAAGGTCACCCCCGCGCGAGCCAAGGCGTCCGCACTCGGCATCGGACGGTCTGTCGGTACACTGGACAGGATGGTTACACCCGCTTCTCTGACCGCGTCCAAAGTAGAAGCCGCCTCCTGCTCAGAGACCATCCCCAGGCAATAAGCGTGACTGACCGCGACTCTCCCTTGTTTATTTCCTTGAGCTGTATAATCCGCTACAAGATCAATTGTATATAAGCCGAGATGCCCTGCATCATGCAGATGGAGATCCACCCCCGCGTTAAATTCGGCGCTAAGCTCGAACATGGCTTGCAGGCTGGCCTCCACTCTTAGGTCCAAACCTGCCGGATCCACGCCCCCCACGTACTGAGCACCGCGGCGCAACGCTTCCTTCATGACGCCGACGGAGCCGGAACGAAGCAAGCCTTGTTGGGGGAACGCCACAATCTCGATATCCATTCGGTCCTTCAATTGCTCCTTAACCTCTAGTACCGCTTCGAGATGACTTAATCCGATGTCGGGATCGACGTCCACATGCGTCCGGATGCGGGTCGTGCCTTGACTCAACAGGAGCTGCGCGAGCAACATCGCTCTTTCTTGCACCGGATGGCGCAAGCTTGCGAGCATCTCTTTCTCGAATTTTAATTGTTTCTCCAGCGTCACAAACGGTTGCAGCGGCCTCCAATCTTCGCCCAGAAAATGCTTATCCAGATGACAATGCATGTCTGTCAGAGCCGGTAGGTACAGCAATCCTTTTGCATCCCAACTGGTGAAACTCTGGTCCATAACGGTACCGCTTGGCGCAATTTCCTTGATCTTTCCGTGCTCCAGCACCAGATCCTTCAATTCACGGTCTACGCGCACCTGCTTGATGATCATATTCATGTTCTCGTCCTCCAATAGATTCAGTTGCTCCGGATGCTGCGGTTCCACCGGTTGCTCCGCCCAGGTATGCTTTCGTAATGTCGGCATCTCGCAGAAGATCCGCGGCCGTGCCTTCCATGACGAAGGAGCCGTTCTCCAGCACATAAGCGCGATCCGCCACGGACAACGCCTTGCGAGCCAGTTGCTCCACAAGCACGATGGTGACGCCGTCGGCTTTAAGCCCGCGGATGATGCGGAATATCTCGTTTACGATGATCGGCGCCAATCCGAGCGAAGGCTCATCCAGCAAGAGCAGCTTCGGCTTGCGGATTAAAGCCCGCGACAACGTCAGCATCTGTTGCTCCCCGCCGCTGAGCGTTCCCGCCGTCTGGTTCAGCCGCTCTTTCAACCGGGGAAACCGCAGGAAGAGCGGCTCCAGCTCTTGGCTGAGATCGGATTTGCGCATCTTCCCCGGGTGTATGCTTAACCCCATCCGTAAGTTCTCCATTACCGTCAGCGCGCCGAAGGTTTCCCTGCGTTCGGGCACCAAGGCCACACCCAGCGCCGATGTGCGGTGGGCGGGCAGAGCAGAGATTTCCTTTCCTTCCAGGAGAACGGAGCCCGACGCGGGTTTTACCAATCCGATAATCGCGTTCATTAAGGAGGACTTCCCCGCGCCGTTCGCGCCGATGACGGCTACAATTTCTCCTTCGCCCACGTTCATGGAGACGCCGCGTAACGCTTGCACCGCGCCATAGCGGACGTGCAGATCGTTGATTTTAAGCATCGTCATCCTCCTCGCCGAGATAAGCCTGAATGACGCGCGGGTTCCGGCATATTTCTTCAGGCGTCCCTTCGGCAATGATGCTGCCGTAGTCCAGTACCGTCACCCGGTCCGAGACTCGGGCGACAAAATCCATGTGGTGCTCAATCAGGAGAATGGACAAGCCGGCTGACTTCAGCTTGCTTATGACATTCTCCAGATGCTCGATCTCGCCCGCCGTCATGCCCGCGGCGGGCTCATCCAGCAAGAGCAGCCGCGGCTGCACCGCGAGCGCTCTTGCGATCTCGACCATGCGCTGGTGGCCGTACGGCAACGCCGTCGCGGGCTCCGAGCGATCGCCGGCATAGCCGACCAGGTCGAGATACGCGTGAGCGCGGACCGCCAGGTCGGCTTCGTGTGCCCGGGCGGCGCCGGTACGGGCCAGCGCCGCGAGCAGTCCCGGCCGGAAGCTGTCGGCCATCGCCGCCATGACATTCTCCAGCACGGACAACTCGCCGAAGAGGCGGGTGTGCTGGAATGTGCGGGAGATGCCCGCGGCGGCGATCTGCTGGAGCGACAGGCCGGACAGCGGCCGGGCTTGGAGCGTGACGGCGCCGGCGTCGCACGGGTAGAAGCCGGAGATCATGTTGAGCACCGTCGTCTTGCCCGCGCCGTTCGGCCCCACCAAGGTGTGAACTGTGCCTGTGGCGACATCAAAGCTCACATCCTTGACGACATGCAGTCCGCCGAAGCTTTTATTCAGCCCCCGTACTTGCAGCACGGCTTCCTTCCCCGTCACAGCATTAGCTTGCAACGCCGGTAACAAACGGTCTAAAGACAACCGCGGTGTTTGCGTTCGTGTTGATTTCGGTATTATTGTCTCTGGCAACGTAGTTGTCGCCGTTATAGGACCCCGCAACTCTTCTGTTCGGGCAAGCCGGCGATTGAGGGGCACCCAACGCTTCACCCATGCGCCTCCAGTCCCTGCAATACCTTTGGGCAAAAGATACAAAACCAGAAACATAATGCTGCCGTATAGGGCTAACCGGAGCTTCTCCAGCTCCAGCACCTCCGGCAGCATGACGATAATCAAGGCACCGATGACCGGCCCCAGAAGCGTGCCGGCGCCGCCCAGAATCACGATGAGAACCAGTTGAACCGACATATGAAAGCCGAATGTGTCGGGGCTGATGAAACTGTTTGCATGCGCATAGATGGCCCCGGCCAACCCGGCCAGTACGGAACTGAGCGCAAAGGCGATGTATTGAACCCGGAACGGCTTGATGCCCACCGAAGTTGCGGCAATTTCATTCTCCTTTACCGCGATCATCGCCCGGCCCCAAGCCGACCTCCTCACGTTGCGCAAGATGAACAGCGCCGTCAGAGCGCCAACCAACACCAGTTCATACATGGAGGTTAACGTAAAGGTGTAGCCCAACGCGGAGGGTTTGGCTATGCCGGAAATCCCCAGCGGACCGCCGGAGAATCCGTCCCAACGAATCAGAATCTCGTTAATGACGATCCCGAAGGCGATGGTCACCATGGAGAGATACACCCCGCCCGCCCTCAGTGTGGGGATGGCGAACAGCGTCCCGGTCAGCAGCGCCGCCGCCACGCCGATGAGACCCGTTACCCAGAAGCTTAAGCCGTAGGTATTGCTGAAATAGGCGGATACATAGGCGCCCACGGCCATCAGTCCCGCATGACCGATGGAGACAATGCCGCAGTAGCCGATCAGAATGTTCATACCTGCCGCGATCATGACATAAATCCCAATCATATAGAGAATATTGGTGTAATAGCTGCTTAGAAACAGCGGCGCGACCGCCAACAGACTCAGGACGGGCACAAGTAAGGAGACGGATAAGGAGAGTTTGCCGAACCCGAATGTCTTTCCCCGGGTTAATGCCGCTTCCGATTCCATATTATTTCACTCCTTTCTGGGTAGTCATACCTTCACCGGCATTCGGGTACCAAACAGTCCGGTCGGTTTGAGGTAGAGTACCAGAATAACGACCAGGTAAATAATGATTTCTCTGAAATCGGTGGAAATATATTGTGCGACCGCCACCTCGGCCAACCCAAGCACTAAACCGGCAATGACAATGCCTTTGGCGTTGTTTAATCCGGCGAGAATGGCGACGGAGATTGCTTTCAGCCCGAGCGCGAGGCCGATAGACACCGACACGGCGTAGTTGGTCGACATCATCGCGCCGCCCCAACCGGCAAGCATCCCGCTCAGCACGTAGGCTACCGCCACCACACGGTGAGTGCCCACGCCCATCAGCTCCGCCGCGGTGCGGTTGTCCGCCGTGGCCCTCAGCCACAGTCCCCAGTGGGAGTACTTGTAGAAATAAGCCAAACCCGCGAAGAATAATGCCGCCAGCGGTATGAAGATGAGTTCTTTCCAATACACGCCGGCGCCCATGATCCGCACCATGTTCTCTCCCGCCGGGGAAGCGACAACCCGTTCATCGGGTCCCCAGAAGTATTGCGCTACATCCTGAATGATAATACCGGCCGCGATGGTGCTTAACACCCAGCCTACCGAGGAAGGATCCTTGGCAAACTTGCGAATCGCAAGACGTTCCATGGCGATTCCAACGACACCGACAATTGCACCTGCGAGCAGCAACGCCGCGATGAACGGCATGCCGCCGGACGTGAAGCTGTACATCAGCATCCCGCCCAGCATGACAAGCTGGCCTTGCGACATGTTGAGTGTGCCGTTCACCACATAGGTAAGGCTGTATCCAAGCGCGATTAAGGCGTACAAACTCCCGATCGCCGTACCGCTAAGCAATAATTGAATGAAGTCTGACATTCGCTGCGCCCCTCTTTCCTATTGTTTGTCCGAAGGCACCAACAAGCCGTCTTTCCACATGTTCATCAGATAAGAGTTCACATCAATCGCATCGTGATTATCTTTCGTATAGACCGTGTCCCAGTCCTTGATGACACCGCTGTAAGGTCCCGCATCCGTCTCCAGCGTTTCCCGCAGAGCATCGCGATCTTTCTTCAGGTCACCGGTCAGTTCGGTCTTCCCTATCGCGTCGAAGAGAATCATCGCGCCGTCAAAGCCTTGAGCCGCGGAGGCAAAAGTCGTTGGGATCCCGCCAAACTTCGTCTTGAACGCTTCAATAAACTTCTTCGCGGGTTCTCGGGTCTGGTCTACGTTGAAATTCGCGGTCTGAATGGCGAATGTACCGTCGGTTAGCGGCCCGCCTACTTCCAGGATGCCTTTTGACACCATCCCGTTCTCCCCTACGACAGGCACTTTCCAAGAAGCTTTCTCCATCGCTTTCAGAACATAGCCGTTGGACGCGCCCATCCCGAACAAATAGATGACTTCGGCTCCCGCTTCCTTGGCGCGAGCAACCTGTGCCGTCATATCCTGATCCTTCAGGTTGAAGGATTCCGTCGCCACCGGCTTCGCGCCTGCTTCGTCCAGCGCTTTCGTCATGGCATCCACGGCGCCTTTACCGTAACCGCCGCTCTCGTGGAGAATTGCAATCTTCTTCGTGCCAAAATGCTTCTCAATAAAGCCCAACGCGTATTTCGCCGTAATCTGCGCGTTCATTCGCACGCCGAACGTCCACGGTAATCCGTTCAATACGGAAGCGGGCACGTTGGATGTCAGGATCATGAAGGGGAATCCTTCTTCCTTCACGATCGGCGATTGCGCGAGCATCACCGTGCTGTTAAAGCCGCCCAGTGCCGCGAGCACCTTCTCTTTTTGCCCGAAATCACGTACGATACTGACACCCCGGGTTGGATTCTCCTCCGTATCCCTTACGACCAGCTCCACCGGACGCCCGTTAATTCCGCCGCCTTCATTCACGAAATCAACAGCAATTTGCGCGCCCTTGTAGATGTTCTCCGCCGTCTCTGCATTGGACCCCGTCGCTTCCGTGGACATTCCGATAAGGATTGGCGATGTTGCCTCGGCTTCGGCTTTGGCCACCGTATTCGCCTCATTCTCTTTTCCGCATCCGGTCAATACCCCTGCTCCGACAACCAACGACAGCACCAATACGCTCCACTTCTGATTCCATAATCTCATCTTCATCTAACCTCCTTGGTATGGGTTACACAATCGATATGTTCACGATCCCAATAGATCTGTTCCCGCTTACTCGTCTCTGCCGTCAACTTTCCCCGCTTCCAAACCTGCGTACGCTCCGGCCGGTCCAGTAACACTTCCCTCACGTTCCGTACGGGATACAAGGCCATATCGGCCGGACAACCGGGCGTAAGTCCGTAATCGGACAGGCCCAGCGCCGAAGCCGCGCCATAGGTGGCCATGCGAATCAACTGCTCCGCTTCCTGCCCGGTGCCCATGTATGCCGTCTGGGCCAGCAGCCACGCCATATCCAGCGGGTCTCCCGTCCCGAAGGGCGTAAACGCGTTCCGGATGTTATTCGTTCCGAAGATGACGTTCACCCCCCGTTCCAGAAGCGTTTTAACCGGTGCCAGCCCTCTGCGGGGCCTTTCCATGTCGCCTCTCCCGCCTAGGTACAAGTCCGTGGCGGGTAACGCGATAATATGGATCCCCGCTTCGGAAATACGGTCCGCTATAGCAGGCAATTCGCTTGACATTACCGAGCCAAGCGAGGTTACATGCCCCGCGCACACCCTTCCTTGGAGTCCCCGCTCTATGGTCATGTCCGCTATACGCACAATGTTGCGATCATCCGGATTATCAGAGAAATCGACATGGAAATCTAACGGTTTACCATACTTTTCTGCCAGTCCGAACACATAAGCCAAATGCTCTTCCGCGTCCCTGTCGTTATAGGGAATGCCTCCGACCGCATCTACGCCCATGCGCAAAGCCTCTTCCATCCACGCCGCGGTGCCCGGCTGCTGAAAGATGCCTTCCTGCGGGAAAGCGACGATCTGAATGTCCAGAACGTCCGCCATCTGCTCCTTCAGTTCCAGGATGACTTCGACGGCAGTCAGCTTCAGGACGGGGTCGATCTCGGCATGACACCTTAAGTGTGTTACACCGTTCACCACGTCCCGCTTCAATACACGCATACTGCGCTCCCGCATATCCTCCTTCGTAAACTGCCGCTTCATCTCCCCCGTGATTCGAATGGCTTCCTGCAACGATGCCGGCTCCGCCTGCATTCGCTCTAACAAATGCGCCTTTTCCAAGTGAATATGCGGCTCAACGAACCCGGGTAGCAGTAACTGACCATTCGCGTGAACCGTCCTCTCCGCCGGAGCGTCTGCAACCTGTCCGGAGGGCAGAATCCATTCCACGCGTCCCCCCTGTACGCCTACATCCACGGGCATTACTTTTCCTTGCATGACACAGTTGCGAATCAGCAGTTGGAGCATAGGACCCCCCTCAAGCGTTTAATGCGTTAGTTTACCTGACATTGTTGTTTGTAGTCACCCTCATTGTAATTTCAAGCTATGTGAATGTCATTGTACGATTTATACAATAAGATCGCAGTTCATTTGTACGAATTACACAAAGTTTCTTTACAGGTTCTTCTGGTTATGTTAGCTTCTTTTACATATAACGAAGACGGGATGTGATGACATGCTATTGGAACAACTGTTGAGGATCCCGATATTTAAGCATGCCGAGGTGCTCGCAGGCCAACATGGGCTCCGCCGGAATGCGGGTTCCGTCAATATTATGGATGCTCCCGATATTATCAACTATCTGAAGAAGGACGAGCTGTTGCTCACGAACGGATACTTCGTCAAAGATCGCCCGGACGCGCTCATTACGCTAATGACCGACATGCATGCCATGGGCTGCACCGGTCTTGCCATCAAGACCAAGCGCTTTTCGCTGGACATTCCCCGGCATGTGTTGGACGAAGCCGACCGCCTTCAGTTTCCCATTATTGAACTTTCCGCCGTTACGCATTCGCTGGGTGAAATCTTTCAACAGTCCACAAGCACCATTTTGGAAAATAAAAGCCACGAGCTCCACTACGCCCTGACCATTCATAAGCAATTCTCGGCCATGATCATGCACGGCAAGGGCATCTCCGAGATCATCGACATGCTGACCCAGCTGGTTTCAGTGCCGGTACTTCTGGTCAATTCCAAGCTTCAGGTGACGGGGCGTTCGCAGCACTTTCATCATCCGGACATGCAAGCGCTCATAGCTGCCACCCTGTCCACCTTGCCGACATTATTCTCTGAACCTGCTGCGCCGCTTTCGCTGTGCCTCCTGCAGGAAGGTGTTGGGAATAACCGCCATGTGGAGCTCTTCCCTATTCACACGTACCGTCATGAAGGTTATATCATCGCTTATCACACGGAGCAGAATGACTCCAAGCTATCCCTGCTCGCCATGGAACAAGCCGCTAATGTCATCGGTTTGGAGTTAACGAAACGCCAGGCTGTAAAGGAGCGCTCGCGCCGCTATAAGAACGAGTTTTTCCTGGATTTGGTGGAGGGGTACATTACTTCGGAGCAAGAAGCGCTTCATCGGGGCAAAAAGTACGGACTAAACAACCAAGATACCTCGATTATCCTGGTATGCAAACAAGATGAGTATGCGGAACCGGATGCGTCGGGGATGCGGCACCGTCTGGGGGCTTCTCTGGCTGAAGACCGTCTTTATTCGGAGCGTGATGCGCATTACGAGATGATCAAGAGGGCATTCTCGGCACTGGGGCTTCCTTTTGTCATGTTCAATAAGAATGATGTGTTCGTGATCTTGACGTTTCTGAAGGATCCGGCATGGGAGGAACAAGGTTTGCTGCAACGCCTGGAAGACATGACCGAGCAGATGCACGCGGATTCCGGGCTTAACTTCTCCATGGGCATCGGGAATCCGGTGACAAATGTGCTGGATTTGGAGCTGTCATACAAGGAAGCCGTGAAAGCCTTGCAAACGGGAGTGCGGATGAACAAAGGCCGTTTCGTGCATTCCTATCAGATTCATGAGGTCAGCCGGCTGTTGCGCATGATTCCGTATGATGAACTGAAGCAATTTTATATGGAAACGTTCAGGGAATTAGTCTCTTCCCATGATGGGGAGAACAGCGAGCTCTTGCGCACACTCTGCGTTTACTATGAGAATCACTGCGCTTTGGCGGAGACGGCGAAGCAATTGTATGTGCATCGGAACACGGTGATTTACAGGCTGGAGAAATGCGAGAAGCTTACAGGACGCCGGTTGAAGGATCCGATGGAGAGCTTGCGGTTCCGAATCGCGTTCACTTTGGAGCCGTTGATCAAGGTGAAGCCTTCATAGGCTTTAGTCGAAGCAGAGGGGCTTGCTATCAAGATTGTAGGGCAGAGCAGCAGGGGGGCGGGGGGCGAGGTGCGGGATGCAAGGGCAAATCGCTCTAACGAATCCCCATAACGCTAAAGTCGCATAATCACCCTCTTTGGATATGTAAGGAATCCTGGTAACGCTAATGTAACCATAATGAACAAATATAAGTTAGAAATCGGTAAATAGAGTGATGTGGATTCCTTAGAAAATAAACTAGTGTGTTTTGAGCCAAATAGCGTTACCAGGATTCGTTAGCGCGCGGGGTGGGCGCGAGGCTGGATTATGTTGCTTGATCAACTGCCACGTATTAAATCCATTTTAGCGACAATGCTGGGGTTATCCCGAAGAATCAGGTGAACATTATTTTCGTTTCAATGCTGGGTTATCCCCAAGAATCAGGTGAAAATGATATCCGTTCTTTTCAAAAAAATACTTTACCAAAACAAAAAAATCACTTCATTGCCTTTTTCTATCATAAAACTGAGCTTTAGGGATAACCCAGCATTCCAGTTCAAATAAGAATAATGAACACCCCCTAATGCATTTCAATCCCTAGTTAACACCCTAATTTTAAATACTTTCTATCATATCAAAAAAGCCGGCAATCGCCGGCTGCTGTCTCACAATTAATTCTGTTCTTCCATGGGCGTTAACGAGTGCAATGACTCACGGTCATCTTCCAACAGCTCGGATGCACGCTCGATCGGTTCCATGTAAGGTTGGCCGCTCGCTTGATGAATGGCATTGTCAGCGGACTGTAACGCGTTCTCCGCTTGCTCGATCATCTGTTCGGACGGATGGGATTGAGCCTGTTTAATCGCATTGTGCGCCGACTGTACAGCATTCTGGGCTTGCGAAACGCGATTCTGATCTTGCAGACTGGTATCATGCGGTGATATGACGAACGCCTCCTTCAATTGATGAACTGTCTTAATTTGGGAAGGCGCGCCTTGTTTTATGCATCATTCATTCTAAACATTTCATCGAGGTGCCGATGAACAATCTTTCGCATCATATTCGCTTCGAGCGGTTGGGTAAGGCGAATACCGTGCATCGCCAGGCCGTCGAGCAAGGCATGCAATCGACGCGCTTCCGCTTCCGGATCCCAAGGCGCGCTTTGGCCGAGTCCCCGTTTTATCTTTTGTAAGGATTCATACAGGTTACTGTACAGCTCGTTGTGCAGCTCATCTCCCAGCCTGGATAGTTCGGGATCTACCATAGTCTTGGCGTAAAAGGCAAACCACACCTTCGTTTCCTGGTAACGCTCTTCATCCATCGGAAGCATTTCCTCCAACAA
This sequence comes from Paenibacillus swuensis, assembly GCF_001644605.1. NCBI lineage: Bacteria > Bacillati > Bacillota > Bacilli > Caryophanales > Paenibacillaceae > Paenibacillus > Paenibacillus swuensis. The sequence continues at coordinate 2,288,983 of NZ_CP011388.1, read as the reverse complement.
TTGCTGCATATCTTGCCTAGGGTCCCCGGTAAACGGTAAAGCTTCCACTCTCCCTCTTACCCGCTCGGATACTTGATTCATGGAATAAGAAAGAAGCGCAGACTGCGAATCGAAATAGTGACGCAGGGAACCCAAGGAAATACCCGCCTCGGTAGCGACACTTCGCACGGTAACTCCCTCAAGTCCCTCTCGTTGGATAACTCGCCATGCGGCGTGGGCTAATTCAATTTTACGTTGTTCATGATCTACGATTTTTGGCATAAAATCATCCTACCATAGTTGTTTTTTCAATACAACTGTATTATAATAAATTTGTTCTAATACAACTGTGTTATTAAAAGGAGCTGAAATCGGTTATGATTGCCGCCGTCATTATCGCCTGTGAGATCGGGTTCTGGGTGTTCGTTCTGGCAGGTCTGTTCTGCCGTTATATACTTCAATACCGCAAGCTGGGAACGGCCTTGTTGTATTGTACCCCGCTGGTCGACCTGGTGCTGTTGATCGCCACGGTCATTCATCTAAAGAACGGTGCTACCGCGGATATTATGCACGGGGTAGCCGCCATCTATATCGGTGTTTCCGTTGCCTACGGACACCGGATGATTACCTGGGCCGACCAGCGCTTCGCTCATCGGTTCGTGGGAGGTCCGCCTCCGGTCAAGCCGCCGAAGCACGGCAAGGAACATGCGAGCCATGCGCGCAGCAGCTGGTACCGCCACTTGGCGGCCTGGACGATCGGCAGCGCTTTACTCCTGCTGATGATCTGGTTTGTCGGCGACGCGGAACGCACGGAAGCGTTAGGCGTCACTTCCCAGCGATGGGCCTTCATCTTGGCCATTGATTTCTTCATCAGCTTCAGCTATACCTTGTTTCCTCGTAAAGAAAAGAAGCAGGCCGTCTCCTAGGAGATCAAGCCTGCTTTTTTCAACCAATCCTCAGCTACTTTCCGCGCATCCTGACCATCCAGATCCACTTTTCCGTTCAACTCCGCCATGGTCCGGTCATCGATCTTATTCGCCAACAGATCAAGAACCTCCGCCAATTCGGGATGTTTCTCAAGTGTATCCTGACGAATAATCGGAGCCACAAAGTATGGAGGGAAGAACTGCTTATCATCCTTCAGAACTTTTAAATTAAACTTCGCAATACGCCCGTCGGTGGAATTCGCGCTTAGCACATCCGTCGTCCCTTCTGAAACAGCGCTGAAGGTGAGACCGATATCCAGCCCCTTGATTGCCTTGAAGTTCATATCGTAAACTTTCTTTAAGCCCTGGAAACCGTCGGAACGCTCCAGAAACTCGGGTGTACCTCCGAACACCAGCTGCGGTGCAGCCTTCGCCAAATCCGTGAAGGTTTCGATTCCCAGCTCCTTGGCTCGTTCCTCTCCCATTGCCATCGCAAAGGTATTATTGAACCCTAACGGCTTCAGCCATGTAACCCCGAATTCTTTCTCATATGCGGATTTTACCGCATCGTATGTCTTCTCCGGAGGTCCCATAATCGGCTTCTTCTGGAGAACAGAGGTCCATCCTGTACCTGTGTACTCCGCATACACATCCACATCGCCTCTTACAATGGCGTCATGGGTTACGGAAGAACCGCCGAGAAACGGCTTCCGCACGACGTCCAGGTCGGTCTTCTCTTCGATGAGGGATGCCATGAGATGCGTCAGAATGTCTTGCTCAGAGAAGTTTTTGCCTGCAACGACAACCGAATTTTCTCCGGAACCGCCGCTTCCGACTAGCCCCTTGGCTAAACTGAACACCAACAGCACGCCCAACACAGCCATAAAAGCCAGCTCAACGCCTCTGCGGAATTTCGAGGAAGGCTTCGTGCCTTTACGAATGCCTTTAGGCGTGACCGCTTGCTCCATCCGGGCCAGCATATAATCGAATACGATCGCAAGCAGGGCCGCCGGAATCGTACCCGCCAGGATCAGCTCCGTATTAACGGTGGAGATTCCGCGGAAAATCAGATCCCCTAAGCCTCCGGCCCCTACCAGCGAAGCAAGCGTAGCGACGCCGATCAGCATGACGGTAGCCGTTCGGATGCCCGCCATAATGACGTTTAACGCCAGCGGAAGCTCCACTTTAAACATGACTTGCAAGCTCGTCATCCCCATACCGGTTCCCGCTTCTTTAATCGGCTTGTCCACGTTCATAATTCCCGTATACGTGTTTCTCAGAATCGGTAACAGCGCATACACGGTAAGCGCCACAATCGCAGGAGCCATACCGATGCCCAGTATCGGGATCATAAAACCCAGCAAAGCCAAGCTTGGAATGGTTTGGAATAACGAAGTTACCCCGATGACCGGACCTGCCAATCTAGGCGCCCGCGTCAATAAAAGGCCAAGCGGAATCGAAATTACTATCGCGATCAGCAAGGCGATAAATGAAATTTGAATATGTTCCAAGGTAGCTTGAATAATCTCATCTTGTCTACCTACAATGACTTCCCAAAGATTCATGATGACCTCCAATTACATCTGCTTCAACAATGCGTCCACTAAGCTTGAATTTGTTACCAATCCGACCAATTGTCCTTCAGGGTTAACTACAGGCATATTGCTTAAACCGTATTGCTTCATCATCTCGACGGCCTCTGTTACGCCGCTTCCCACCGGGACCGTCTGAATATCAGCCCGCATAATTTCCTGAACGGACAAGTCTTCGTTGCGATACTGCTCTTCGAGCATCTCCTTCGTCACAATTCCCTTGAGCACACGGTTCTTGTCCGTGACCATCAGACTGTTTACGCGGTTCTGCTTCATCACCTTAGCCCCGTGGGCAAGTCCCCGCGACAAGAATACCGTCACCGGATTCGTGATCATCACGTCCTCCACATGGAGAACCTCGGAATCATGCAATCTTCCTTCCCCGATAAAAGAGCGAACGAATTCATTCTTCGGTCTGCGCAAAATACGGTCAGGCGTATCCGCCTGAACAATTTCACCGTCTTTCATGAGAATAATGCGGTCCGCGATTTTAAGAGCCTCATCCATATCATGAGAGACAAACACAATCGTTTTCTTCACTTCTTCCTGCAGCCGGATGAGTTCATCCTGAAGCTGCTCACGGCTGATCGGGTCCAGCGCGCTGAACGGCTCGTCCATCAGTATAATCGACGGCTCCGCCGCCATCGCCCGGATAACGCCGATCCGTTGCTGCTGCCCCCCGCTTAACTCCGCAGGATAGCGGTCGCGGTATATGTCCGGATCCAATCCGACCATCGACATCAATTCATCAATGCGTTGTTCGTAATCCTGCTTGCTCATACCCTTCAGCTTGGGCACGATCGCTACATTGTCCTTAATCGTCATATGCGGAAACAATCCGATCTGTTGAATGACATAGCCGATGCTTCGGCGCAATTCAACCGGATTGATGGTGGAAATATCCTTGCCATCCACTAAAATTTGTCCTGATGAAGGTTCAACAAGCCGGTTTATCATCTTCATCGTAGTCGTTTTCCCGCATCCGCTGGGTCCGATCAGGGTCACAAGCTCTCCCTCTTTAATCTCCAGATTAATTCCCTTCAGGGCGGTGGATCCGTCGTTATATTTTTTTGTAACATTCTTGAATTGGATCAACTTGCGCACCTCGTTTACTAGTGATTAGAATGAACTTCTCTCCTAAGTTGCTTTAGCTACATATTCTACCCATTATTTACTGAAGTGAATCTGAATAACCTTTGAGAAACAAAAAGACTCCCCTAAGCGGAGAGCCTGTTCTACAGCGGTATAAAGTTAAATTCTCATCTGATCTTCCCGCCATTGCCGGATGGCTTCGCGAATCGCTTTCGGATCCAATTGTTCCGTTACCGCGCGTACGCACAGAGACGGGAATTCCGAATCTCCGGCATTACGCAGGGCGATGATCTGTGATTTCGTTAGCTTTGGATTCAATTCTTTCCCCGTTAAACGGTAATGACGGAACTGCTCCTCGATCCGGATAATCCGGTCTTGTGTTTTCGTGGCGTAATAACGAATCAGCCCTACCGCGAAAACCAGACATATACTGATTCCCAAAATCAACAAAGGCAGTCTCAACGGTTTCTCATCTCCGATGGCATCAACCAACTGTATAACCGAGAACACGGACACGATGATCGTTAAAGGTACGGTTACAAAATGATATCTGCTGTCAAATCTTAAAAATTTTCCCTTCTCTTGTCCGCTCACTTTCACAGACCTCCTCTAGATTTCTGATCTCATACGACCCAAAGTTTACCACATATTTCTTGATAAAAGGGAAAGAAAATCAACCCTCCTACATGTAAAAAAGGAAGTCTGCTATTCGCAAACTTCCCATAATAAACCATTAAATTACTAGGTAATACTTCATCATTCTTTATAACATTACTTTTAATATGACAAAGAAATACAAAGTATTACCAAGTGATGCAATCACTTAAAACCCTTACCACGCAAGGACTTGGCTAGATCCATGAGTCGATATCATCTTCGTCAATATCGTCTTCAGGCGCCAATTCGGGCGTTGCTGCCTGTTCAACTTCGGCTAAATCCTCAGAAGATGCGTCTGCGTCGACACCTCCGGATGCTGCCGAAGCTTGTCCCGCCGCAACCTCTTCACGAGCGGATCGAAGCTCTTGATCGGCAGCTTGCATACTGAGAATATTTCGTTCCATCGGAATACACGTCTGCAGATTTCGGACACCATTCTGCACGACTTCGATCTCGATCAGATAACGCAGCGAATCCATCAGGTTCGTCTGCGCATTGATCCAACTCATGACCGCGGGATCTTCGGTTTTCTTCGTCTTCAAAGAAATGTTATCGCCGGGTTGCTTCTGTTTCTTCACGCGTGTCACCTTCCGGTTTCCGCCTGCTCAGCCGCTTTCGGTTACGCTTGAACGGGCTGCGGCAGCGTCGCTTTATTTTTCAATGCTTCATAGATCTTGCCGCGGACGAAGGAGTCCAGCCCCAACGCATTCAATTGCACCGCGTAATCGGCCGGAATGTAGAGCAATTGGATCTCGCGCTCCACACAAAGCTCTTCCAGCTGCGGATACAACATGGACCGCATGAGGATGCTGCCGCCGCCGTAAACGCAGATCAGATCGATCTCGTTGCGGGCTTTGGTGAGCTGACGTTTCACATTTTGCACAATTTGCCGGGATTGGCTTTCCATCGGTCTCTTCAACGTCTTTAACGCGCGCGCGTTGTACTTGTGCTTCGGATTCTTGATGACATCGCTGAAGAACTGGCGCGGGCTGTCCGGCAGATGGATCAAACGGTTGAAATCACCCAGCGCTTCTTCAATCGCGTAACCTGCCCCGTGGTGGCTGCCGTGCACGAATTGACGCAGGAATTTATTGCCTTCCGTAATCGGATACTCTGTCGAGCCGTCGCCGATATCCACATGCAGAATGCGCTTGTCCTTGAAGTAGTTACCGTTAAACTTCTTGTCCAACCCGTACTGTTCCGCGAACTCCTTAAAGATTTCGCCTTCTCTCCAATGACCTGCGGTATCTTTCTGTAATGCAAAGATCACAGGAGTCGCTTCCGGCACCACTTTGGCAAACGGGAATACAATCTTCACCGCTACCCGATGGATGCCGAGGTGTACCGTCACATGATGTGTGCCGGACGTGAACCGCTTCTCGAATTTCGCCGAAGTTTCGTCCGTGTGTTGGGTTACAGGCAACGCTGTCGCCATGTCCACTTCCACTTCGATATGATCCGGCACCTTCTTGTCTTCCTCATATGCCTTCTGCACCGCTACGGCCGCGATCTGGGCCAGGGTGTTCACAACCGGTAAATCCATATCACATTTCAGATCAATGCCGATCTGCAAGTTATCCAGAATCTCTCCGCTTTCTAATGCAAAAGTACCGACATAATACATACCCGGACGGGCTGCCGGAGAATCGACGGTCACGACCAATTGTTCCTGCAGGTTTCGGATAAAACTCTCGGGTGTCTGTTCTTCGCTCCACGGAAGCTCGTCCACCGTACAATTTACATTCGGTTGTTGAACCAACCGGCCGTCAATAATCATATCGTGCTCGCTGTTTCCGTTATCGTTTCCTACGAAAAAGTGGTAATTCATGAAGTCTTCCTCCTTTTATGTACAACTATAAATCTAGTTACGGTATTACTCTGCCATACATAGTAAGGTTATTCAACCCGTCATCGTCCCTATTTATGTGTTAATCGTTACCAAAACTGTGTCAAATCAGGCGAAATCTTGGCTGTTTTTGTTGTAAAAGAAGAAATAAAAGTCTTGGGGCCGGCATATATGTTCATACCACTAAGAGAATAGCTTCAAAGGCCCCGGGGCATTCCATCCTGTGAACCTTTGGAGAGCTCCAGCGGTATTGTAAGGTAGTTGTTATTCAAGTACCATTGTACGGTATCATGGATCGTCTGTCGAAGTGGTCGAAACGTGAGTCCTAATTCCCGCACGGCTTTCGCGTTACTTGTTCTCTTCATCTCGGTCATAACTCGAAGCTCATCCATAGATACATCGGTTTCCTTGCCGAAAAGAGAAGCCATCCTTTCGTTCAAATATGTTGAGAAGAAGACCATGGGGATAGGAAAGCGCCGAGGAGAGGGAATGCCGGACACACTATTCATGATTCCGAACAATTCTTCCAAACTTGTGTAATGGCCCGAGATAATGTACCGTTCTCCCCCGCGACTTTTTTCGGCAGCCCTCAGCATGGCAAGTGCTACGTCGCGGGCGTCGACAACGTCGATTCCCGAACGGAACGTTCCCGGGACCTTTCGGTGCAAGAAATTCAAAGTTAACTGACCGCTCCCCGTCGGAGCCGCGTCCCCCGGTCCGAACATCCACGCCGGAAGTACCGTTATGATAGGAATGTCATGTGTTTTTGAAAATGACTCAATCGCACGATCCGCAACAATCTTGCTTTTGCCGTAAAGATTTAACGCTTCTTCCGGCGCTAACAGATCCTCCTCATCGCTAACAGTTCCGTCCTTACGTTTACGAATAACTGCATTCGTACTCGTATGTACGATTTTCTTTATCCCGTAATGCTCTGCAAGTTTGAAGAGTCGCAAGGTGTTGGTCGCATTTACTTTCTCGAGATTTGTCCAATGGTCTCCCCTACGGAACGTTTCACGGAAATAAGCGGCCGTATGAAATAAAAGATCGCAACCTTCCATTTGATTCGCCCAGGAATCTACATCCATCATATCCCCTACAACGATTTCTACCGATAAGCCTTCAAGAAATCTTTCCGCCTTGTGAGCTGAACGGGCTAATGCACGTACTTCATACCCCATTTCAAGCAAGAGTCGAACCAAATTTCCTCCTAATAGTCCCGTGGATCCCGTAACAAAAGCTTTCATAAAAAAACCTCCTTATTATATTTTATTTATCAATAAATAAATTATTGATGAAAAAAAAGGGCTGCTTAGGAAGCAACTAGTCTTTTTTTGTGTGAACCATTAGCTCGTCAAGATGCAACACTTCCGCCACCACATGGAATTGCCCCTTAGCCATAAAGCGCGTCGCCTCTTCCTCTGGCCGAGAGATGCCAGCATCTTGAAATTTGGCGGAAATCGTTCGGTGAATGTTTCGATATATAGTACTCATGTAATCGCGGATTTGCTCCTCCGCAATCGCGTGCGCCTGCATGACCATTAAGATTTCATTACGGTGACTTTCCATAATTGCTTGGAAAGAACGCCCCATATTCTGAATAATTAAATCAGCGGACCCATCGACTTGCGAAAAAGCTTCCGCAAGCCTCATCACCGCCCGATCGAGTACGGCTTTAAACAACTCCTCCTTATTTGCGAAAAAGTGAAATATATAAGGTTGTGTGACGCCAGCCGCTCTTGCGACTTGAGCCGTCGTGGTCTTATAGTATCCCAACTCTCCAAACAGGGCCACCGCCTGCTCGATAATAAGTTCTCTCTTGTCGATTTTAATCATCTTCGCCTCTTTATTTATTTATTTATTGGTAAATAAATAATAAGATGCTTCTTCCTTTTTGTCAAGCTTACACATTCACATTGTAATTCAACCGGAGCTCGTCGCCAGGGAATCCCCTAATTCCCCAATTGGATTTGGGCGTTTCAAAAATCGTTATTTCGATATCTTGAGGAAAAATTTGTAGTTCTATTTGAATGCGTTCAAAGAGCAAATGAATGAACTGTTTTTTCGATTCCACCGAACGCCCTTCAAAAATGCTGAGTTCGATGACGGTGTAAGCTTCGGTACGTCCAGGTGCGAATAGAAAATCTTCTTTATCCATCGGAAAAAAACGGTGGAATTTTTTGTCTGGGGGCAGTTTGAATGCCTCGACCACACAAGAATGGATTACCTCAGATAATCTTTCTTTAATAGGGTTCAAATGTTCCCTAGAACCGAAAATTTTCACTTGAGCCATGCTCCTCATCTCACCTTTCTCTTCTCAGCCTTTCTCAGTTAAATCATATCCAAATAATAACATAATGAACCAGCGTTAATCTATCAAATATAAGTTTTTCTCTTCCCATTGTTCACCCAGCCAAGCACCTTGTGACACTAGCTGTCTTTGCAAGTCGTATACGTTTATCTCGCGGGAAGCCGACTTTCCTTCCTTCGTCAGCATAGCCGCGGCCGTTCCGGCTGCCTCTCCCATCGCGAAGCAATTCGGCATCACCCGCGTGGAGCCTTGCGTAGCGCGGTCGGTCGAGATCGCGCGTCCCGCGGTAATCACATTCTCGATGCCGACAGGCAACAGCGCACGGTACGGGATGCCGTGGGATTGCCCCGGCGGCAAATGCACCATCGTCATATCGCTGGTTGGCTTCGCCATATGGATATCGATGAAATAGGCGTTGCGGGCGATGTCATCCGGGAAGGATACACAGTTGAGGAAGTCCTCGGCGGTAACCACGTAATCCCCTACAATTCTGCGGCTTTCCCGGATTCCGATCTGCTCGCCCGTAGCCATTAACACCGCCTGTTCAAAGCCCGGAACGGTGCGTTGTAACCAATCTACGATATGATGGACTAACGCGCGTCCTTCCACCGCCCCGCGGGTCAAATCCTCGGCTTTGGATCCGTCGATGCCGAAGATATGCCCGAAATTGAAGCCTGCCGTGTTGTTGTTATGCCAAGAGATGCCTGCCCAATCCCGGACGACGCGAAGTTCTCCGCTTGCGATCCCCCTCCGAATAGCGTGTTTCAGATCAAGTCCGATATCAGCCGTGTGTTCGGCAAACTTCAATCGATCCAGATTGCCCAACTGGAAGCACATCGTCCCCGGCTGCAGTTCGCCTTCGTCCCCGCCTTGGGTCAAGACGCCTCCGGCCGCATGTACGATATCCGCATCGCTTGTACAATCGATGTAGATCTTGCCTTTGACCGCCTGTGTGCCCGACTTGTTCTGAATCAGCACCGCCTCCACCTTTCCGTCCGTCTGCAAGGTCCGGCTCACAAAGGTATGGTACAGCAGCTGCACGCCCGCTTCGGCCATCTTCTCATCCAGCAATCGCTTCAGATGTTCCGCATCAATCGGCACCCAGTCCAGATTGTCTTTCCATTCCTCCTGGAATGCCGGTTCCATCCGGCTCTTCATCTCCAGCAGAATTTCGAGGCCGATCCCCCGGATTACCGGTTTCACCTCGTCGGTGAAAGGACAGTAGGCCGGCACCAGGGACACCGTCGCCATCCCGCCCAGGTATCCGCGTTGTTCGATCAGCAATACGGAAGCGCCGTTACGCGCCGCCGCCAGTGCAGCGCCGACTCCTGCCGGACCGCCTCCCGCCACCACCACATCCACTTCGGCATATACCGGCACATCCATTTGCGGCACGGATAGCATGGGGCTTGTATGCAATTTATCCACGATTATCATCCCTTCACGGCTCCGCTTGTGAGCCCTTTAATAAATTGACGTTGCAGGAACGCGAAAACGACAATGATCGGAATCATGATCATCACCATCGCCGCGAAGAATCTTGGCCAATCGACCGAAAATTCACCTTTCAAACGCAGCAACCCCGAAGGAAGCGTCTGTTTGGCGGAATCCGTTAAAAGCACCATAGGCATGAGAAAGTCATTCCATACCGACAAACCCGTCAGAATGATAACTGTAGAAATGACCGGACGTGAAATCGGCAGAATGATCTTCCAGAACGTGCCCAGCTCCGTACAACCGTCCATATAGGCGGCCTCCTCGAGCTCCTTGGGGATACTGCGGAAGAAACCGGCGTAAATAAAGATGGCCAGCGGAATCAAATGCGCGATGTAATAAAGGATAAGACCGGTGTAGGTGTTGATGAGATCTATTTTGCGATAAAAAATAAACAGGGTAACAATCGTCGACTGCGACGGAATCATGATGCCGATCAACAGGTAATTCAACAGCAATTTATTTCCACGGAAGGAGGATCTCAAGCCATAAGCCCCCATCGCCCCTAGTAAGCTGATTCCCAATACACTCAAGCCCGTTATGAAAATACTGTTCATGAAAAATTGACCGAAATTCGCCTGTTTCCAGGCCACCACATAATTATCAAGAGAAAGCGAGAATTTCAAACCTGTCGGATCATTCATAAATTGTTCGGTTGTTTTTAAGGAAGAGACGAAGACGAGCAGGAACGGATAAATAATTAACGCGCTGGTCGCCAGCAAAACCAGATACATGAGCACCCGCTCGGCGGCATGTTGAGATTTATTCATCTAGTTATCCACCTCCCGCTTCTTGAGTACAAAAGTCTGGAATAAGGAGAGAATGGCGATCGAAACAAAGAGCACCATCGATAACGCGATTCCGTAGCCGTATTTATTGTTACTGAACGCTACCGTATAGATGGCTGTGCCGATGACTTGCGTAGCATTCCCCGGACCGCCGCCGGTGAGGACGAAGACATGGTCGAACTGTTTCAGACATCCGATCATGGACAGCATCAGGTTAATCGTCAGCGCAGGCGCAATGAGCGGGAACGTGATATTGCGGAACTTGTGCCAGCGGTTCGCTCCGTCAATGCCGGCGGCTTCGTACAGATCCTTGGATATATTCTGCAAGCCGGCCAGATAAATAATCATGGAGTAGCCCATGTAGTTCCAAACCATGACGAAAATGATCGCGTACAGCGCCGTATTCGGGCTCCCCAGCAGATCCATATTCGCAATTTGCGTCAGACCGAACGCGTTAAAGAAGATTTTCCAGGACCCGATGACCGGATTCAGAATCGTCGACCAGATAAAGCCTACTACCGCGGTGCTGATCAACGCCGGGATGAAGTACACCGTACGAAAGAAAGCTACCCCTCGAATCTTCTGATCCAGGAGAATCGCGAACAAGAGCGCCAGGGCGTTCTGAAGCACCATAACAAGAACGGTAAAGATCAATGTGTTTTTTACCGCGGTATAGAATAAACTGTCGTCCAGGATCGCCTTGAAATTGTCAGCTCCCACGAAGGTTACGTCAGGGGAAAACCCGTCCCAATCCGTAAACGCGTAATAGAACCCGCTCATCGCCGGGTAGAATTGAAATACCGTATAGATCAGCACCGCCGGCAACAGGAAAATCAGGAGATTCAACTTTTTGGTTCTCTGCACGTTCTTCCCTCCCTATAATGAGCTGTAGCGGGGGAGAGGCTCCCCCGCTACGGCATTCATGTTGATTATTTAATTTCTTTATCCTGCTCCGCTTGAAGGGTTGCCGCTGTCTTGGCAGCGTCTCCGCCGCCGGAAATCATCTTCTGTAATTCAGCCGCCAATACGTTCTTCATCGTTCCGGAGATGAAAGCGATGTTGATTTGGGAACCTTCCGCTTCAAACAAAGGCTCAACCAGTTTCACATCAGGGCTGAACGTCAGTTCAACGCCCTTGACACTGCACAGGAACTTGATGTTATTCGCGTATAGCGATGCATTCTCGGGCTGGGAAACATAATCCAGGAACGTAAGCGCCGCTTCTTTATGCTTCGAGTTCGCGCTGATCGCGGTGAAATTCCCCGCCGCGTATGCGGTTTTCACCGTTTGGCCTTTATCGTTGCCCGGTGGCAGGAACGCGCCTACTTCAAACGCCGGCTTATTGTTGGTCACTTTATCGATTGCCCAGGATCCGCTGATAAACATGGCCGCTTTCCCTTGGTAGAAAATCTGATAAGCCTGATCTTCACCAGTTCCGAGCGCGCCGTCTTGGAAGTATTTCTTGTCTACAATCGTCTTGAATTTCTCAAGCGCGGCTACGGACTTCGCATCGGTCCATTTCGCTTCGCCTTTGCCAAGCTTGGAGTACCATGAGGTATCTTCGGACAGAAGGCTCAGGTAAGGCATGCCTGCCAGCAGATTTACCATCTGCGCGTCTTTAGCCGCCATGGCGATCGGAGCGACGCCTTTCCCTTTCAGCGCTTCGCTGACCGCCAGGAATTCTTCCCAATCCTTAGGCTCCGTCAGGTTGTTCGCTTTGAATAAATCCTTGTTGTACCAGACGGTCAGGACGTTGCGGGACATCGGTACCGCGTAAGTCTTGCCTTCCATCTTCGTTTCCGTCAGACCGGACGGATCGAACCGATCCAGAAACTTCTGATCCGAGAGGTCCATCAGCTGATTGGCCGCGGTCAAGGTATAGAAATCAGGGCGCTTCGGCGTGACGATATCCAGATCTTCTCCGGCCGTAAACCTTGTGCGGATAACGTCGGAATAGCGCGCGTCCTCCACTTGCTCCCAGTTAACTTCAATCGTAGGGTTATCCTTGTGAAACTTAGCCAGAAATTCCTCAGGCTTCACACTGTTCGTTAATACTTTCAACGTAACTTTTTCCGCTGTTTTGTCCGGTGTATCCGCCTTATTCGCATTCGTTTCATTGGCTTCGTTATTCCCTCCGCCGCAAGCAGCTAGAGACAAGCTAAGCAGCACCGTTAATGCCGTAAGTGTAAACCGTTTCTTTTTCATCTGACCTGACCCCTTTTCTATAATTGGCAGCGTTTTCTTGTTGTTGGTTCCCATTATAAAGCGTTTTCTTTTACGCCAAAAGGAGACAGTTTGGTCATTGCAGTAAACTATTTTGTTGGGTTTGGAACCAGAAAGCAAATGATTTACTTTCACAATTTTCAAAAGTATACAATCTTGTCTTTACGGTCTGTTTTTTGTACTTTCCCTGTAATCCCCCGGTGTCATGCCGGTATAATCCCGAAACAATTTCAGGAAATATTTGCTGTTCTGATATCCGGCCTTCTCCGCGATTTCGTAAATCTTCAGATTCGAATTCTCCAGCAATCGTTTGGCCTGTTCGATACGCACCTTGGTTAAATGCTCCGAGAAATTGATTCCGGTTTCTTTGTAGAACAGTCTGCTGAAGTAAGCGGAACTCATGTGAATGTGCTCGCCGATCCGCTCCAAGGTCAGCTCTTCCATGTAGCGTTCATGAATGAACTGCAGCGCCTTCACAATCAGCACATGCGTATGCGCGTGTTCTTGCTGTTCTTGGATCATCCGCTCCAACTCGTCTGAACATTGCTTGTAAACCCGTGGCAGCTCTTCTAACCGATGGTAACCGGGACTGACCGTTCCCATTACCTCTGCGCTGTAATCCGCTCTAAGCTTATCCTGCAGCTCCGTAAGCGGGTTCTCGGGCAACTTCTCGCTGATGACTGCCAACCTATCATCGATGCGGGTCACGATCGTTTGAGTATCCGGGGATGCCTGCTGAAAGTAGAGCTCTGCTTGCTCCTCCATCATCTCCAGATTGACCGTCAAGGCCGAAGAGGCATATTCCGGCCTGTAATCCCGGGGAAGCGTGACAGAGAAAAGGGCAAACCTGAAGCCTTCCGGGAAGGAAAACTGCTCTCTTAACAGCGGAATCAGATGATCCACCTGCTGCGAGGGATCCGCCGATGCCGACAATAACCGGGTGATGACTTTCTTTCGCTTATCCTGAGCCCCGTCCCACATTAACCGTTGAACCCATTCCGCCGACTGTGATTTCTTCAGTTCCTGCGCGATGTGGGTCAACGTAGCAAGTAACTCCTCCGAGGTGACTGTAGGCTTGTGAATATAATCCTGGACCTGAAGCTGCAGCGCTTTCCGGGTATATTGAAAATCATCGTAACCGGTAAGGATGATAATCTTGCACGGAAGCTTTAATTCCCTGATTCGTTCCGTTAGCTTCAACCCGTCCATAACCGGCATGCGGATATCCGTGATGACAATATCTATAGGTTCCGCCATGAGCATGTCCAGCGCCTCTTCCCCGTGAGAAGCTTCTCCCCGGATCTGAAACCCTTCCGACTCCCAATCCATTAAAGACCGCATAAATTTACGCACCAGCACTTCATCATCCACGAGCAATACATTAAGCATCCGAGTGTCCCCTTTCTCTTGTTAGCACTGGCCAGCTGACGCGTACTTCCGTCCCGGAACCCTTGACCGAGCTTACCTTTAACTCCGCTTGCGAACCGAATTGCAGACGAAGCCGGTCTTGCACGTTCAACATGCCGATTTTCTCAAAAAGCTCCTCATCCTCCCCATCCCCGGCAACCGGAGGCTGCAGTAAACCTTCGAGAATATGCGGCTCCATGCCGATCCCGTTGTCCCGGATGGCAGCGGTATTCATCGCACCGTCTGTCCGGAGCTGAATGACTAGCTCGCCTCTGCGCTTGCTTGGCCCCAGCCCATGGAAGATCGCATTTTCCACTAAAGGCTGGAACATAAACGGAAAGACCAGATATTCCGTCATCCGCGGATCGACGTCCAGCACAAAGTCGAATTCGTCATTGCGCATCTTCATCAATTCCACATAGTAGCGGAGTAATTCCAACTCTTTGAGCACCGTTATAAACGATTCCTTATTCTTGGAGCTGAATTGCAGTAAATATACGAAAGAAGAAATGAGTTCCCCGACATGCTTGTTCCCTTCCATCATGGCCACGGACCGAATGCCGTTCAGCGTGTTGTACATGAAATGAGGATTAATTCTGGCTTGCAGCGCTGCCAGCTCCACTTCCGCACGCTTGGCTTCCTGCGCCCGGACTTCCTCCACGAGGTCTTTCATTCTGCCGGTCATCTTGTTGAAGCGCTGGGTTAATTCCCCGACCTCATCCTGGCTTTCAGGTGGAATGGCAATGTTAAAGTCCCCTTTGGCCAATTCCTTCATCTTTACCCGGAGCACTCGCAGCGGTTTCACGATGCCTCTCGCAAGAAACTGGGCTAAGACCAAGGCCAGCAGCGTTAACAACGCGGTAAAACCGATGATCAGATTGCGAATATGCTTCGATTCTTTGAATAAATCCGCTTTGGAAGCCATGTAGACAGAGGTCCAACCCGTCAGAGGCGATTTCGTGCTTACTTTCAGATAGGCTTTTCCTTTGGTTTGAACGGCTTCCTTGCTGTTAATGATCGGTTTATTATGCTCATCCAGAATCAGGAGCTGGTGATTACTGTCGATGGCTCCGAACATGCTCTCGAGCTGCTCGATGCGCAGGTTAATAGCAAGCATGCCGACGGGCTTGAAGGTTACGCGGTCTTTAAGCAGACGGCTGAAGGTAACGACAGCTTCAGGATGCAGGGAAGGCTTGTCGAACAAGGTGCCGAATTGCTTCTCCTGCCTGATGCCGCTGATGATCCACTTGCCGTTAGCCTCCCGCGTTTTGCGATACCACTCTTCTTCGGAAACTTTCATTTCGGTTTTCCAGATCAACTCGGGATGGTAATAATCCTGAATGCCGTTATCTCCGTATAGACGGATGCTCGAGATCCCCGGTTTCAGCTTGTACATCCCGATGAGAAACTCTCTAACCTTGTTCTCCTCCCGAATCTCTTTCTCTGTAAACTTGTAATAAGGAACGTATCCTTGCCTTAACCTGTCACTGATGATAGGACTTTCCGTAATGTTATCGGCTAATTTGGAAATTTCCTCGATGTATTGATCCAGCTGTTGATTGGCCAGTTGGGAAATCGTATAGAACTGTTCCACGGCTTTATCCTCAATCACACGGGAGCTCTGCATGTAATTCAGAAGCGCCACCACCGATAAGGGAACAATGACTAATACGATCTGGCTGAACAAAATCTTATTCTGGATGGTTTGGTTCTTAAACCACTTCGTAAACATTGTGCGCTGATCCCCCTTATACGCGGTGCGCCCGGCGAAATTCCGACGGACTTACCTTCATCTTCTTCGTAAATACGCGGCTCAAATAGTAACCGTTCTGGTACCCGCACGCTTCCGCGATATCCTCCAGCGTCCGGTCCGTTTCCAGCAGCAAGGTTCTCGCCGCCTGCAGCCGGGTGGAAGTTAACTCTTCAATCGGCGACCGGCCGAAGGATGCCTGATACCTTCTGGTGAGCTGCGATTGGCTGATCCCGAGTTCATCCGACAGCTCCCTCATGCTGAGCGGTCCGAACGCATGCTGTTGAAGGTACAACGCCGCCTGACCCATTAACGGATCCGTTCGGGTTCGAACCGACTGACGGTAAGCTTCCAGCTCCGATCTGTACAGGTAAAGAAGATCTGTCAGCAGATGATTTAACAGAGGGCGGCCACCCGGTTCATTCGTATCGCTCCAGGGACACATATAGTCATAATTGGATTTCAACCTGTGAATATCACGAATCGTTACGATCGGCTCAGGATAATAGGCATTTGACGGTTCCATCCCTTCCCCGACTTCTGTCATCCAATCAAACTCCATGAAATGAAAAGTTAAACGGGATTCAATCATGCGCCCCAGGGGCACCCCCGGAGGACAGAATACAAGTTGACCGAAACCGGCGGACCCTTGTTGTCCCTGAACGCCATACGAGAACCGGCCGGCCTCCGCCGCCAGAACAACCCAGTGCTTGTAAACCTCCTCCGGATAAGAGAACTGCTCCCGATCCTGCACATACAGATAGCGCACCATCTCGGCCGTCCATCTCGCTTCATTCTGTTCCATGACAGCTCCCCTCCGCTCCAGATCATCCTAAAACCGTTACCGCTTACATTTTGCAAAAAAGTATATGAATTCTAATGATAATGTGCATTTTAAATAGGTTGTTTCAAGCGTAATATACAAATTAATATATCACAAACAATCATAGTACAGGAGATGATGACATGCAATTAGCACCGACAACATTGACTCAGAATCAGGTTCAGGATTTCCACGACAAGGGTTATCTTGTGTTACGCAAAGCCTTCAACACGGAAGAAACCGCGAAATGGCAAGCCGAGTGCGACAGACTTCTCACCTTGACAGACCTTCTTGACCCGAATAACATCCGTACAGGGTTCAGGAAATTGGACAACGGCGAACAGATTATCGAACGAATCGATCCGGTCATTGATGTTTCGCCTGTGTTCATGGACCTTGTGAACGACCAGAGAATTCTCGGGGCATTGCATGATATATACGGGCAGCGCGCTCATCTGTTTAAAGATAAGCTGATCTATAAATTGCCTGGCGTAAGCGGATATACGATGCACCAGGATGCCGCTTGGTGGCAGGGCTTCCCTTACCAGTCGCTGATTTCCGTCATGGTGGCCATCGACGGCGCGAACCGCGAGAACGGCGGCCTTGAGCTGTTCCCGGGCTACCAGGACCGTCTGATGTCGGAACCGGGCGTGCTGCGCAATATGAACGACGAAGAGATTGCGCAAATCGATTTGTCCACCGGCGAGATTGTGGAAACCGAGCCGGGCGACATCATTCTGTTCCATTCATTGACGCCTCACCAGAGCGGCGTGAACACAGCTAACCGCAGCCGCCGCCAATATTATTTGACGTATGTTTCCTCGGAGCACGGCCGCCTTTACGACGCGCATTATGAGCACTACAAGAAATACAATATTGATTTGAAAGAAGAGTCGGTTCGCAGCTCTTTGTACTTTAAATAACGTGTTATTTATTGCCGAATAAAGCATGCCGGCTTATCCCATTGACTCAGTCCATAAGCCCTATGGGGCTCTCTTCTCGGAAAGCAGCGAGGACGGCGGCATGCCGGTAATCCGCTTATAGACTTTATTGAAATAGGATTGATCGCAATAGCCCAGATACTCCGCGGTCTGGGCTATGGTCATGCGCGTATTTAACAACAGATCGCGGGCAGCCGAAACGCGTACTTCATGTAGGTAATCGACAGGGGTCATTCCCTTTATCTGACGGAAGACCGACGTCACGTGGTTCGGTGTGCGGTTGACATGCCGGGACAGCGTGTCCAGTTTCAGCGGTTCCCTGTAATGTTCGAGTATATATTGCTGCACGGCATCCGCCAAGGCTAATGACTTGGAGGGGAAGCGTTCCACATCCGCCTCCCGGCTCGCGATCCCGAGCAGTTCCATGAGGATCCCGTTGCAGACGGTTTCCGCATAGGGAAGCTGCCCGAACCACTGCTGCGCGAGCAAGGAGAATCGTTGCTTCATATATTCATAGCTCCGGCTTTGAGCTTTCATGCCTGGGCGCCCTCCGATGAAAGGGAGGGCGTTCGTCATGTCGGGAGCGGCGTCAAAGTGCGCGGAATATTTCTGATGCATTTGCTCCGTTATGCACCTGCCGGATCGTAACGTTCCCGCCGGGATATAGAGCCAATCCCCCTTCTCCAGAGGATAATCCTGCTCGTCCAGACGGTAAATCAGCTTGCCTTGCAGAACGAAGATGAAGATATGATAGGGCGTGACAGCCTCCGGCCGGTTCCATGCCGGATCATAATCGTCAAAGTAAACCGAACGTAGTTGAATCAGAACAATCCCTCCCTATGTATACCTCATTATAATCGTAGAATTACACAAATAAAAGTTGTATTATTTATCGTCCGCGGTAACCGTTTACATTATAATTAGGGGTATCATTCCATTCCTGGGGAGGCAGCACCGCATGAACCAACCTGCACAGAAAGTCATTGATTGTGACGTACACAACGAGTTTACCGACCATATGGACCTGGTCCCATATCTGAAAGAACCTTGGAAAAGCCAAGTCGCGCAATTCGGTCTTCGCATTCCGTTCACGTATGCATCGCCTATCGGTGTATTACGCAAGGATGCAGTTCCGCCTAACGGCGGAGTGCCCGGATCCGACCCTGAGTATATGCTGAAATATCTCCTTGAGGCGTACAACATGGAGCATGTTGTGTTAACCGGAGATCAAACCATCCATGTATCCATCCATCAAGATCCGGATTACGCGGCAGCTCTCGCATCCGCTTATAACGACTACCTGATCGATCAGTGGCTGTCGAAGAGTGACAAGTTCAGAGGCGCTATGACGGTTGCCATGCAGGATCCGGCACAAGCCGTAAGAGAGATTGAACGGATTGGAGCGCATCCCGGCATCGTTGAAATTGTTATTGGCAGTGCTTCTCCCATGCCTTACGGTCACCGATATTACCACCCCGTCTATGAAGCGGCGGAGCGGTTGGGTTTACCGATTGCCATCCACCCCGGTTCTGAAGGCAGCGGTATATCAGGTAAACCTACGGCAGCAGGATATCCAAGCACCTATTTGCAGTGGCATACGAGTCTGTCCCAGAATTTCATGGCTCAACTGATCAGCTTGGTATGCGAAGGCGTATTTGAGAAATTTCCGAACCTTAAGTTTATTTTTTGTGAAGGCGGCGTAGCCTGGCTGCCTCATCTCATGTGGAGATTGGACAAGAACTTTAAGGCATTGCGCTCCACAGCCCCTTGGCTGAAGAAAATGCCGAGCCAATACATTCGCGACAATTGCTATCTCACGACACAACCGATTGAAGAGCCTCAGGACTTTAAACATCTTCTGTCCATCTTCGATATGATCGATGCCGAGAATATTCTCCTGTTTTCCAGCGACTATCCGCACTGGGATTTCGATGATCCGACAGCGATTCTGAAGCGGCTGTCCCCGGAAGCCCGGCATAAGATCTTTTATCAGAACGCCAAAGATCTGTATAAGCTTTAGTCCAAACAACGGAGAGGATGGAGAAGAAGATGGCATTGCATATTGTCGCGGATACAGCGGATATTCCGGTAGGCGGACATAAGATTGTGGAAGTGGAAGGCCGGTCCATCGGGGTTTATAACGTGAAAGGGGAATACCACGCCATTCATAACTATTGCCCGCATCAAGGCGCCGAGTTGTGCAAAGGACCGGTGTGCGGAACAAATCTCCCATCCGAGGTGTACGCGTTCGAATACGGGCGGGATCAGGAAATCGTGAGATGCCCTTGGCACGGATGGGAATTTGATATTAAGACGGGGAAATCCCTTTTTAGCGAAAAGGTTCGAACACGAACTTACCCAGTGCAGATTGAAGATGGCAAGATTGCGGTCGTTCTGGGTGTCAAAGCGGGGCAATCGCAGGAATAACGAACATGAGGTCAAACATTCCATATCGATGAAGGGCGGGATTTTCATGTTGACTAACGAAAATGCAGATTCGAAATTGCAAGCAGGGACGCAGGCAGAGGTACAGGCGGGAACGCAGACAGAAGTGCGAGCTGAGGCGCAAACGGGAACACAAGCGGAGTCGCGGGCTGAGGCCATGGCTCAAGCCATCACCAACCATCCAGCTCTGTTAAGCTTCTGGGACTTCCAGGAGGAAGCCGGCTCGGATCGCGTCGCGAAAGGACCCCACGGCTATCGACTCCGGGAGATGGACGGTCCGATCGCCAGAGCGGACGATGGCGTGTTCGGCCCCTACGCGGCCGACATGACCTTCGGGCAGTGGTTTAACCTCCCCCGGGCGGAATGCCCGGCGTTAAACTTCCACGGCCTGGAGGGGCACCTGACCCTGATCGCATGGGTGAAGCGTGCGGGAAGGGTGAACACCGAATGCCAAGCCATCGCGGGCATGTGGAATGAGTCGAACAAGAAACGGCAATATTGCATGTTCATGGACTTGAGCATTTGGGACAGCGCCGATCAGGTGTGTGGTCACGTGTCTTCCGTCGGCGGGCCTACGCCGGGCTACATCTACTGCATGACCACAGCGATCGGCGGCACAGCCGTCTCCAAGGAGGAATGGCATGCCATTGCCTTTACCTACGACGGCGTCCATGCCAAAGTGTATTTGGACGGCGAGCTGGACCCTCGTAAAGAGTTCAACCCTTACCTGTACGACGGCGGCTTGTTCGACGGCGGTGAAGACGGTGCGGATTTCACGGTAGGGTCTGTCGACCGGTCCGGTGAGGCCGGCAACCGGTATGTGGGGTTGATGGGCGGTCTTGCCGTGTTCAACCAAGCTTTAACCGAGGATGAGATTCGGAGCTTGTCCAAGCATTGAGAAAATCACCCTGCTCAGTATATTAGCAGGGTGATTTTTTTATCATTTATTTACGTTTTAACTATGAGGTGTAGCTTGTGAAAGGAGATATTCACAAAGCTGAACTTGTATCCCCTGATCTTTCATAGCTTTTATAATAGATAATGGTAATTCGCCATCCGTAGTTGGCCAAATGGTCATGATTGATTTTTTTACATCGTCGTATTGTATTGGATTGTCACTAAATAAAAAGAGAGTGGAATAGCTTTCGGTTTCTTTAAGGCGAGAGGGTAATGTATTGCCGACCAATTTCTCGGATAGAGCCATAAATAGCCTGTTAATCTGAGTTTGTTGATTAGGTGTGATATTATAGGACAAAATCAAATCATAGTAAGGAAATTCACCGTTGGATACTTTGCAAACCGATAAACGTAATACTCTATCTTCCAAGGATTCGATTTTATTTTTCATCTCAAGAAGCTGATTATTTTGTTTTCTCACCAGTTCTTCCAGTTCTTCAACTCTACGTTCCATTATTCCGCCCACCTTTCAACTTATTGCAAAAGACAATCTGCTGTAATTAGGCACGCATGCCAAATAAATTCCGTCAAGAAAGTGGATTTACCGTCCAAGGATAATCTCCATTCGCACAGGGAGCTCTTTCCCGTTATTTCCACCACGTCGACATAGGATATGCCGATGCGCCAAGGGTGACGGTCTCGCCGATCTTCGGCGTAGCCACCGCTACCTGCTTCTCCGCCGCCGCCTTCAGTACGCGCTCCACCGGGTCGATCCAGCTGTGCATCGCTAGCGTGAACGCTCCCCAGTGAATCGGAATCAGCAGTGCGCCCTTCACATCCAGATGAGCTTGTACCGTTTCTTCTGGAATCATATGGATGGCCGACCACCGCTCGTCATACTGGCCGCATTCCATCAACGTCAGATCAAACGGACCGTATTTCTCCCCAATCTCGGCAAAATGAGGCCCATATCCGCTATCCCCGCTAAAAAACACCTTCGCGGTCTCGCTGCGGATGATCCAGGAACACCACAAGGTGCTGTTCCGATCGGTCACACTGCGGCCGGAGAAATGCCGGGCCGGGGCGCTGGTAAGCTTTAAGCCCTCAAAATCCGCTTCCTCCCACCAGTCCAGCTCCCGTAACCGGCCAGGATCCACACCCCACCGAATCAGATGCGCACCCACCCCAAGCGGCACAAAAAATTGCTTCACTTTCGTCTTCAGCTTCAAGATGGAGCCGTAATCCAGATGATCATAATGATCATGCGACAGGACCACCGCATCGATCTCCGGAAGATCCGCGATGTTAAACGGAAGCTGTTTGCTGTAACGGCCGATACCGCCGATTTGCGGAAACGGCGAAGGCGAGGTGCCCAGCATCGGATCCATGAACAGGGTGCGCCCGTTCATTTGCAGCAGGAAGGCGGAGTGACCGAACCAGGTCACTTGCGGCATCACGCCTTCAACAGCCACCTGCGGTTGAAACACCTCGATGGGAAGCGGCGAGGTCGGCTTCAAATCAGGCCGGCCCTGAATGAACTCCACAAGCAGTTTCAACGTTGCCCCGAAGCTCATCTTCATGGACGTGGGAATCTGATTCTGGAACTTCCCACTGGCGTACTGGGCTGACCTCGTCAACGCAGCCGCCGATTCTCTGGATCGTCTTCCGCCCAACGCCGGGTAGAACCGGATCACCAGCCATGCAATCACCGCCAAAACCGCTATTATCACTATCATCCATACCAAAATCATCAATGTGTTTGCCTCGCTCTACAATATACTTATGCGTCCCATCGGAAGCCGGTCGCTTCTTCGCTCCAGGCCCAGAAGCGCTTGGCTTCTTCCGCCGATTCGGCCAGGTTGGACACGGGCTCCGGCCGCATCTTGTACCAATACAACCCCGACTTGCCCGCAACCTCCGGGGAAGTCGCTACATAGACGGCCGTTGCTGAGCCCAGCTCCGGCGTCTGAAAGAACGGCCGCAGCAGCTTGTGAACCATCGCGCCGAAGCCTGTGCGCCGGTCTACACCTAGCTGTGTGGCCACGGCACCGGGATGCACCGCGTTCACGGTCACGCTTGTCCCGCTTAACCGGCCCGCGAGCTCCTTCATGAACCAGAGGTTCGCGATCTTGGAACGGCCGTAGGCGTTCCATACCGTATAACTCTTGTTCATGCCGGGGTCCCCGTAATTCATGCGGCCAATCTTGTGCGCGCCTGAAGATATGATGACCAGGCGGCCCGCCGGACTCCGCTTGAGCAGCGGGAACAGCAGTCCTGTGAACAGGAAATGCCCCAGATGGTTCACACCCAGCTGCCGCTCAAACCCATCCTCGGTTTCTTCCCTGCGAAGGGTCACAACACCGGCATTGTTAATTAGAACGTCTATACGTTCACAACGCGAGCTAAGTTCCGCGGCCGCCGCGCGAATACTCGCAAAAGACGCCAGGTCACATACCAGCAACTCCGCATCATCCCTTCCGCTCAGACGGTTCACATCATCTACAGCAGCCTGTCCCTTGTCCGCGCTACGGGCAACCAGAAACACCTTCATGCCATGCTCCGCGGCGAGCAGACCTGCCGTCGCCCGGCCCATGCCTCCGCTCGCGCCTGTAACCACGGCGATTTTTCGCTTTTCCTGCATCAAGTTCCACCCTTTCTCGTGATCGCCTTTATCATTCCACTATTTCTTCAACAACCCTCGCATAAGACTGCTTGCCGACTGCCACCGGGAGGATCTGCCATACTTGGCGACATGGCCATAGTTAGCCAGCGTTACCCCTGCATCCTGTATCGCGTAGGTGAAATCGTCCTCCAGGAGAAGACGGTATTCCCACACTCTTTTGGCCCAATGCGGGATGGAACGCTGCATGACCGGGTTCTCGACACCCGGGTGGATGTAAGTTTCACTGATTCCCTCGGGAAGGTTGTACATCTTCGTGATCATCATCTGCTTAAAGCTCTCGTAGGTTTCTCCCTCTTCTATACCGAACGTATGGGACAAAAGATAATCCGGAATCGCCACACCCAGCACGCCCGCCAGCGCCGAAGCCTTCGCCACGGCTCCTTCCGCTCCCGGGATGCCGGCCAACAGCGTATCCGACGGATCGATTTTCCGAAATAACCGGAAGGGAAGCCCCCATCGGGCGCATTTCCACAGCACCTGCGGGATGAAGCTTCTCCCCGTCGCTACGCCGTACAAGCTGCCCATATGGTTATCCGCATGGCTGACGGGAAACCCATAACCGGCCAGCAACCGGTACTGCGCCTCCAGTTCCCGCATCACCGCCCCCGCATCGGCACGTCGTTCGAACGCTTCGCACGTTCGGTGCATCGTCCCGTCCTCCCCGTGAAGCGAGGGGTGACCGGTCAGACTCCGCCAGCGAATCGCTTCGAACTCGCTCGTGAGCGTCAGATGCAGCCCGATGTTGGGCTGATTCCTCCGGCGGCACCATGCCGCCGCTTCCTCGAATCCCGGCGCGGGCACCATGATGGTGGCAGAGGACACTTTGCCCTCCTCCAGAAGGTGCATGATGGCTTGATTCGTCGCAGCGCTTTGGCCGAAATCGTCACAATTGATGATGAGAATCCGTTGTTTTGACATCCGCCGTCCTTCCCTCCATCCGAACTCCTAATGAGATGACATACGCGATAGCCAGCAAACCCAGCGGCACCAAGCAGATGAGCACCTGAAAGGTCATTTCCGGATTCGGACCGGGCTTCTCCCCGCTCTCATAGCCGAACATCAAACCTACAAACAGAAAAGCCAACGCCGCGATCAATCCGCTCGAACGGGTGATAAACCCGCCCATCGCGGTATACATCCCCTCACGTCTGCGCCCGGTGCGGTCGAAATCCTCATCTATCAGCATACTGCTGACAACCGGCGGCGTTACCAGAAATCCGGCAAGGCCGAAACCAACAAGCACCCCGGCGAGAATCCCGCTGATCAGCCCCGTTCCGAACCACAGAGGCACCACCGAAAACGCATAAACGAGAAGCGACAACCGCCAAGCCTTCAACGGATCCATACGCCGCATCATCCAATACCAGACGCCCACCAGCGGAATCACGGACACGAAGATGGAGGCGAGCAGAATGGACACTTGCCACTCCGGGATGCGAAGCACATATTTGGCATAGAACGGAATCATGGAGGAGACCAAGCCATTCACGGTCTGGGCAAAAGAGTTCGAGATATTGAAAATCCAGAACGGCTTATTTTTCAACGTTTCCAGAAAAGCTTCTTTCAGAGGCATCGGCGGGATCTTCCGCACCTCTTCATCCTCTTTAATGTTATACACGCAGAGCCCCATGATCAAAGCAAAGACAACCGCATAGAGCACGGACATCCTGCTAAACCCCATTACGCCGAACAAAAGAGGTGTCAACGCCGTACCGATGAGAATCGCGACAATCTGGTAACCTTGCTGTACCGCGGATGCTTTGGCGCGCAGCCTGTCGCCCTTGAAGATCTCAGGGAACAGCGCCCCGTAATTGATCCAGAGCACCGTGGCCACCGCCTCATACAGCACAAGCGCAATCACAAACCAGAGGAATAGCCCGTATCCGGACAACCCCGCAGGCACCGTAAACACCATCACGAACGTCAGCATGAAAAAGGGGATCGCCCCCACAATCCACGGTCTTCTTCGTCCCCAACGGGTGTTTGTGCGATCCGACAGATAACCGAATATAGGCTGGTTGACCGCGTCCCAGATGAGGAAGATCATGCGGGCAGCCGTCGCCATGGCGATCCCCAGCCCCAATTTCTCAACATAATAGTAGTTATAGAAAGCGTTGAAAGCCGAGCTTGGAATCATCATCGCCAGCATCCCCATGGCATACATCGCGGGGCTGTTCACCCATCTTTTGCCCATTGCATAACCCCCTGTAACCTATTGTTACAACCGCTTTCCGCTCTAATTCCATTATATTCAAATGTTTAGAATTAAGCTCAGGGTGGTATGAAATAAGCACACGAATTAAAAAACACTCCGACGAGGTGACTGATGATGGAAAATCCAAAAGTGAAATGCAGCGTAGACAACTGTTCCTACTGGGAAGAAGGCAATAATTGTGTTGCTGAGACCATTATGATCGAGATCAACGCCCATGCCCATGCGGAATTACCGGAAGGCACACGGGACGAGCAGTATGACTCGCATCATACCGACCATGCGGCAGGCGTGAAAGATACTTGTTGCCACACGTTTAAAGAACGGGTGCACTAAAGCTTTAAAGTTTGAAGCACTGAAGAGGCTTGCCTGAGGTACTGGACCTGAGGTAAGCCTCTTTTTGGCGTTGTGCAGGTGTCGCGGAAGGTTAGTCGCCGTAGGTGGCAATCCCTTTTTGGATCAAATACTCCATCTCCGTTTCCAAAATCGTTTCCACCGTCATCTCATCCAGGTTCACATCGCGTTGTTTCATAATATGGTCCACAATATCATCCACATCAATGTCCACTTCGCCGCGCGCGTTCGCTTTAGCCTTGTTGATATAGGTATCTTCGATTTTCAGCACGAGCCCGATTTGGGTGGGATCCGCTCCGGTTTTGCCGGCTATGTATTGAATCAGCTCTTGTTCGTTTAAGGGTTTACTCATATGGTTCATCTCCTAATTATATTTGGTGTCAAAATGTGGAACACTCGCTCGATATTTCTCCAGGTCAATCCGGCCGTTGCTGTCGATGTCCACGCCCTCTTCTGTCAGTATGGCGATTTGCAGGAATCGGGATTCATCCTCTTGGATGGCAATCTCGCCTTTGACATTAACGACCCGGTGCCAGGGTAACTCGTATTTAGCGCTCATACTGTGCAGGATTCGTACCACTTGTCTTGCGGCACGCGGGCTGCCCGCCTCTCCGGCCACTTGTCCGTACGTCATCACGCGTCCCGGCGGAATGGCGCGAATGACCTCCACCACACGTTGAGTGAAAGGTTGCATCTAGGGTTCGATCCCTTCTGTATCTACTCTTTACTATGACTAGGTAGAGTATGAAATATTCGGTGACGGAAGTGGGTAACTATTAAAGAATTTTTGCATATGTTCTCCGTAAACGTAATTACAAGCCTACCTTTTGGCTCTAGTTCTAATCCATTGGCAATGTTCTGTTTCCCTCCATGCAATCCAGCCAATGGGAAGGTTAGCTAATTGAACCAAACTCGGGTCAATATCTATAACTTCCTTTAACCCAAGTATCCGTGCGTCCTCTTCGCTGACTTCTCCACCATCTAGGAACTGCCACATCCCATCGTCCTCCTCGTGGGATACATATAAAATAGGGCTTACGCTATCCATAATTTTAATTGAGGTAATTACAGCTACGTTTTCCGAATCCTCAAATGGCCAAAGTTATAATTTCAATTTATTGACCTCCATTCACCATATTTAAGCAATCGTTATCCGTTAGTTCAATACTACATGTCTTTAACGCTTAATAATATCTATACTGAATAAAATCTTTACCTCTACTCATTAATTTCTCTATCCCATCACGAACAAAGCATTGCTTTTCAAAAAAAGGATGGCATTAGGGTTTTCCCTTAACACCCAGATTGCTACTGTAGTGCATCCAAAGGTTTTTAGTTTTTCTACACCCCATTTTAGGAGCGTCTTTCCAAGGCCAATGCCTCCATTAGTTTAATGATCCTTTTTCTACCTATGATACTGTTCTCCGCGCTAGCTTTAACGGCAAGTTTTGAAAAAAAAAAAAAATAGCCATCCTACATTCGGATGGCCATCTACTCTAAAGCTGTTACTGATTCTTGTATTTCTTGGTTAGCGGCCTAGTCCTTGAACAAAACATTTCAGTCCAAGCTGTAAGCCTTCAACCGGAATGCATTGCTGCAAATGCCCCGTCAATTCGAGCAACACATGGCCATGTACAAAAGCCCAGATCGCCTGCGTCGCAGATGCAGCTTGTGACTGTCCGACCAGTTTCCCCGTAGCAGTCAGTACAGGAGCAAAAGCCGCGATGGGGGATGAAGACGAGATATCCTCAATCGGCGGTGTGTCCGTGAAGAGGAGCCTGTAAAGTTGTGGATGTTGAAGTGCCCATTCACGATAGGTCATACCCATTGCATAGATCTGGCGACGCGGGTCTGAATTTGCTAGGGAAGATGCCCTCTCCAATTCTTTTGCCAAGAGTAACAGCCCTTTTTCTGCGACAGCACTGAGTAATGCCGACTTCTCACGAAAATGATTATAGAGTGAGGAGGCGCGTACATCTAACAGCGTAGCCAGCCGACGCATAGAAATAGCCTCAACTCCTTCGCGCTCCAATAACTCAAACGTGCTCTTTACCAACATGTCTTGATCGATCTTTTTTTTGTATACCATACTTAACATTGTACTCCTTAATGGATCTTTTTTTCAAGCCATATGTATGACTTATAACGAACAACGTTCGTCTTGACACCCACAACTTATTGATGTTATGCTTTAAAACGTACACTGTTAGTTTTGCTCATAAACCGTAACCACATTAACCGAAATTAGGAGGAACAATCTATGGCAACAACCTATTCATCCAGAGTGATAACAGTCTTCTCATCTCGTGTCCACCTTGGAGCTTTGTCTCTAATCGTCTCTGGAATTCTGTTTATTCTCTACCCAGTGCTTCGACCATTCTCCGACGAATCAACATTGCAAGGTGCCGAAGCTTTCGCTTCCACCGCTTGGGTTCTGTCACATATGCTGGCTGTAGTGGCCTTCATCCTGCTCGCTTTGGGTCTGTTGGGTCTGCATAGCATATTCCAAAAAACAACCGTTGAACGCCTCGCTTCCCTAGCACTTATCTTAATCTGGATCGGAGTCGGATTCACTCTGCCCTATTATGGTGCCGAGATCTTTGCGCTGCATGCTATCGGTCAGGAAGCTGTTAAGCAGCAAAGCGCTGTGCTGCTGCCCTTGGTCGATGCAGTCCGTTTTTCTGGGCCAGCAGTCGTTATGTTCGCAGCAGGACTCCTGCTACTTGCAGTTGGTCCCATCCTGGTTGCGATTGCGGCGTGGCGATCCGGCATGCTGTCGAGATGGAGTGTTTTATCGTTCGCTCTGGGATTTGCGCTCTATATTCCGCAGTTTTTCGGATCCCAACCAATCAGAGTTGCTCATGGACTATTGGTTGCTTTTGGATGCATTTGGGTTGCATTGAGTATGGTTAGAGACAAAAATCCGCGATCTAAGCTTTTACATCGCCATGCAACTAAGTCGGGAGAACAAGCGATGGATAAAAAGCTTACTATATCGCAATCTGATTGAACCAAAAACAAAGTTTTTGGAAATAGACAAGGAGAGTGACAGATGTGGCATATGCAGGTGAAGAATTAATTGACCCGATCAGGAGGCAACGCATTGTCTTCCGCAAAACGGCAAAGGATACTAATGGAGATTTAGTAGAGGTTGAGGCCTTCTATCAACCATCCTCGGTAGCACCACCCGCGCACCTTCACCCTCAACAGGAGGAACGTTTCAAAGTCCTGTCCGGTAGCATTACTGTACGTTTGAATGCTCAAGAGAATATCTATTGCGCGGGCGAAACATTTTTCATTCCTATCGGTGTCGCACATGAAATGTGGAATGGCAGTGAAGACGAGACCCGCCTGCTCTGGCAGACGCGGCCCGCAATGCACACAGATGACTTCTTGGAGGTAATGTGGGGTCTCGCACAAGAAGGTAAAACCAATAAAGCAGGAGTACCACACATCTTACAACTCGCGGTCATTATGCAAAAGTATCGTCAAGAATTTCGTCTGACCAAGCCTCCGCTCATTGTTCAGAAAATCGTTTTCGCTCTCCTGGCACCTCTGGGAAGGCTCTGTGGCTATGGTGCGACACGAACTCTAAAAGGTAAATAATGAAGGGTTGTCATCTTGATGCGGGCATTTTGAACATCCATAATGTCCTGTCTTATTGTAGTGGAGGACTTAATATTCATTCCGTACAACCCCTTTCCCCGGATGACTTTATTGGATACCAAGTAAAAAGGATCACGCCTCAGCGGGATCCTTTCGCTATTTAAAATATCATATTAGCTCTTCTTAGAAGTTTCCCTTTATCCAGACATAACATCGCTAAAAAGTGCTTCCGTTTTGTCTACGCCATTGAAATTGCGAGCAACCTCTCCGGAATCGCTAATTAAGTGTTTAACAGCAGCGTGTAGATCACTTTGTCGCTCACGAAACTTTGCTAGCAATTCATCACCGGCATAACCTTCTTCGAGCAAATCAGCCAATATCAAATCACCAATGCACAGGGCGAATGATGATATTTTTGCCATTAATGCCGAATTCTTTCAGTTCCGCTCAACACTTTTTTACAGAGAAAAAGCCACCCCAACGGGATGGCCTCTCGACAACCATTAAACTACATTCAATTCCACATCGATGTTACCGCGCGTCGCTTTAGAGTAAGGACAAACCTGATGGGCCGCTTGTACAAGCTCCTCCGCCACGGCACGTTCTACACCTTTCACCGTGATGTCTAATTTAGCTTCCAGCTTGAAGCCGCCGTCCGTGTCTTTCCCAATCGTTACATGAGCTGTCACTTCGGTGCCTTCTACTTTGATCTTCTTCGTTCTGCACACCAGGTTCAGTGCGCTCTCAAAGCATGCCGCATACCCCGCCGCGAACAATTGCTCGGGATTCGTAGCCGCGCCGCCTTGGCCTCCCAGTTCCTTAGGCATCCGAACATCCAGATTCAGATGGCTGTCGCTGGATACCACTTTACCGTCTCTGCCGCCTGTTGCCGTTACCGTTGCTGTATATAATTTTTCCATGATGAAATTCCTCCTGCAAAATAAATTTTAGTTAAACTTAAAGCCTTGTTTCTCCAGCATCGCCCGCACATTCGGATAGTAGATCCGGTTATAGATCGAAGATACGCTCTTAGACCAAGTGCGTGTTTCCTTGCCGCCGGTACGTTTGCTCATGTACTCCGAGATTTGCTCATCATACTCCTTAATGATGCCTTCCAGATCGTTATTGTACTGTTCTCTGTGGAACACCGCCGCCTGCGGCAAACGGGGTTTTTGTGCGGATGCATCAGCCGGATGTCCGACAACAAGTCCGCAAACCGGGAACACGTAAGGAGGAATATTCAGCAGCTCCACCAGATCCTGCGGATTCATCCGCGCGCCGCCGATCGGAACAATACCCAAGCCCAGCGACTCAGCCGCCGCGATGGCGTTCCCCATGGCCAAACCAACATTCTCGGCTCCGACGATGACTGATTCGATGCCGTCTGTAATGCCAAGCTTCTCGTCATTTAAGTCCGCGGCGATCTTCGTGCGGTTAAAGTCAGCGCAGAATAGCAAAAACACCGGGGCCTGCGCAACCCATGCCTGATTTCCCACCAATTCGGCTACCTTCGCTTTGCGTTCCGGATTTTGGATGGAGATGACCGTTACCTGTTGTCCATTTATGGAAGTAGGCGCCGCTTGCACCGCATCCATAATCAGGTTGAGCTGTTCTTCCGTCACCGGTTCATCGGTGTAGTTGCGTATCGAACGGTGATTCATTAACGTGTTGATCACTTCATTGACTTCGTTCATGTTTTGAAATACCTCCCAGACTAATGTTTTATTGGATAATTGAGCGTTTAATTTCGACAGGTGCCGCAAGAGCTTCAGGCGCAAACTTCATAAACTCGGCAAAATGAGGCGACTGATTATGCTCCTGAATCGCCGCTTCATCTTCCCACTCTTCAATCATGACAAACCGGTTGGACTTCTCCACATACTCGTAAAGTCCGTAGCTGATATTGCCTGGCTCCGCTTGAGAGGCCGCAATCAGCACCTTTACTTTCTCCAGAAACTCCTCACGAAACGCCGGATCAATCGTCATGTGTGCTTGTAAAGTAATCATTGACTCTAAACACTCCTATTCTTTATTTAATTGAATACAATTAAATCTTATGCCCCTAATATAACGAATATCCTGCCTAAAGTCAAACCCATGCCAAAAAGCCCCCCTTTCGGAAGGCTAATCCATTTAATTATAGTATGTCTTGTTACGCCTATGCCGATTCGAGTTTACTCTATCTTCAAATATTCATCCATCAGAATTTACACTAGCTGTGTACACTTCTATTGCACTTAGATTATAAAAGGAGTGAAATAAGTGAAGAAAAGTAGAGCTTTGGCCTTATCGTGTGCTGCATTTATGTTATTATTCTCCCAACCTGCTTTGGCCGTTAAGCCATTGGACCATGCTGACAGCTTCGGCCCCAAGACGTTTGACCTTCAAGCGCACCGCGGAGGAATGGGACTGACGGTGGAGTCGACCCTCGCGTCGTTTTCTCGTGCACTTGAACTAGGTGTGACCACATTAGAGCTTGATATTCAAATTACCGAGGACAAGCAGGCGGTTGTCACACATGACCGTAAAATCTCAGCAAGAAACTGCAAGGATACCTCTCCTGCATTCGACGGAGACCCAGAGTTCCCTTACGTAGGCAAGTATATAAAAGACCTCACGCTCGTTCAGGTTCGTACGATGGACTGCGGCACAACTACGAAACCGGAATACCCGGAACAACAGCCAAGCCCCGGGGCAAAAATGGCTCTGTTGAGCGAAGTGACCGATCTCGTAAATCGTTACAAAGCCAAGAAGGTTTAGCTGAACATTGAGACAAAGGTAGAAGCGGGTGCGGCATGGGAAACAGCTCCTCGTGAAGACTTCGTGCAAATCGTTGCTAAACACGTTCGTGAAGCAGATATGCTGGACCGCGTATCCATCCAAAGCTTCGATTGGGGCGCACTGATGCGGATGAAAGAGGTAGAGCCGCGCTTGCCGATTGTTGCACTCACTAATGGGCCTCAGTTCCTGCAGCCAGGTCAACCAGGAGCTTCTCCTTGGCTCGGCGGTATTGACATTGATGATTTCGGAGGGAACCTCGTGGCGGCGGCCAAATCGTTTGGCGCAGATGCCATCTCTCCCGTTCACGGCTTCCCGCAAAACGGCAAGATCACCGACGAAAATTACGTGCCTTATGTAACGAAGGAATTGGTGGAGGAAGCGCACAAGTCCGGCATGAAAGTCATCCCGTGGACAATCAACGACAAGCAAACCATGAATAAGCTTGTCAGCGATGGAGTGGATGGAATAATCACCGACTACCCTGACCGTCTGAGTGAGGTCATGGAGGAACATGGATTCAAGCTCCCAAAAGGTTATAATTTATAGAAGTGCACCCGGCGTCAGCTATAGCGGATAGTTGGCTTGCCTTGAGTCTGGAGGCTTTCCTAAGGTACTGAACCTTGAGGTGAGCCTCTTTTTTGTACTGTAAAATAAAGAGACCATTCCAACCGGAATGGCCTCGCAATTATTTAAACTACGTTCAAATCGGATAAATGTTACGCGCGTCGTTTACGCCGATGCCGATTCACTTGAACTTTGGTAAGTTTAGGATGTCCAATGCACTTGACTCCCTGTTCGATAAATTATTGAACTCGACGAAGATCGGATTAACGCGCTTTTTCAGCGTTTCCTCGAATGGATACCCGCCCCCTGCGAGATATCGGATACTCCGAGCGATGTCAGCCAGCTTATTCATGTTGACTATTCAATGAAATCAATATATGAAATTGGCTTATCAATAGTCTCATCTTTAGTTGATATTCTGATGTATACACTATTAGTTAATATGTCTTTTTTAATTTTTTCATTTATACCGTACTCTCGCTTAAATACAGTTTCTGTATAAGATGATAACTTAAATGGAGTCTTTCCTTTTCTATCATCAAATTCTAATGTCTCAGTTTCAAAGCCAATGAGCTGTTGCAATTTTTCATTTTCTATTATTATAGATGCTTCAAAGGAGCTGTCTCTCTCGGACATATTCTTTATAACAGCATAAATCTCTAATACCTTTTCTTTACTATTCCACCTCAAGTAACTTTCTATCCCAACTTCGAGACTTTTAGATGAGCAAGCCATACAAAAAATAACTATAAATAAAATAGATAAAACCAGTTTCACGATTGATTTAGACGTCCTATTCATTTTAATTAGCATCCCATCCATAATAAAATAATGATCATTAATGAAACGCTAAAAAGTCCGATATAATAACACAATGTTATTGAGCTTCAACTATATTTTCCGAAGAGCCAATTATTTAAACAAATATGATGGACCAGCACTCTTATGTTGTACTTTATGAGTTTTAAACTTTATATGCTTATATTTATTTCGTATCCTTAAAAATTCAGTATCAGATAGATCAGCAACTAAATAAACGGTATCTGTTCTATGATCATAATTGCATGACTGTATTTTTCTTTTATACTCGTTACTTAAATTGCTTATCAAATTAGTATAATTCACCTTGGCTGCTTGTCTGATTTCTACTCGTTTTCCAAGTTCTATTTTAAGCAAAGAAATAAGCCTTCTAGAATTTTGTGAGTCTAATTCATTAAATTTAAATACATATTTAACATCATCGTCAGATTTTCCATGTTCAAGATAATAAGTGTCAGGGAATGACCCTTTCTGAGTTTCATTAATATAATCTTTATAAACCATTCTGATAAGTTCAGGAATTTTCTCGCCATAATCTTGTTGAACATACCAAACGCCTTTTAATTCGGGAGAAATCATCTCCGGTGCACTAGATTCAGCCTGTAGCTCATTAAATAATAATGGCGCACCTAAAGCTAAGGCTAGAGTTGAGAAAAGTACAATTGAATTCCTGACTGATTTTTTCAACAATAACCTCTCCATGTTAGGAAATTAATTCTCAAAAAACTAGCGGTTGCCCTGGGCAACCGCTCATCAACTGCCGAGGCACACTAGATCGCCGATACCGATTCGCCCTTCTGCAGCTGGTACATCTTAAAGTAGCGTCCTTGCAGCGCCATCAACGCCTCGTGGTTGCCGCGCTCCACAATTTCGCCGCGATGGAGCACGAGTATCTGGTCCGCTTCCCGAATCGTGGACAACCGGTGCGCGATGATCAGCGTGGTGCGGCCCGCGCTGACAACCCCCAGCGCCTGCTGGATGAGCCCCTCGGTCTCACTGTCGATGCTGGCCGTCGCCTCATCGAGAATGAGGATCGACGGGTCGAACGCGAGCGCCCGCGCGAACGAGATGAGCTGCCGCTGCCCCGAAGACAGCGTAGAACCCCGCTCCACCACCGGCTCATCGTATCCTTGCGGCAGCTGCTCCACGAACGGAGCCGCGCCGACATCCGAGAGCGCCCTCTTCACCTGCTCCAGCGTAATCTCGTCATTGTACAAGCTCACATTAAACTTGATATCGCCCGCGAACAGATACGGATCCTGCAGCACAATCCCCATATGCTTGCGCAGCGCTTGCTTCGAATAGGTCGTGATATCCCGGCCATCCACCGAAATTTCCCCGCTCCCCGGCTCATAGAACCCTAGCAGGAGGTTGATGATGGAGCTTTTGCCCGAACCTGTGTGACCGACCAGCGCGATCGTCTCGCCCTTGCGAGCCTCGAAGGAGATGCCTTTCAACACCGGCTCCCCCTCTTTGTAGCCAAAGGTGACATTGTCGAACTTCACAATCCCTTGCGGCCGCGCCACAGTCCCCTTCTTCTCCACTTCGGCGCCTTCCATGTCCATGATCGTGAACACTTTCTCCGCGGATACAAAAGCTCTCTGCGCATTCGTCAACTGATCGAAAATCCCGATAATCGGCTGAAATATCCTGCCCAGATAGTCAATGAACGCATAGAACACGCCAAACGAGATCGTAGCCACCAATGATTCCCGGCCAAAATACCAGATCACCGCCGCCGTCACCAGACTGCCGATCGTTCCCACGATGTTCCGCGAGGACAGGGAAAACACCCGAAACTGCTTCACTTGGTTGACATACCGGTCTTTATTCAGCACTTCAAACTCATCCAGGGTCACGTTCTCCCGCCGAAAAGCCTGAATAATCGGCATCACCACGATGGACTCGTTAATCATCGCATTCATGTCGCTGAGCCGGGCCCGCATGATGGTTATGAAGACTTTGGAATACTTCAGATGAACAACCATGATGACCGCGAACAGGGGCGGCAACAGCAAACAAAACAGCGCCAGACGCACATCCAGAATGAACAGCGCGATGAAAATCCCGGTCAACTGCACGAAACTCACGACGAACGTAGCCATGAAGCTCATGAACAGATCGCGTACCGCTTCGGTATCATTGGCAATCCGGGACACAATCTGACCAATCGGCGTATTGTCAAAATACTTCAGCGGAATCCGCTGAATATGCCGCATCAAATCCATGCGCATGTTCTTAATAATCTGCAGCGCAGTGGATTGCAGCAAATAAGATTGTGTAAAGTTGCCTAAACTGGCGAGCAGCAACAGCCCCATGTACAGCCCAAGCAGACCCAGGATCGCACCGATATCGCCCCCGCCAGCAGGCGCCAGATGCTTGTCGATAATCGTCTTCGTAATATACGGCCCGCCCAGCTCCGCGCCGACGGCAACGCATAGGATTAGCAATGCGCCGATAATCTTGAACTTATAATCCAGCGCGTACCCGATCAGCCTTCTCGCAGTGGACTGCTGTGATGGATTCTTCATAACGGCCTCCTGCCTGTGGATTGGAATTCCATAGCTCTACTCGAATCTATTCTTCCAGACTCGCTTCCATCTGTTGACGTTCCCACTGCTCTTTGTACCAGCCTCCGAACAGCATCAGCTCTTCATGCGTCCCTTCTTCCACAACCCGCCCGTCATTCAGCACGAGAATCCAGTTCGCATGGCTGACGGCGGACAAACGGTGCGTGGAGATGAGCGTCGTCTTGCCTGTGCGCTCCAGCCGGATGTGATGCAGGATGCGGGCCTCCGTCCGGGCATCCACAGCCGATAACGCGTCATCCAGCAGCAGGATGTCCGAGTCGATGAGCAGCGCCCGGGCAATCGCCAGCCGCTGCTTCTGGCCGCCGGAGAGCATCACGCCGTTCTCGCCGACGATCGTCCGCAGCCCTTCCGGCATGTGGGAAATGTCCTCCGTGAAGGAGGCCATTTCCACGGCGCGGGCGATCTCCTCCGGCGTCGCATCCGGCTTGCCGAGCGCGATGTTGTCGCGGATCGACTTCGACAGGAGCAGATGCTCCTGCGGCACGTACGCGACCCAGCGCTTCACCTGGTCGATGGCAATCTGCTCGACCGGATGCCCCGCGACGAACAACTGCTCCGGCTCCACCGGATATTGCCGCAGCAACTGCTTGAGCAGCGTACTCTTGCCGCTGCCGGTCTTCCCGACAATCCCCAGAGTTTGTCCGCGCTCGAGCGTGAAGGACACGTCCCGGAGGCTCGGTTGATTCGCCGTCGGGTAGGTGAAGGTCAGCCGCCGCATCTCGATGGATGTCGGCACCTCCACCGCTACGGGTTTCGCCGCGTCTATCAAGTCCCGCTTCTGCGTCAGCGCATCATCCAGGCGATCCGCCGAGGCGCTGCCGCGCTGAATCACATTAATAAACTCGCCAAACGAGATCATCGGCCAAATCAACATGCCCAAGTAGATGTTGAAGGAAATGAGCTGACCCAGTGTAATCTCGCCTTCCAGCACCAGGTAAGACCCATACCCGATGCCGATAGAGTAACTCACGCCCACAATCAGCGAAATCAGCGGTTGGAACATCGCGTTCAGGAACGAAACCCGCTTGTTCTTCTCCATCACATCGGAGGTAACCTCATCAAACGCGTTCACATCATCATTCTCCTGCACGTAGGAGCGGATGACGCGAATGCCGGAGATCGATTCCAGCGCGTGGTCATTCATGCGTCCGAACGAAGCCTGTGCCGCCAGGAATCGGGTGCGGACCTGCTTGCCGATTTTGCTGATGACGAAAGCCAAGAGCGGCAACGGAATGAGCGCCGCGATCATCAGCTTGAAGCTCACCAGAGAGATCATCGTAATGATGACCACCGAGGCGCCCACCAGCGTGTTCACCAGCGTCATGACCCCGTACCCCGAAGTTTGTCCGATGGCCAGAATATCGTTCGTCGCAAGCGCCATCAGCTGGCCTGTGCTGTTGCGTTGGAAGAATGCGGGTGTCATCCGCGTCATATGCGCCAGAAAACGCCCCCGCAACAGCTTCTCGATCAATGCCGAGTTCCCGAACAAGGTGGTGATCCACACATACGTCATGACATAAAGCAACAGGGATAACCCGATGAGCAGAAGCACCGTTTGTGTAAGTCCCGCGGAGGTCAGATCCCCTTCCCGAATTCGGTCGACCGTGTTTCCGATGAGCTTGGGCGGAACGATTGTAAGCAAGCTCACACCCGCCATCAAGGTGATGGCCAGCGCATAATACCCCCATCTTTCTTTAAAAAACCATTGCAACCGCGTAACAAAAGACAATGCTCCCCACCTCTTCCTTTCGGACTCCGCCTACTTATTCGCTTTGTGCACCTTAAGTTGTTTGCCTTTGATGGTTGTGGTTTTCATAGCCTGAATGACATGCGGACCCTTTCCGTTCAAAATATCCACATAAGTCACATTATCCTGTATCGTTATAATCCCGATATCCTCGGCGGTAACGCCTTCTATTCGCGCCAAGGTGCCTACGAAGTCGACGGCGCGGAGCTTTTTCTTTTTGCCCCCGTTGAAGTAGAGCTTCATGATCTCCTGGTTGAGAACCGCGTTCTTGTCTTGCTTCGGGCGGGGCTTAATGTTCAGCTTCTGTTGAAACGCAGGCGTCATTGCGGCGATTTCAGCTGGTGTCGGCGCTGCAAGCTCAGGGATTTTGAACCCGATATACTCTTCGATCTCAGCCAGTCTTCTGCCGTCATGCGGCGTCACGAACGTCAGCGCTTTCCCGCTGTTGCCCGCGCGCCCTGTACGCCCCGTCCGGTGCACATAACTCTCCTTGTCGAGCGGCGTGTCATAGTTGATGACCAGACTGATGCTTTCGATATCAATGCCCCGTGCTGCTACGTCGGTCGCGACCAGATACCTGAACTGCCCTCTGCGGTAAGCCTGCATCACTTCCAGCCGGTCCTCCTGCATCATGCCCCCGTGAATCCGATCCGCCGGGTAATCCGCGTCCGCCAGCTGCCTGAATACCTGATTAACCCCCTCCTGCGTTTTGCAAAAAATGATGCAGCTGTCCGGGTTCTCCGTAATCGTCATCTTTTCCAGCAGGGAGGGCTTGTCCGCTTCGCTTACTTCGATCATGCCGTGTTCAATGGTGGCCGTGGTGAGACCGCTGGCTTGGATCTCGATATGTTCCGGCTCGTTCATGTATTTACGGCTAAGCTTGTCCACGTCCTCAGGCAGTGTTGCGGAGAACAGCATCGTGATGCGGTCCTTCGGCAACGCGTTGATGATCGCCTCGACTTGATCGATAAAGCCCATGTTCAGCATCTCGTCGGCCTCGTCGATGACCAGATACTTCAGGCGCTGCAGATTTAACGTGCCGCGCTGGATATGGTCCAGCACCCTCCCCGGCGTGCCCACAACAACGTGGGATTTCTGCTTCAGCTCCAGTGTCTGGATGTGGAACGGCTGCTTGCCGAACACCGCGGTCGCTTTAATGCGCTTGAACCGCCCGATGTTCGTGATATCTTCCTTCACCTGCACAGCCAGCTCCCGCGTCGGGGTCAGCACCAGCGCCTGCGGCTTATTCTCGTTCCAATCCACGCCCTCACATAAGGGTATGCCGAAGGAGGCTGTCTTGCCGCTCCCTGTCTGGGATTTCACAACCAGGTCTTTGCCGCTGAGAGCCACGGGGATGACCTTGCTCTGCACTTCGGTCGGCTGTTGGTAGCCCAAGTCTTCCAATGCGCGCAGAATGTCGTCGGATAGATTGTAGCTTTGGAATGTATTGTCGCTCATGATTTATAGTTTATCCTTCCGGTTGTTCACATTTGTGGTATTAAATTTATCGTAACAATATTATACCATTTCCTAGTCTATATCATCATGCCCTATGCCAAAAAAGCTGCCCCTCTCCCGCGAACCCGGACCCAGGCATCTGCTTGTTCTATGCGTTACCGATAGGATGCCAGCGGGCCTTCAAAATACACAATCTGTGCAATTCGAATATGCACGGAACGGTCGTCCAGATTGATCTGGATATGATCTACGGCTACGCCCGCAAGGATGCCCTCGATGCGTCCCACCGTGGTCATGACCGCGAACGGCTGCCCCTGGTGCCGGCTCATATGTTGCACGAACACCGGATCAAGGTCTGTTACATACACATTCGGCTGCGGCACGCCCAAAATCGGAATGATTGGCGAATGCACCGAGGCCATCTGACCGACGTAAGCGGGTTGATCTATCGGCTTTTGCGGTGAATTGACCTGATTGGGGTGTTGCGTGTGTTGTGGGCCGTTCATGTTCATAGCGGAGCCTCCCCGGTAAGTCGCATAAAGTGTTATAAGGTATTACTTATGCGATACTAGGGGTTGATATGCTTTAGTACAGAGCGACACGCCTGACACGGTATTGGTTTTCGTTCGTACGTGCCTATTTTTCTTTATATTTGTAAGCCTCAGAGGGAATTCGATCATTAAAGAAACGATTTTCTCTCAAGTGTCTCCGCGGCTACACTTGTGGGAAAATCGTTACGTTATATAATTCATTTTCCTGATTCCCGCAAAAAACAGCGTAATTCCATTGCGGCTCAACGAAAATCGTTACCTTCATAGATCTTACTTTTCTACGCAAAAAGCCACAACCCATCCGATTCGGATCGCGGTTATGGCTTCATTTTGACCTACTTATATAATACCTTGTCCACGTTGTACTTTGCTTGTAGCTTATTGAGGATGTAGGTTTCATAGATTTCCCGCTCTACGGCGTCCGGTACGATACAGACTTCGATCTTGGTGACTTCATCCCGGTGGTTTTTGATCGGAGAGACGGTGTCTTCGAAGTGCTTCTTGATCCGCGGTCTCAGCTTGCGCGCCTTCCCCACGAACAGGAGCTCGTCCTTCGCGTTATAGAACATGTAGATTCCGCCCTCTTCTCTGGTAATCAGGTGGAAATCGGTAAACCCGTTAATGTGGCTCAACTGGGGATCTTCTTGCTTGTGAATCGTAACAGTCGGTGTCGGAATCGTAATCAGAATCACGGCGGCTCACTTCCTCATTCAATATAGGTGTACATCCTATCACATTTTTTCTGGCAAAACCATGTTTTACGGGTCGACCGCAAGGCTCCCTTAAGCTACAATAATAATAATATTCCAATTGTACAAGGAGACTATTATGAAATACATCAGCACGCGGGGACAAGTGGCCCCGATTGGCTTTATCGACGCGGTTCTGATGGGACTGGCTGACGACGGCGGTTTGCTTGTGCCGGAACGCCTCCCGCAAATATCCCAAGATACGCTGCAGCAATGGCAGAAGCTTTCCTATACGGAGCTTGCGCTTGAAGTATTCTCATTATTTGTGGACGGGGAAATTCCTCGGGAAGAGCTGAAGAAGCTTGTGGATGACAGCTATGGCACTTTCCGCCACGAAGATGTCACGCCGGTTCAACGGATTCATGACGGTTTGTATGTGCTGGAGTTGTTCCACGGCCCTACGTTCGCATTCAAGGATGTTGCTCTGCAGTTCCTAGGTAACCTCTATTCTTATATTTCACGCCGCAATAACTCCATTATTCATATTCTAGGCGCAACCTCCGGGGATACCGGCGCATCCGCCATCGAAGGCGTTCGAGGCAAGGAAGGCATTCGCATCTGTATTCTGCATCCGCACGGCAAGGTGAGTAAAGTACAGGAGTTGCAAATGACTACCGTGGACAGCGCCAATGTGTTGAATCTCGCGGTGGAAGGCACCTTTGATGATTGCCAGCGCATCATCAAGGAGCTGTTCGCGGATGTGGATTTCAAGCACCAGTATCATCTGCGTGCGATCAACTCCATTAACATTGCGCGGATTTTGGCACAGACGGTGTATTACTTCTACGCTTACTTCCGTTTGGTCGACCAGGGCGTGGCTGAGGACAAAATTAACTTTAGCGTGCCTACGGGCAACTTCGGCGATATCTTTGCAGGTTACCTGGCGCAGAAGATGGGCTTGCCGGTAAACAAGCTGATCTTGGCGACGAACGAGAACAACATTCTGGCGCGCTTCGTGAACGAAGGCGTGTACCAGCCGGGCGCGTTCCGCGGGACGCACAGCCCGTCCATGGATATTCAGGTGGCGAGCAACTTCGAGCGGTACCTGTTCTATCTGTACAGCGAGGATGCGGCGACGGTATCGGCGCTGATGGCGCAGTTCAAGGCCGAGGGGCGGATCGCCATCGAGGGCGAGGCTCTGGCGCGAGTGCAAGCGGACTTCGCCGCGTACAGTGTCGAGAACGAGGCGTGTCTGGACGCGATCCAGGGGACGCATGAGCAGCAAGGCTACTTGCTCGATCCGCATACGGCGTGCGGCGTAGTGGCTGCGGAGCGTCTGACTGCGGCCGGCGAAGTGACCGTGGCGTTGTCCACGGCGCATCCGGCGAAGTTCGACGAGTCGATCCGGTTGCGGAGCATCAGCCAGACGTATCCGGCGCAGATCGAGGCGTTGTTCAACAAGCCGCAGTTCCAGAAGGTTGTCGGCGGCAGCAACGAGGAGATTAAAACGGAGTTACTGGGATTTTTCTAGGACAATAAAGAGGGATAGAAGTTTCAGAGTATTTCTGAAGCTCTATCCCTTTTATCTTTTGCTGTGTTGAACTCAATTGTCTTTATTGAACCATAAGAAATGCACCGTAGTGTGAAAAGACGGTTCATTGAGCTATCGTTCCTCGATAGTTAATCACCTGGGAATAAATCTTTCGTAAATTAACGCTCCGCGTCATATATTAATTCTTTATTCCAATGAGTATCAGTGTAACCCCGATTATTATTCCATTCGGCCAACATTTGTCTTTGCCTAATTTCTAAATCCGAGTAGGGAGCAGCCACAATTTCAATGTCATTGAACAAATCATTATAAATAGGCAACTGACTTGTTCCTTCCTTAAATTTTTTAAATGCTCCGATATCAGCATCATTCGCAGCCCATACAACCTTTTTAATCAAAGAAAGCACGATTGTTCCAGTACACATTGGGCATGGTTCACATGTTGTATATAACGTAAGTCCGT
The DNA here is from genome assembly GCF_001644605.1 of Paenibacillus swuensis. Lineage (NCBI taxonomy): Bacteria > Bacillati > Bacillota > Bacilli > Caryophanales > Paenibacillaceae > Paenibacillus > Paenibacillus swuensis. The sequence continues at coordinate 2,245,743 of NZ_CP011388.1, read as the reverse complement.
TATTAGCAATAAATTTTTTGCTTTCAACATCTAATATCTTATGTCCAGCCTTTCTTATAGCGTCTACTTCTGCATGTGATGTTGAATCACAGCTGGAAAAAACTCTATTTCTACCTCGACTAACAACGGTTCCGTTAGAATCAACAATTACTGCCCCAATTGGGAAAGTCCCTTCTTCTTTTGCTTTTTGCGCTTCTTCGAAAGCTAGTAGAAGGTATTCATACTGGTTGTCCATTTTCCACTCATCCTAACATTATTGAACTATAGTTTCCCGATAGCTTAATACGAGAGTTTAGACAGTCTATTATAAAGGATCTGTCGCCCAAAGGATCCCGATTTGTACAATGTCATGCCGGAACTAGAATCAAATTTCTCGTTTGTATAAAAACCTGCATCAGGTTGAAATTTCTCAAGAAAGTAAATACTTATTATCTCAGCAATCGTTTTGGCATAGGCTTTATCCACTTGTATCCAGTTACCCCGTATCTTCATCGGATTATGGCCCATTTGCTCCAAATAAGTTTCAATTATTTCCGCTTTTTCGATATGACTTCTCAGTTCAAAAGCGCGCGGTGCAAATCCTATTTCGGACTTCTCCGGATTCTGGAAAAGACCACGATCGCTGCAATAAGCATGGCAATGAAACCTATGTTTTGGGCTAGCTCGGATTCCATCCCCATAACCATACAAAGATTGGTAACTAAGCTTCTCGTTAGGAGCGCAACTGCAATTAGCATGATCGGACGAATAATATTGTACTTTTTCAAATGTGCCACCCTTTCTTAAATGTCTGCTGATTCTTTGATTCTATTATTCGGCTTTTTTATCTTTTAATTCTAAAAGTATAGGTGCTATATTAAGTAAGATAGAAACAATTGTCAAAAACCATAATGCCTTTTCCATAGTAGGTACAACATCCATTAAAGCTGACCAATCTTCACCTTTTACCCAATTAGATACAAGGCTATGTTCTGCACAGAGTGTCAATGCTGTGAATGATAATCCCATTGCCATCGCAAGTTTATAATCTTTACCTGTTTTATACATATAAAGATTTATAAAAGTTGCTACTATGGCAATAAATCCTAATATTAACCACATATTTATGCCTCCATTATATTTTTATTTAAGATGAACATCTATTTAAAATATATATAAAAGGTCCAGTTATCCTATTTTAAATTCTGCACCGTTAGCCATACACGCAGCGCAATTGCTGCACCACAGATGATGAAAGTGGGACGACGATTCCTCGAATTTACAGGCATGCAAGCGCTAAACTTATGAATGAGTAGCTTCCTTATTTTAACATAAATCTACTGCCTAATAAAAATGGATAGAGATCTCAGATACGTCTGAGTCTCTATCCATTTTTCATTTCCTACTTCACCAACCGAATGTTCCGAATCATCAGCGACCCTTGATCGGTTTGATCAAACACCAGCGACAACCGATCAACTTGCTTTAAATCGATGTCGGTGAAAGAAGCCATCGGAATTCTGGCTGTACTTAGCGGTGCAAATGTCGACCACATCGCCATAAATTCATTATCAAGCAGTTTTCCTTGCTGATAAGTTAATGCAGGCGTAGATGAGTCTAACACTACTTTGGATTCATTGCCTGAGGTGTCATGGAGAGTGATGGTTAACGCCTGATTTTGGCCCGCAGCGTTTAACTTGTTAGCAGAATCCACCGCCATGTACAGAGACAGTGACTGCATACCCGACAAATCCCGTTTATCTTCCGGAATTTCCAGGGTAAGTCTGCCTCCACCTTTTTGCCAGTTCACCCGATTCAGCTTCATCCCTTCCTGTTCTCCCGCATGCATGTAGGCACCGGTTTCATCCTTATTCGGGATATAACTCTCCACTTCGGTGCGTATGGAGACCCCTTCCGTTACGATGGCTCCGCCCATGGCGTTCTGTGTGGACGACTGCTCTTTATCCGCATTCCATACATCTGTCATACGTTTAGGCTGAACGAGCGAGGTGAGCACGGGATGACCGTACAAACTACCGGCTTGAGGCTGATTAAACTCATATAACATCTCATTGGGATTGGTACCGTAGACGGTCCCTAAGAAATCAACGGCGTACTTGGACAGGAAGTCCCGTTGTTCAGCTGCCGTAAGACGCTTGCGTAAGTTGTCGTTTTCTTTCGCTCTCTGGACCCCGTCATCTTTTCCTTCAAGCTTGGAGTTAAAGAAGTTATGATTGGCGCCGTAAATATACGTCATCGCGGTCCAACTACTCCGTTTAGCATCATCAGAATAAAAGTCGAAAACCCTGTATCCGATCAGACCTGACAGATCCCCATCGTATTGAGGCGTAAGAAAGGCCGTTGGAACATCCGGCAACCTTTCCATTTCCAACGCCCCGCCCGGGGCAACGAGCAACATTCCATCGGGGGGCGGGGAACCCTGTTTCATGCGCTCCAGGGCTATCTCGTAAATTTCAGTTCCTCCTTGAGAATGCCCGATGTAAGAGACTTGTTTAAGGTTCGCCCGGTTCTTCAAATCCAGACCGTATCCCGGATCCGTACCCTTGACCGCTTGATCAAGCTTGTCGAAGTGATCCTTCATGATGGCGTTCAAACGCACATTTCCAATGGGTTCACCATATTCCCATATGCGATGGGCGAATACATTCACACTTAGCGCTAAATATCCTTGTTCAGCGAGATCTTCGACCAGATAGGTAAACCCTTCCGCATAAATCGGATCATCGTACTTTTTGACAGGGTGGTTACCGTGGACAATGATGACTACCGGACGGGGGGATGTTCCCGTTGGTACACCGATGACGCCGTTGATATGGTAAGGCATATTCTTACCGGAGGATTGCTTGATTTCGGCAACACCCAGATCAAAAGACTTTACCGTCGGCTTCCCAAACACCTCTTGCTCCGGTTCTGGCGTCTTCTCCGCTTCAGGGTTGGAAGGCGCGACGGGGGGCGGTTCCGCCGTTTTTTTAGGGGCACAACTTGCGGTCATTCCAATCACAACTACAAGCAAGATGAACAATAACCCTTTTCTATACGTTCGGAACAAATTAGACAATAACAAGTCAACCACCTAGTTTCTATGTAGTTAAAGTTCTGTACTCTTAGAGTATAACCATTTACTTGTCACGTCAAAAAAAACCCACAACCAAGCACAGGGAAATGTTTCTAACCCTGGTGGTTGTGGGGTTGTAGGATTAATTCGCTATTTGCATTAATCTGTCCGTGGCGTCGGGATTGGCAGTGTTTTGGATCATGATATGAAAAATCTCTCTTAATTCATCTATTCGTGATGTCGTTAAGTCTTCCGGCTTTCCCTCTCTTAACTTAACAAACAAATCCTGCAAACTAATATCCAGATCATCATTCATTTCCTCGTATGAAGTAAGCTCAGCCAGCGTTGCGGCATTGGAAACACTTGAGATCACGAATTTATACGTATAATCATCTAATTTCACACTCAAATCACCTATTACATTATAGATCTGAGACTTAAAAGCATGATCTATAGAGTTTTGAAGGTCCTTTTTTTGACTTTGAGATTCATAATGTTTAAAACCTAGTATAATTACGCTCAATGATAAAATAATGATTAAATATGTACTTATCTTCTTCATCTACAAAGTACCCCCAGATTAACATTCCCCTATTATAATCCAATCTATAATCTATGGTTAATACACACAAACGTTAAGATCCTACTAGCATATGCTAGGTTAGGAGGTGAAGATAGATGAGTTCAAAATTTTATGATAGACACTTCAGCGTATCGGGGTTGAAGGAGGTTGTACAGTTCGACAGGCATTGGACACGCTCGTTTGTCAACGGCCGGGCTATCTATGTTGCTAAGAAAAACAATGCATCCCTAACTTTGTACCGCAAGGTCAAAAATTCATTAAGCCCTATCATCATCCAACGGTTCAAAAAAGGAAGCCGAGTTGTTGTTGACGATGCGGCTTTTCACGTTCCGCCTCACACGACAGAAGTACTATAATTCACAACTACAGGTTAAGAGGAGGGATAGCACGTGGCAAGAAGAAAATATTTTCGCGATTTCAATATACTTGAACTGACTAATGAAGTAATTCAATTCGATACCCAATGGACTCGGAAATTTTTAAGAGGTCGTGCTGTTTACGTTGCTAAGAGAGACAATGCAACGCTAATTTTAAACCGCAAGGTCAGAAATACGTTGAGCCCCATCCTCACTCAAAAGTACAAAAAAGGCAGCAAAGTAGTTGTTATTGACACTACAGTTCACATGCCTCCACAAGTAACTCAATTACTTTAAATAATTTCGCGCCCCGTCATTAGACGGTGGCGCGTTTTAAAGCTTTTGTCCTAAAGCTAATAATCATCCTCACTCCGGTATTCCAAAACATCCCCTGGTTGACACTCCAAAGCCTTACAAATTGCCTCTAACGTCGATAAACGGATCGCTTTGGCCTTCCCATTCTTCAATATAGACAGGTTCGCCATTGTAATTCCAACCCGCTCCGACAGCTCGGTTACGCTCATTTTTCGTTTGGCCAGCATCACGTCAATATTAATTATAATCGCCATGTTATTCACCTCAGACCGTTAAGTCATTTTCTGATTTTAGATCTATGGCATTTTTCAGAAGCTTCTCAAGAACAGCGGCAAAGACGGCAATCACCATCGATGCAAAGATAAGAACCATTCCAATCAAAATAATTCCCGGGGCATCGTCAAGCTCCGCCATCATATAGAAGAGCGGCAGGCCCAACACAAACAAGGCGCTGATCGTAACGGCACAGAATTTAATATACTTGAGCGCTCTTACAGATAAATCTGAGAAAGCTGTGTTCTTGTCGATGTAGGTCAGCAGCTTCAATGCCTGATACAAAGCAAAGTAAAAAGGGATCGCCGTCGCATACCAATTCAACCACACAAGGTACTTCAGGTAAGCCAGATTCGGATAAAGTTCTGCGGCGAAATTCCCGATTTCCGGCACCAAAAAGATGTACAAAGCCAGAAACGCCATGCCAATAAGCACAATCGTTACTTTCAAAAACAGTGTTGAACCACGTTCCATAACCGCACCTCACTTCGTTATTGTCATATTGATAATAAACCATTATTTATCGTTTTGCAATAAATATGTATTGTTAATTTTTTTCGGAACATACTCTGGCAATCTCAACTATGGGCTGTGGGTAGCGGACAACATTCTAACGAATCGAGAGCACACTAATTGGCTCAAAAAGACCCCTTTCCCGCGCTAACGAATCGTCACATCACTATTATCCTCAAATCCACCAAAAATGCATTTATAGAGCAATTAGTGATATCTCGATTCGTTACAACTCCAAATTAGCTAAAAAAGCGCCTTTAATGCTATGACGATTCATTAGAGTGCGCTGACCACCAGATTGTTACCTTACCGCTCCTACCCCTTCCCCGCACCTTACCCGCACACAAAAAAACCGATACCCATCGCAGGCATCGATTTTAAAGTTTGTAATTTTATTTACCTCTGCAAAGAAAATAAATTGCGCGCTTGCTCATTCCTCAACCAAAGCCCTCCCCAGACGAACACGGCCAGATAAACGGGAAAGAGAATCGAGGAGAACAGTGGTGCGTCTACACGAATATGTGTCGCAATCACGCCGCCAAAGTAACCGGTCAACATCACCGCACCCAAAATAGTCGTACGAGGTAAAGCATATAGCACTGTGGAAAGAAGTCCGAGTATACCTAACCATATAATATGATACTCCTGAAATCCCAATGATACAGTCGGTTCCACTACAAACGCAGGTTTAAATAGTTTCATAATACTGTCGAGCAACATAAATGCAATTGCTATTCCGCTCATCACTCTTGCTGTCCATAGTCGGCTTTTGGATATTGTTTTTGTCATCGTCGATCTCTCCTTTTTTGGTCCTTCTGTGTATACGACGAATGAACAAAGTGAAAATCGACAAAGGAATAAATAAATCATTTTATGACTGTGTGGGGTTTATAGATCCCCCAATCGATTCACCATTCTAACCGACAACCAGACACTCCCCACGCCCACTAAGCTTAGTACTGTGTAAATGATATCCAGATTTAAAGTAATTTGAACCATGCCAAGGAAATTAGGGAACTGCATTAGAAATACAGCACATATTACGGTTGGGATAACCGCTCTCCTCCAGAGCCCAAAGAAAAACAGCGGGATCAGGCTGGCAAATGCTACAACGATAGAATGAATAATCATCCTTCCGGTATAAGTTATGAGATCTGCCAATGTTGGCTCTCCCTTAATTACATCAAGCACCTGATCCAATACATAAGTCGTTATACCCGAGAGTACAAAGGATATCAACGTACAGATGAAAACCGACAGTCCGATAAACAAAGCTTTGGCCATAACCAACCTCTTCCGGCTAATGGGATACCCGAATGAAAGGGCAATGGTTTTATTCTTGTATTCCTCTATGAATACATGATTGATAAGGGAAGCGCCAAATAATAGAAATCCCATTTGAATCGGCAGCATCAGTTGAATAGCATGGGAATAACTCTGCCCGAACGTAACTGTCGGTTCATCGGCAAGCACGACTTTAAGAAAGAACGCCGGCAAGAACATAAGGATAGCCCAATAAATGATGACTTCACCGATTACTTTTCTTTGTTCTAGTTTTCTCCATTCCAGCATCATCAGCTTAACCAACTGTAACTCCCCCTTGAATTTGATGATAAAAGAAATCTTCCAGTGTGCTCGTATGTTTCTGGATCTCCTCTATTTCAATATGATGAGAGACTAGTATTTTGGTAATCTCACCGGAAGACAAAACCGTATCATAAATCCGAATTCGTTGATCTGACACCATTTTGAAATTGGTTATACCAAGCTCGTGTTCAAGTAAGTAAACAGTTCTTTGTACATGCGTTGTCACGAGTTCAATATAATCGGTCCTTTGCTTTCGAATGTCCGCCAGTGTTACTTCATTCACCAGTTTTCCGTCTTGAACCACGCCAATTCGATCAGCTAGCAGTTCCATTTCGCCCAAGATATGACTAGAGAGAAGGAAGGTGATGCCATACTCCTTGTTTAACATCTGTATCAGTTCTCTCATGTCTTTAATACCAACGGGGTCAAGTCCATTGGTGGGTTCATCCAGCACAATGAGCTCCGGCTTCGTAATTGCGGCTCTAACAATGCCCAGCCGTTGCTTCATCCCTAACGAGAACCCCCTGACCTTCTTATCTTCGACTCCTCGTAAATTGACCATGTCCATCGCTTGAATTATCGCTTTTTTATCGTAAAAACCTAGATATTCACAATGAAGCTGAAGGTTCTCCATGGCCGTCAGGTGCTCAAAGAAAATCGGATACTCAATAATGCTTCCAACCCGCTTTAATACATCTTTGTTCGTTTCAGTAAGCCTCGTTCCAAACAATGTAATCTCCCCTGAGCTGGGAAGGACGATCCCTGTCAGCAATTTCATAATCGTTGTCTTTCCGGCGCCGTTCGAACCAAGCAGACCGTACATTTCGCCTTTTCTTACATGAAGATTCACATCAGATAGGATGGTATGGCCATGTATGGCTTTCGAAAGTTCATAAGTGCGAATAATGTCATTCATTAGTTGCCCTCCGTATTCACATGATTTCTTTGTGTTATCTCTATCATAACCATCGAATTCAAGTTTTTTCTTACTCAATCCTTACAAGTTTCTTACGCTAAGCCCCAAAAAAAAGAGATGTTCAGCAGAACATCCCAACGAGAGAAAATTTAGTATGTCATTCGTTTAAAAATACACGTAAAGGTCGTTTTTTCAAAGGGTTTGCTGCTAAGGGCCATCGTTCCCTTCATCGACTCCGTTAAACGCTTCGAAATGCTGAGACCTAACCCGCTTCCTTGAAACTGTAGATTTCGGGCATCATCCAAGGTGTACAATCTTTCAAATACGCGATCATGGTGCACCTCGGCAATTCCTTTTCCCCGATCCCAAAAGTCAACAGCGACAGTGTCTCCAACTTCCCTAAGCGTTACTCCAAACACGCCGCCATCACTTCCGTATCGAATCGAATTCGTAATAAGATTACTGAAGATCCTGTGCAACGCATGTTCGTTACCTAGAATATAGAGAGGTTGTTCCGGGATGTCGAGTTCTACTTGAAGTCCTTTAGACAGCAGCAAATCATAAAATTCAAGCACGCTTTGCCGGCAAATTTCATTAAGCGACAGTTTTCTTAAAGGGATTTTATAATCCTCCGACTCCATCTTTACCAGGTCAAAAAATTGATTCAACAAAGCGACCAAACCATTTACTTTATGGTTTAGCCGCGTAATAACATGCTTCTTCTCCTCTTCCGACATGGTGCTGTCCTGATTCAATTTCTCCGCATAACCTAGAATGACGGTCAAAGGGGTTTTTAAATCATGGGACATGTTTGATATCAATTTCTTTAAGCCGTCCTTAGTTTTGGCATAATCGGCAATGACTTTCTGATTGTACGCCAGAAGACGGTTAGTTTGAATGAGCATAAGCTGAATCGCATGCTGATTCGTTTGCAAGAGTACTTTCTCAGCCGTTTCCTGTTCAATGATTTCGGCTATTTTATCGGATATTACATGGATATTCTGAGTCAGTTTTCTTCGGGAAACATATTGCCAGCCATTACCCACGGCCAACAGGCCAATCATCACACACAGGAGAACTATCATACGCTATCCTCCCAGTTTGTATCCGATTCCCCATATGGTTCGGATATGTTGGGGATTTGACGGATCCTCTTCAATTTTCTCTCGAAGTCTCCGGATATGAACATTTATGACGTTTTCATTCCCATAATAATCATCTTCCCAGATGAATTGATAAATTTGCTCCTTGGTAAACACCCTACTTTGATGGGTTAAGAACAGTTTCATAATCTGAAATTCCTTGGAGGTGAGTTGAACGACCTGGCCTCTAACCAGTGCGGTATACGTATGTGTATCCAGAATTAAGTCTTTAAACTGAAGCGTATGCGGGATTGCCTGGTTTTCAGGTTGAATGTATTGCGTTGACCTTCGAATAGCGGCTTGTACTCTGGCCGTTAATTCGATCATCGAGAAAGGCTTGCTTATATAATCATCAGCGCCAAATCCTAGGCCAAGCGCCTTATCAAGATCGCTGACTTTTGCTGAGATAATTAACACGGGTACAACGCTGGTTTCACGGATTTTTCTGAGAAGATCCATGCCGCTTAACTTCGGGAGCATTAAATCGAGCAAGATGAGGTCGAAATTCTCCTTATTCAATAGAGCCGCTGCTTCCTCGCCGTCAAACGCGGTAAGTACGGTATAATTCTCTTGTAATAAATGACTCTCAAGTAACTGATTAATTTCCTTGTCATCCTCTACAAGCAGAATTCGGTTCGGCATATGGTGGTCCCCCAAGAATTCAGTACTTTAGAAAAAAGCGCAGCTGCAAGCTGCAGCTACGCTCTGTATATACTATTCCTTGTGGCCTAGATATTTCCTTTATATGAACATAATTTGCTGTGTCTTAAAGTTAATAATTTATTCACCTAAGGCGTCTTCACCTTAAACGTATCGCCGCCCTGGAGCGTGCCGTTCTCGAGACCCTTGTAGAACCAGGCTTTACGCTGCTCGGACGTACCGTGCGTGAAGCTTTCCGGCACGACGCGGCCCTGCGCCTTGCGTTGCAGCGTGTCGTCACCGACCGCGCTAGCCGCGTTCAACGCCTCGTCTACATCGCCCTCCTCCAGCAGGTCCATGCCTTGCGCATGATGAGCCCACACGCCGGAGTAATAATCCGCCTGCAGCTCAAACCGCACAAGGTACTTGTTAAACTCCTGTTCGCTTAGCTTTTGGCGGAGCGGCATGATTTTGTCCGAGGTACCCAGCAGGGTTTGCACGTGATGTCCGACCTCATGAGCCACCACATAAGCCATCGCAAAATCGCCCGGCGCATCAAACTTCTGCTGCAGATCGTCATAGAAACTCAAGTCGATGTACAGCTTCCGGTCCCCCGGGCAATAGAACGGCCCCACCGACGAACCTGCCTGACCGCATGCGGACTCTACGCTGCCCGAGTACAACACCAGTGTCGGCTTCTCATACGTCATGCCTTCCTTCGCGAACACATCGGTCCACACTTTCTCCGTATCCGCCAACACAACCGACACAAACTCGGACAATTCCTTGTCCTGAGCCGTTTCCTCATAAGGCGCCGCGCTCTGACCGCCGCCGGTTACATTGCTGAGCACATCGCCCATATCCCCGCCGCCGAGCAGCGTCATGATGACGATAATCAGAATCCCTCCGATCCCGCCGCCGACCATTTTGCCGCCCATGCCCCTCCGGTCTTCCACATTCGCGCTGCCTTGCCGCCCTCTCCACTTCATGCGTGTTCCTCCTCTAGAATATATGTGTAATTTCCTGTATGACGGGATTACTATATTCTCTTGTAAACGCAAATCGGAGTTGTCACGCACTTCAATCCTTTCAAACCCACAAACACACCAATCCGTACCCTACGCCCGATAGCAAAACAGACCCAACCAACCCCGCCAAAAACGCGCCAGATCCCATTCGGCGGAAGGTTTTCAGCTCCACGTTCAAGCCCAGGCCGGCCATCGCCATACCGATTAGCAGGTACGCCGCGTTCACCAGCATACCGGCTGCCGATTCCGGCACAAGCCCCAACGTATTCACGCCGCTCATGGCCACAAAGCCTACGATAAACCACGGCACGATGGCGAAAGTGCTCCGCTTGTTCCTGCCGGCGGCCTCGGTTGGCTCATCTCCCGTCCCCTGCTTGACGCGTTCTCCCCGGCGCATCATATAGCCTAGTACCAGCGCAACCGGCACCAACATTGCCACCCGCGTCAGCTTCACCATCACGGCGATGTCCACCGCCTCGTTCCCGCCCGCTCCGGCGGCCGCAATGGCATGCGCGACTTCGTGCAGCGTGCTGCCCGACAGCACGCCGTACCCCGCCGCGGACAACCCCAACACCGGATACAGCAACGTGTACGCTACCGTGAAGATCGTGCCCAGCACAGCAACCGTCGCCGCCGCTACGGCCGTTTCTTCATCCTTCGCTCTGAGCTGCGGAGCCAGAGCCACTACAGCGGCAGCGCCACAAATCGCCGTGCCGCAGGCGGTCAGAATGCCGAGTGTCCGTTCCACGCCCATCCACCGCGTAAGCACATAGACCGCGCCAAGCGCGAACACCAGATTGATGACCGCAATCGCGAACATCCCCCAACCGGCATGAACGATATCCGCCAGATTCAATCGCATGCCGAGGAGGATGATGCCGAGACGGAGCAAGCTTTTGCCTGAGAACGAGACGCCCCGCATCATCCCTTCCCCCACACCCACCGACGCTCTCCACCCCATGCCGAGCAGCATCGCAAGCACCAGCGAACCCATCATCGACAGGTACGGAATCTGGGCCAACATCTTCGCACCCATCGCCAACAGAACTGTAACACCGACACCGTATATAAACATGAACCGCCTGTTCGGCGTAATATTCAACGCACCGTTCACAACACCCGTCGCTGCCTTCCCCATTGTGCACACATCCTTCTGTAAGTCCTGATTCTACTTTACCGAAGGGTCAGTTATTAGTAAAATACATATAAATAATAATAATCATCAGTAATTCTAATCATAAGGCGGTGACCCATGTACTACGACGCGTTGAAAACATTCGTGACTCTGGCCGAAGTAAAGAATTTTACGAAAACAGCCGAAAAACTCCTGATTTCCCAACCCAGCGTCAGTCTGCATATCAAAAACCTCGAGCAAGAATTCCAAACCCAACTGTTCCAACGCTCGCCCAAATTTCTGAAGATCACGCCCACCGGCGAATTGCTTTACGATCGCGCGAAGCAGATGATTTCGTTGTATGAACAGACGCGGGAAGAGATTTTGGAGCATCATCAGGTCATTCAGGGCAAGCTGCGGATTGGGGCCAGTTTCACAATCGGAGAGTATGTGGTGCCGGCGCTGCTTGTGGAGCTTCAGAGCGACTATCCGGATCTGGAACTTGAAGTAACCATTGGGAATACAGAGGAAATTGTAGAGTCGGTGCGCCTGTTTAAAGTGGATGTGGGGTTAATCGAAGGGCAGACGAATGAGAAAGAGCTGCGGGTACAACCCTTTATGGAGGATGAACTGCATCTCGTGGCGTCCGCGAACCATCCCTTGGCGAAGAAAGCTAACATTACACTGGCAGACCTGAATAACCAAATTTGGCTGACCAGGGAAGACGGTTCGGGCACGCGGGAATATCTCGAGCATGTGATTCGGTCGAACGGGCTGAAGGTGAAGTCCATGCTCACGGTGAGCAGCAACCAGGGCATCAAGGAGACGATGATCAGCGGCCTGAACGCCCTCTCCCTGCTATCCTACAAAGTCATCGAGCGGGATATCCATCACCGACAACTGACCATTCTTTCTATACCCGATCATACGTTCAAAAGAATGCTCTCCTCCGTCCACTCCCCCATCATGGCGAGCAAAAAGAACGTGGCGGCTTTCATGAGCGCTTTGCATCAGGGTTCCACACCATGAAGATATTCCGCCAAGCTGGTTCGTTGAGTCAGGACACGTCCGTGCTTCGATAAAGCTGCTTTTATTCTAAGGAACTCCAGTGGTCTTATTACGCGCATTTCGCTCACTTTTCCACGCTAACGAACCTCAGACACGCTATTTCGCCCAATGCACCCACTCCATCATCACTTTAAACACAATAGCGCTACTGGGATTCGTCCCTCGTATTTAAGGGGTTTTCTCATAAATCCTCACTCATTCGCAGGATATCATCGCTTTGAACAAACCAACATTGTAGGAATATGGGGCGATCAGCCTCGAAACATGAACTTGGGCATGCAGGAATAGAAGTCACGAATAGTGTTTCCATATAGTGCACACTCCACTTGTCCCTTGGAGGCTTACCCTCCCATGTCTCAACGGGTCACTGCCCTTACATTCCTTCGTTATGCCTGTCCAAGGCGTGGAGACCAGTCGCGTTTAGAAGATGGGTCAAAGCCCTTACGAATCCCACACTTGGTTCTCTATGCATTGTAAGATCCTGCGAATGAGTCAATATTCATAGTGTTGCGTGTTCGTGAATTAGGCTACTGCTTGGAAATGTAAATCCGAACGGTACGACTCACCGCGCTGAATCATGCCCACGATCATACGGGCAAGCTTGCCAATGAGTTTAAACACCGACACCATTTTCTTCATCCCTTTGACTTTAACATTGTGTTCATGAAACCTTTTAAAGTCCGGGTGCTGTCGGATCAGGCATAGCACTGCTAAAAAGAAATGTTTTCTTAAGGTTGCGTCTCCGCGTTTGGAAAGTTTAATTTGACCCTTATGCCTGCCGGATGTTGACTCCGCTAAATTAAGACCGGCTCGCCGCAGGAGTTGCTGTCCATGAGCATAAAGGCGAAGATCGCCCGCGCAGCCTATTATTGTTGCAATGGTCATGGAACCAAGCCCGTGAATGCTCTGGAGCTGTTCCGTAAGGGGCAGAGACTCTAGCAACGTCTCCATGTGGAGTTCTATGGCATCAAGCGCGGCTACAGCTTCATCATACGCTTTCAACAAGCATTTTATTTCTAGGCGAGCTTCTTCAGGGACATTCGCTTTACCAATACTTCTCTGAGCAACGGACAGGAGTTCTGTCGCCTTGGCTACGCCACTTACACCTCCGACTCGCTTCATTCCTTGCTCGCGCCATGTATCTAATATCTGATCCGCCGAAATGTTTACCAGGTCAGAAGGCAAGGGATAAATACGGAGCGTGGCCAGTGAACGGAGGCGAGTCCAGTCGGGAAACACTTGACTGAACTCCGGGAAGTACAGGTCGATCCAACGCGTGATGCGATTTTTGTAAGTGACGGATTGCTTTACCCAGAACTCTCGCTGACTTACCATAGCCTTCATTTGTTCAAACGTGTCAGCTTGCGGGTTGTACTCCGTATAGTATCCTCTGCTGACCACATCGGCGATGACCAATGCGTCTTTAGGGTCGTTCTTGGAAGGGCTGTTGTCGCGGTTTTCCTTGTTGCGATGAGTCGTTACAGGATTGACCAGAACGACTTTCACACCTTGCTCACGAAGCCAATGGGCGAGATTAAACCAGTAATGTCCTGTAGGTTCCAACCCGACAACAACATAGGAGAGCCCTTTCTTGGCCTGGACATCCTTGACCCACCGAAGCAATCTCTCATACCCCTCCTGGGTATTGGTAAAAGCAAGATGACGAGGGGTAAGTGCCCGACCGCGGTAGTCCGTAATTTGAGCAGCGTGTGCATCTTTAGCAATGTCGATTCCAACGACAGCATGTTTCATGGTGATTCGTTCAATCCGTTGATTTGTTTGATCTTTTTTAGTAAAATTCATTATGGAGCGCCTCCTGATGGGTTTTCTTAAGGGCTATGACCCCGTACACCCCCATCATACAAGGCGCTCCTGTTTTTTGTCCAAGCTCATTTCTTAGCTCATACAGGAATGTTTAGAATCTAAAAGGTGGTCATTTCCCTCCAATAGCGCCGCTGGGGTTCCTTAGAATCATGTGAGTGCTAGGATATTCGTTCATTGGTGCTCTGATGCAGGTATTTGCTGAATAAAGTTACTTTAAAATCGTCTAACGAACTCCAGTGGTCTTATTCCGCCCAAATTCATCCACTTTTCCACGCTAAGGAACCTCAGACACGCTATTTCGCCCCATGCACCCTCTCCATCATCACTTTAAACACATTAGCGTTGCTGGGATTCCTTAGAATCTAGAAGGTGGTCATTTTCCTCCCATAGCGCCGCTAGGGTTCCTTAGAGTCATGTGAGTGTTAGGATATTCGTTCATTGGTGCTATAATGCAGGTATTTGCTGTATAAAGCTACTTTTATTCTAACGAACTCTAGTGGTCTTATTACGCGCATTTCGCTCACTTTTCCACGCTAACGAACCTCAGACACGCTATTTCGCCCAATGCACCCTCTCCATCATCACTTTAAACACATTAGCGTTGCTGGGGTTCCTTAGAATCTAAAAGGTGGTCATTTTCCTCCCATAGCGCCGCTGGGGTTCCTTAGAATTTTTCACTAGAACAAGAATCTCGCATGCCCTGCAGGCTCGACCGGCTCCACGCCTTCAAGCTGCAGCAACCGCGTCTTCATGTTCAAACCACCGCGGTAGCCGACCAGCGTGCGGTTCGCACCGATGACGCGGTGGCAAGGCACGACGATGGGAATCGGATTCGCCCCGTTGGCCGCCCCGACCGCCCGAACCGCCTGCGGACGATTGATCGCGATTGCAAGATCGCGGTACGAACTGGTGGTTCCGTACGGGATCTCACGGAGCGCTTTCCACACCTCTTGTTGAAACGGGGTGCCCCACAGGTCCAGCGGAACGGCATCAAACGTCACCCGCTCCCCGCCAAAATAACCCCGCAACAATTCCGCTACTCCTAAACGTTCGATCATCTCCGGCGCTTCCGTTAACTGCGCGCCGGGTTGATATCGCTGGATCCAGGGCAACGCCTCTTCCAGCTGATTGTGCGGGTAGAATATCCGGCACAATCCCTTGTCCGTAGCCAGCACCGTCCAATGCTCGCCCAGGATATCCAGCGCGGACCAGTATATACTCGATGATTTCATCATAACTCTTCTCCTCCTTCCGGCGCTGTAAGCTGTTGAAGCTCCGTGGGCGTCAGCCCGGTTTCCCGGCGCAGCCAAGCCGCGAAATGCGACGGGCTGCGGAAGCCGACCGCCGCGCCGATGGCCGCTATGGCCTCGTCCCCTTTACGCAGCCGCCGCTTCGCTTCAGCCAACCGTTCGCTCTTCAGCTGCTCCGCCGGGCTATAGCCCTTCACCCGCGTGTACAAGCGCTGCAAGTGAAACGGGCTCACCGCCAGCTGGTCGGCCAGCGATTTCAGCGTGACCGGCTGACCCAGCTGCTGCCGTATCAGCACGTCCACCCGTTCCGCCAACCGCTCCTCGGGTCCCTGGGCGCCGGGCGCTTCGGGAACGCATCGCTTGCACGGACGATAGCCCGCCTCTACCGCATCTTCCGCCGAAGTTACGAACGTAACATTCTTCGCATAGGGTGTTCTCGCCCGGCACGATGGCCTGCAGAAAATCCTCGTCGTACGCACACAAGTATAATAAACGCCGTCATAGGTCGTTTCTTTCTTCGCAATCGTTTCGTAAATGTGCTCGAACAGCTGTCGCTCCATGTCCTCACCTCTTGACGTCAGTATACCCCGAAGAGGTCCGCGTTTAAAGGCTTCACGGTTACGAAAGCAAGATTTCGACAGTCCGCTGACGACAATCTGCTCTTCACGATCTGCTCTGCACAGTCTGCTGCCGACAATTTGCTCTGTACTATCTGCTCTGTACGATCTGCTCTGCTCATTCCGTTATCGACAGTCAGCCTTCAACCATTCGCTATCGAGAGTCCGCTTTTCGACAATCAGCTTATCATCCTCCCGAACGTTTCCACGATATCCGCCCTGAACGACGTCCCGCTCAGCTTCTGAATCTCGCGATACGCCTCCGCTTCCGTCATCGGCTGCCGGTAGGACCGCGGCGTAGTCATCGCCAGGAACACCTCCACCAACCCCAACATCTGCGATAGCTCCGGGATCTGATCCCCTCTCAACTGCGCCGGATACCCTGTGCCGTCCACTTTCTCATGGTGATAGAGAAACACTGTCTTCACATGCTGCAGCCCGGGAATGTCCTCGCAAAGCTCCTTGGCCATATAACAATGCTCCTGCACGACTTCCAATTCGAAATCCGAGAGCTTGCCTTCTTTCTCGAACATATAATCCGGTAGCTTGACTCTGCTCACAAAATGCAGCAGCGATAACAAATCGATCTCCCACTTCTGCACCTGTAAACCATCATGTCGGGTCGCTAATTGCGTAAGCAAGTTGCTCATATTGGTAATTTCCTGACGGGACGTTTGCGTTTTGCGCTCCCCGACGGGAATAAAGCATTGGAGGAGGTTAATCACCTGTTCCTTTTGCAATTCCAAATAGTCCGCTTCCAGCTTCCCCCGGCTCTGCTGATACGAAATAATAACAATTGCCCCCAAGCCGATACTGAGCCCTGCAAACAGGAACCGGGTCATCATGGTTAACAGTAAGCGGGACGTATCAGGTGATAGGGAAATGAGCTCTATGAAGTTACAACTCGTAGCAAAAAGTATAAAAAACGCACACCATCGTCTATACACCGTACTATTGAACAGAACACTGATGGACAAGGGAAACAGCAGCAACGCGATCCATCGGTATTCCGCGGGAATTGGGCTGTAGACGGAAATTACCCCCATGATCAGAAAGAGGAATAAAGCGGTAAGATTCGCCCGCTCCCTCATACTTGCGGATATATTTCTCTGAATTTGGCCTAATCCAATAACAACAATCAGAATAGCCAATGCCGCCGAAGTAGAAACGGTATCCCTATGCGCCCCTTCGATTAAACCATACACGAATACTAGACAGGCGCCTATTGCGGTTACAACGGTCCATAATCCGAAAATCAGGCGAGGAACAGGCACCCGGATCCATCGATCCAACTTCAACTTCAACATGAGACTCCCCCCTTAATCATCTATTCTTGACTTGAGCGGAATACATGCTCCCCGGTCATCACTTTGCGCAGAACACTTATAATAACTTCCGGCTCCGTATCTTTCATCAAATAACCGTCAACGCCGGCTCTCATGGCTTTATAGACATCTTCACTCTCATCTAACGCGGTCAAAATAATAACCTTAATCCCGGGATAAACGCTTTTCAGCTGTTTCGCGCCTTCAATCACAGATATACCGGGCATCTTGAGGTCAGTGAGCACAAGCTCCGGCTGCAAACTCAGCGATCGCTCCAGCGCTTCATCGCCGTCGGAAGCTTCCCCAATCACTTGAAATTCCGGACATCCCCGGAGCAAGATGCGCAGTCCTTGTCTGATTATCGCTTGATCGTCCGCAATCAACACTTTATACATAGGCCCGGGTCCTCTCCCTTGGAATATAGGCTGTTACTGTAGTGCCTGATGATAGATCGGATTGGAATGAAATGGCGCCGTTGAATGACTTTATCCGGTTCTCCATCCCTGTAAGCCCAAACCTGCCACTCACTTGAGCCGCCGTGATGTCTTCCATACCGACACCGTCATCGTGAATGACGATGGTCCATTGCACGCTCGTAACTTCTAAGTTTACCTGCAACCGCGTAGCTTTCGCATGTTTGATGACATTATTTGCGGCTTCCTCCACAAGGTGATAAATAGCCTCTTCCACTTCCAGCCTTTCATCGGGAACCCAACCCGATTTCCTGAAAACCGGAGTCACGCCGGTATTCGCTGTAATCCGGTCAAGCAGTGTCTCAATAGCATGGTGAAGGTTGATTTTACGCTTCTCGTCTTTAAGCTCCATAATGTAATTGCGCATGCCCCGGTGGCTGTCCTTGACCTTCTTCTCGATTTCTCTGAGCAAGGGAAGAGCTTCTTGTTCAGCTTCAGCCGGCAAGGCGCTCCGGAGTTGAAATAATTGGATGGAGATGAAGAACAGTTCTTGCGCGATACCGTCATGAATGTTCTGGGCAATCTGATTTCGCTCCAGCAGAACAGCCTTCTCTTGCATCTCGATTGCTGATGCCTCCTGATCGTAGGCCGTTTCCAAACTCATGAGGACGATTCGAATATACAATTGATGCAAGATGTTGATTTCATTCCGCTGAGCCCTGATCAGTAACCATCCGTAAGGAACGCCTTTACGATCCTTTAAACCTTGTACATAGGTAGAGTAAGGATCTCCTGTAATGGAGGGAAGCACAAGATAGGACTTTACCCTCGCAGGCGGATGAAGCTTTAAATAGTTCGCGTAATAGACATGACTCCACTCTTGCTCCGTGCCTTGCAAGCCGGGCTTTGTGAAGGTCAGCATCACATCTTTGCCGCTTCGATTCAGAACGGAAGCAAGCAGCTGCTCCAATCCGCGAATTCTATCATGCTGGAGGACTCTTGTATGTAACCGATGATGAGAGTAAAGGGTTACCGCATTGCGAATTTCCCGCATCACCTTGCCTGAAATCCATTGAAGCCCCGCGGACAGTCCATAGAACAGGCAAATATAAAACCCGTACACCGCATAATATCTATGCTCATAGATTGTAGTGATACCTGAACTAGCAAATACAATAGGAATACTTACCAGATATACGGCCGTTACAACATAGTAGAGTTTTCGTTTCATTATCAACTTCACACACAACAAGTCAGCGAGGACATACAACAGAAAGGGGCTGGACAAACCGCCTGTAACCCCCAGCAAGTACATATTGAACATAAGGGATCCGGTAACGGTGATCTGGAACGGGATACCCCTTGTCCTCTTGAACTGCAATATCATCTGTAAGGTTTGCACAAATAGGGCAATCAGCATCACACCGGCAAGATGGCCGAGGCCGTAAGCGTAACTCGCAATACCGGCAACGAACAAGCACCATTTCAACCCGATAGTTCCATACCTGAGGATCGGTTCTTCCATCATCTGTATCTATTCTCCTAAAATTTTTTGTAGATTAATAGGTTATAATCATATACAATGGGAAATGCAGGAAGCATTTAGGTCTTATGTACTACACTGTACCATATTTTTATTCTACGGGGGACATCTATGTTAGATATGATTATTCTTGACGATCATCCGCTGGTTCGCCAGGGGATCCGCATGATTATTTCATCCGGAAATTGTGTGCGTATCGTGGGCGAAGCCTCGAACAGCCAGGAAGCATTGATGCTCATGAATGAGAAACACCCCCACATGGTTCTGGTGGATTTAAACTTAGGGAGCGAGAGCGGACTGCACTTCATCCAGGAAGCGAAGAAAGCAGGGCATCTATCCAAGTTTATGATCCTGACGTCATCAGCTACCCGGAGCGAACTGAACTTGGCGCAAACCCTGCAAGTTGAAGGGCTGTGTCTGAAGGAAGCCTTGCCTGAGGATTTATTGTACGCCGTTGATGTGGTTTCACGCGGGCGTAAGTATTATGATCCGGCGTTTACAGACTATTTGCTGGATCCTAAGGAAGACTCGGATTTCTCTGAGCTTACTCCTAAAGAGTTGGAAGTGCTGATTGCTCTCGGCAGAGGTCATTCCAACAAGGAGATCGCATTGGAATTATTCATATCGGAGTTCACGGTCAAGAAACACGTGAGCCAGATTCTCATGAAACTCAACGTAACCGACCGCACGAAAGCGGCTTTGTATGCTTCCTCCAAGGGACTGGTCCAGTACGAGCGGAGAGAAGAATCGATGACAATATAAAGATCCGACGGGTAGGCTTAACCCCTCGGATTTTTTTTGCGCATATTCATTGCAAAGGTTTCATCAAGCTATGCCAAGGCCACACGGAGAAAGCCGCATATCCTTTAACGTCCTTGACCGAAACGGAGCCTAGCAGCGGGTCTCTGCTGTCAAGACTTTCCCCGGCCGTACGGTTATCTCCGACCACGAATAATTCGCCGCTAGGAATAACAACCTCTGGCATATCCATGGACTCTCCCAACGTATACAGTTCGGCTAAAGGCTCACGGTTCACATAAATGATCCCGTCTTGGATGGCCACACGGTCTCCGCCGCGCGCAATCACTCGTTTAATAATGTGATATCCGAGTTCGTGCTCGTGAATGATGATGACATCCCCGTACTTGGGCGTTCTATGGAGTAAAGGAATTTTATTAATCAGCACGATATCGCGGTCTTGTAATGTGGGCGTCATGGAATGTCCGGATACCCGGGTTAATCCGAACAGATTGTGAATCAGAATCCACGCCAGAGCAAGCACGATGACGAATCGGATGAAACTGCCTCTTTCTTTGCGTTTAGCAGCCGCCTGAGCGTTTGTTTCGAGTACCTGTTCCGTCATGGTCTGTATACATTATTCTGGACGGAATCTTCTGTTTGTACCGGCGAGGCATAAGTTACAGCAGGCGGTTCATAGCTTTCCACTAAGGCGTTCATGGCCTGCACAGCACTGTCCGTTATGAGTTGAAGCTTCGCCAATATTTGCTGACGATCCTGCTTGGAATTAATCTCTACATTCTGTAGCAGGGTATTCGCGTATTGTTGAATGGCTGCGATGTGCAGCTGCTTCTGTTCTTCCGTAAATGCGTCCAAATCCTTCGCGGATTGCTCCAGTTGACGCTGCAATTCTTCCTTTAAGATCGCTTTTTGCTGATCCGTTTCGGATTGTACGGCTTGCTCCAGGCTACTCACAGCCGATTCGGTCTTGGAGCTGTACCATGAACGCAGGGAACCGGCGATGTCCACGTCCGCATACGAAATCCCCGTTGTGCCCGCAATGACGATGATTAAAGAAACAATTCCAGTGACGACTTTAGCTTTAAATGTATAGCGCTTCTTCATTCTGCTTCTCAACATCGCTTCTACCTCCTTGTTCAAAATATGGCCGGAGACCCGCGAAGGCCTCCGGCACATCTATCATTTAGTTCTTTGTGATATCGTTAACGATTGTGGCCAATTCGTTTAGTGCCGCTGCTTCCAGTGCTGCGCCTTGAGCAAGGATGCGATCTTCTGCTTCTTTCTTCAACCTAGCAGTCAAAGCTACAAGCTCGGCTTTCAGTTCAGCAATCTTCGTTGTCAGGTTGCTGTTGATTTCAGTAGTTGCCGTTTCTTTCTCTAGCGCCAACAATCTGTTTAGTTCAGCCTTAGTTGCTGCGATTTTCGCGCTTAGATCGGATTTAGCTTGCGTTGTTGTTGCGGCTGCGGCATCGGAAAGTCTGCCGGAGTACACGCCTTCGTGGTTTCTGATAGCGCTGGCAATGCCCGCTTTGGATACTGTGCCGATAGCATTTACCTGTCCGTTTGTAGTCGCATTTGTTGCAGCTACCAATTGATCGTATTCCGCAGCTATACCACTTGTAATGGTTCCGTTAGCCGTGTCGATCTGTCCGGAATAGGTAGCAAGTTGGCCATTTACGCTCGTGTTCACGCGTGCCACTTCAGCTCTTCCTGTTGCCGCAATACTTACGCGCGCTCCGTTCTTCAAACCTTCAACCGAATTTTCCAACTCTTCCTTCTTACCCGCGTACACAGCTGCGAAGTCTCCGGCAATGATCGCTTTTGTCGCATTGGATGCCGATGTGTACCATTGTTGCAGTTGAGCACCCGCATTCGGGTTTACCGCTGCGTAAGCCGTTCCGATTGTTGCCGCCATACTTACCGCCATTACGCCTACCGCTACTTTACTTTTGAATAATTTCATAGTTCATCCATCTCCCTGTTATTCGTTATTTGATTTCATAGAATCATGAATTGTGTCTCGGACCAGTTGTTCCAGCTCATCGGCTTGCCTGGTTTGAACTTGGCTTACATAAGTGTCAAACGCTTCATTCGTCGGAGCCGAGAGAATTTCCAGTTCAGCCTGCTTGAGTTGTTCTATGTAGGCCTCATTCTTGGCTGTAATGCTCGCGTCCACTTCGTTCTCCCCGGTATTCCAGGTGCCGGTTAAACTCTGAACTGCTTTCCATGTCGCTCCGTCGATGGAGCTGACCAAGGTCAGAAGCTTATGTCGCAGCGCAGCTTGTTGCACTTGTTGCTGGGATAGCTGAATGCGGCTCTTGTACCATGCTTTGATTACGAGCCCCGCATCCGAACGGGCATATACGCTTCCCATCACCAGCGAAGATGAAATTCCTATTGAAGCGATGATTAACGTGAGTCTTACTCGTTTCATAAAGGTCCTCCTTCTTCATCGTGGTTTGGCTTGCGTAACCCGCTTGCTATAAACCTAGTATAGTTCCTCCTGACAAATCTCGCGTCAGCCATCGGTGTAGTAGTCATGGTATACTTTCGTACCATATCACCCCGAACTTAAGCATGCCGAAATACGCCCGGAATCCAATAATCCAATCCGGAGCGTAGTTTCAGCTTTACAGCATGGATCACGCTTTAGGCGCGCGTTTCGCTTTCGAACAATTCAAGCAGTACCGACGTCCGTACGCTTTGCCATAAGCGACGATCTTCGTGATACTGCGCTTATTCGTCAGCTTGGTGAACGGACAAGGATCCGGCCGGGTATTTACCTCCAGAATCCAAGGCGTCAGCTTCCGATCTAACGCAATATCGAGGCCGAGCTCGTTCATGGCCGGATAAGCGCGGCCGAACTGCGCGGCGGTCCTTACCGCCAGCCGGTCCATATGCTTCAGGATGCGGCGGGACTGTGCGCTCCCCCCCACCGGCCGGATCATGTCCGCCGCGGGATAGATCGTGCCCCCTTGGCTGCCGTTCGTCACCGCTTTGCGCGGATGCGCTACACGGGCCACAGTGCCGGTCGGTTCCCAGCACCGGGAAGGGCTTTTCTGGATCATCACCCGGAAATCCACGGGACGTCCCTTGTAACGGAGCACATGAATCCCTTTTTGCACGAGATAAAGCCTCTTACCGGTATGTTGTTGTAACGAAGCGTACATCCCCCGAAACGCAGAGAATGTATGTTTATTTAGACCGCTGTGGTACCGATAAGACTTGCCCCGCTTCTCCACCCGCATCACACCCACGCCCAAGGATCCTGTATCCGGCTTCACATAGACCATTCCGTAACGGTTCAGCATGGACAGCAGACGGCTTCGCGTGAGTCGGTACGTTTTGGGAACATGTTTGGACAATTTCCGATCCCTAAGCACAACCCGCGTCTTCACTAATTTGCTGGAAACGGCCGTTTTGTTGTTTGACAATGGAATGTCCCTCTTCCCTGTGCTGTATTTTCATATATCATACGAAGTTGTTCGTCTATAGGTGTAGGCGCCGCGTGGAACAATTCGGTTCGGCATGGATGGGTCAGGCACCCGGTTTGGGCAGGCCGCATAAGGTAAAGGGACTTACGCTAAAGCATGAACGGAAATCGATAACGAGAGGAAGAACGCGAATGGGACTCCTCCCTGCACAACTGAAACGACTCATCGAACAGCTGGCACCTTATCTGCCTTGGTATGGGCCATGGCTTTCAGCTCAAGAAGAATCACAGGCGGACGAACCGACATGGGCTTCCCCACCGTTGGTCACGGCATCCGTACTGGAGGAACACTATTATATCGGGCAAAATCCACTAAACGAACGCAACGATGTCCACTGCTACCGGACCTCCGGCACAAGCTCCGGGTTGCGAAAGTCCATTTACTATTCGGAAGCGGACGAGGAAGCTTATATCCGGATCAAGCTTGAGGTATTTCGATCGATTTTGGGGCCGTATGGCTATAAGTCGGCTCTGGCCGATATGGGAACAGGACACGCGGAAGCAACGGCAGTAGAGGTGCTGCGGGGTTTGGGCATGGACGTGGACTCCATCTCCTTCCGGCTGCCGATTGAGCAGCATTTGGAACGGCTGGAAAGCTTCAAACCTGAGGTGCTGTATACGATGCCTTCGATTTTGAACCGTATTGTGCTGGCGGCGGCGGATCCTTCTTCTTATGGGATTAAACATGTTGTCTTGGTCGGCGAAATCGCTTCACCGGCATGGATCGAGCAAGTCGCCGAGCGGCTGGGCCTTCCCGCTTCGCGCATTACGGACACCTACGGCTCGATTGAAATCGGGACGATCGCCTACTATTCACATGAGCATGGGCGGTATTTGCTGACGGAAGGGCTTATCGCGGAAGGGCTGCGGGCGGAGGACATCAGCCGAGATCTGGAACCTTTGTCCGACGAGGCGGAGGAACGTGTGCTGGTGCTTACGTCCGCCGTGAGGGAAGCCTTTCCCGCCGTGCGTTATGTCACTTATGATGTTGTGCGCGATCTGCGTCCGATCCTGGTCGACGGTTGTTGGACCATGAGCTTTCACAGCCTTGTGAAACGCATCGGACCGGACCTCAAGCACGGGGAAAAAATCAGCATTTACGACATCGAGAATGTCGTTTACCGCCATATCGAGCAAGCCAGCGTGCGGGTTAAAGTGTCGGGGAATGCGATTCAGGTGTGCGTTTACGCACCGGGGCTGAGTGACGGGGATATGAGCCTCATTCAGGACGATCTGGAGCAGTGCATCCCTGAGATCGGCATCATGATTGAATCCGGAATCATCGACAGGATTAAGGTGGTTCGGGGTACTTTAGAGGACTCGGACGACAGCCAATCGATTAAGAACAAAAAAATCTTTTACGAGTAAAGTAGGGATTTCTATGAAACTCGAAGGTGGAATTTCTGAGGCGATCGGCGGGACCCCGTTGATTCCGCTTCGTCGGCTGTTTGAAGGGATGCCGTTTAAGGTGTACGGTAAACTCGAATGGATGAATCCCGGCGGAAGCGCGAAGGATCGGCCCGCCTTGTTCATGCTGCGAGAGGCTTTGCGGCGCGGGGATATCGACTCGGACACCGTCGTGATCGAGTCCAGTTCCGGCAACCTGGCCATCAGTTTGGCGCAATTATGCTGCTACTTGAGGATGCGGTTCATCTGTGTCGTGGATCCCCGCACAACGGAACAGCATAAGCAGATTATTCGCGGCTTTCACGGCGAAATTGATTTGGTGACGGAACCCGATCCGTCGACGGGCGAGTTTCTGCCGGCGCGGATTCAGCGGGTGCAGGATCTGCTGCGCGAGTTTCCTAAAGCATATTGGACCAACCAGTATGGAAACCCCGACAATGCGCTTGCCCATACGGAGACTACGATGCGTGAAATTGGGGACCGGTTGGGCGCGGTGGATTATTTGTTCTGCGGGGTGAGCTCCTGCGGAACGCTTCGGGGCTGCGCGGACTATATCCGCGGCCGCGGGTGGTCCACGCGGATCGTGGCGGTGGATGCGGCGGGAAGCGTTATATTCGGCGGGGATAAAGGGCCGCGGCAATTCCCGGGTCTTGGCTCTGGCATCACTCCGGGACTGTATAGGCAAGACTTGGCGGATCAGGTGGTGTATGTGTCGGACATGGACTGTGTCCGGGGCTGCCGGGATCTGGTCCGCTATGAGGCGGTGCTCGCGGGCGCTTCTTCCGGCGGGGTGGTTTCCGCCGTACGGGGGCTTGCGGAAAGCATCCCGGCGGATGCGGTCTGTGCCGTGATCCTTCCGGATCGCGGGGAGCGGTACCTGGATACGGTATATAACGACGCCTGGGTGAGGCAGGTACTGGACGGAGGTTGGGCATGATTTACTTACATGACGGCCATATTCGCGAGATTGGAATCGATTGGGCTCGGTTAGTTGGAATCATTCAGGAGGTCGTACGAATCAGCGCTGAAGGCGACTGCGCTCATCCGCTCAAGCCTTATCTGCGTTTCAGGGACCCGGCGAATCGCATCATTGCCATGCCGGCCTATATCGGCGGCGGGATCAACCTGTCCGGCATCAAGTGGATCGCCAGTTTCCCGAATAATGGCCGCCTCGGCTTGCCTCGCGCTCATAATTCCATTATTCTCAATGATCCCGCCACGGGCGTACCCGTTGCTTTTATCCAAAGCAATATGCTGAACGGCTTGCGCACAGCCGCTGTGAGCGGAGCGATGACGCAAGCTTATATGGCCTCCAGACCGATATCGAAAGTACGCGCAGGCATTATCGGTTGGGGACCGATCGGGCGCATGCACCTGGATATGCTCATAAGCCTGTTGGGCGACAGGTTGGAGCGTGTGGCCTTGTACGATATGAACCCGATTGATCCGGGTACCGTTCCCGCTTCGGTACGCGAAATAACGGAGCTTGCCGATGATTGGCAATCGGTGTATGCGGCATCGGATATTTTCGCCACATGTACGGTTTCCGCCGAGAGGTATATTGATGCTCCGCCGCCCGAGGGCGCTTTGTTGCTCAACGTATCTTTGAGGGACTATCTACCGGAGAGCGTAGCGCATGTGCGGGCTGTCGTGGTCGATGACTGGCGGGAGATTTGCCGAGAGAACACGGATATTGAGCAGCTGCATATCCAGCACGGGTTGCTCGAATCCGATGTGCTGACCCTTGAGGATGTGCTGTGTCGGGGCGGATTAAGTTCTGTTGCCGCTAATGAGCCTGTTTTTTTCAATCCGATGGGACTCGGTGTGTTTGATATCGGTGTGGCTGGGCATTTTGTGCAGGAAGCGGTGCGATTGGGTAAGGGTGTTGTGTTGGAGAACGGGAATGGTGACGGATAAATGTGTTAGTTGAAGAGGGCAAAGCTGCATCAAATGGCGGGGCCCTTTTTATTTTTTTGACATCCGATGGATCTATCTATCAAATAAGTAAACAGTTGGAAGTTATTGTATGGAATTGATATAATGGTTGAATACTTAAGGAGGTGTAGTCGCTGTGGAACAGGACATAAACTTAATTTTAAATGAAATTAGGAGAAGTATAAGTGAGATTTCGAGTAGCTTAAACAGTAAATTAGTCGGTGTTCATAATGAAATATACGTACTTACACAAACACTAAAAACAACAAATATACTTCTGGGACTGCTTGTTCTAGGGGTGTTTTTAAATCTCCTGCTACAATGGAAAAATAATAAGCAGAAATAAACCCTCATCCTGCATTTCACTTACTTTAGTTGAGAAACATTAAAAAGTATAGTAAACTACATATAAAGACAGAATAACAAGGAGCATACACCATGCCTGATATCATAAACAAATTGGAAATCGGAATCAGTACATTTCTGGAGACAACACCGGACCCGGTGACCGGGAAGATTATGAGTCATGCCGAGCGGCTGCGCAACGGCGTGGAAGAAATCGTGCTTGCCGATCAGGTGGGCTTGGATGTCTATGGCATCGGAGAGCACCACAGAGCGGACTATGCCGGGACGGCGCCCGCTGTGATCTTGGCGGCCGCGGCCTCCGTAACCAAGCGCATACGCCTGTCAAGCGCTGTAACCGTGCTGTCCTCCGACGACCCGATTCGCGTCTATCAAGCCTTCTCCACGTTGGACGGACTCTCGAACGGGCGCGCCGAAATTATGGCGGGCCGGGGATCGTTCACCGAATCCTTCCCCCTCTTCGGTTATAGCCTGGACGATTACGATGAACTGTTTGAAGAGAATCTGGAGTTGCTGCTGGCCATCCGGGACTCGGAGAAAGTCACCTGGCGCGGCGGACATCGTCCGGCTATTGATAACCTGGGCGTTTATCCTCGCTCCGTCCAAAACCCGCTCCCCGTATGGATCGCCAGCGGCGGCAGCCCGGAATCGGCGGTGCGCGCGGGAATGCTCGGTCTCCCGATCGCGTTTGCGATTATCGGCGGCATGCCGGAGAAGTTCGCGCCGCTGCTCGATCTTTACAAGCGCGCGGCCGCGCGGGCCGGGCACAACCCGGATACGTTATCGATTGCGACACATTCGCACGGATTCGTCGGGGACACTACCGAACAGGCTGTGGATCAGTTCTTTCCTCCGATGCAAGCCCAGATGAATGTGCTTGGACGCGAGCGGGGCTGGCAGCCGTACGACCGCGACGCCTTTGATGCCGCACGCAGCATGCGCGGCGCCCTGTATGTCGGGGACCCGGAGTATGTGGCGGAGAAGATTATTTTGCTTCGTACAAACTTGGGCATTAACCGGTTCTTCCTGCATTTGAACGTCGGCACAATGCCGCATCGCGAAATGTTGCGCGCTATTGAACTTCTAGGTACAAAGGTTGCGCCTATTGTTCACAAGGAACTTGCGCGAATCGAGTCTTAACTTAACTATGAGAAGCGTGTGTCCTCTAAGGGCATGCGTTTTTCTTGTTAACCCGCAGATCTCCACGCGAGCAGAAAAGACAGCGCAAGGTATAAACAGAGAGGACTGAAGAACCAAGTATCGTACCCAGCGAAAACGGATGATTTAACTTTTTTGAAGAAACCGAGATATTTGAAATCCCCTACCGCTCTGATCAAAAATATAAAGGCGCATACTAGACAGGTCCAATGGACCAGCGGACTCCCTTCCATAAAATTTAACAGCCCGCCTTGCACCGTCAGGATGAACGCGAAGACAATAAGGCCCACCGCGACCACCAACGTTTCCCACATTCTCGGTCGGAACACAGCCCCGCCCTCAACCTTCTGCGGGATTGCGGCTTGTCCGCCCCATTCTCCGCCAAATGCCCAATAAAAATGGATTAAACTGATCACTATTAAGATCACCGCAGCTGTGATGACAAACAATGCTGTCATTCCTCATCGCACCCTTCTAATGAAAATGACCCTATTCCATAAATCCGACTACAGTCACTATATGACTAAATGTTTATATTTACCATCCGTTAACGGCTAGTTATGTTACATCTTTTTGACAAACTCCGACTTAGTCCTCCCATTTGGGTAATAGCTACTATATGACGTTACACGAGAGATTGAATACACTCTTAGGAGGCTTTTCGGGATGCTGAAACCTTTTGATTACGACCTGGATTATGACCATCTGAATTTGCGGGAGCATCCGGAGCTGTACCGGGTCGGCCGCGGCGAGCAGGGTGTGTTGCTGGTGGAGCCTTACAAGAGCGAAATTCTGCCCCATTGGCGGTTCAAAACGCCGGAAATCGCACGCGAATCGTCCGAGAAAATTTACAGCATGTTCCTGGAGTATAAGGAGAAAGGCGATTTCGTCGGGATGGACATGGCCCGCAAGTTTCTGCAGATGGGCTACACCCGGGCGCGGCGGTACACAAACCACAAGGGTGGCCGCAAATACGCCGAGGACGGCACCATTCTGCCATACCAGAACGACAAGGTGAAGGCTGAGTCCGCCGCAATCTTTAAGGCTCAGTGGCAGGTGGCGAAGACGGATTCGGAGTATGTGCGTATGAAGGAGGATCATCGGGAGAAGTATGAGCGGGAGAGTCTTGATGAGAGCGCCCAGCGGGTGTTTTGTGGTTTGGAGGCGCAATGTAACGAATCGTCATAACACTAAATGATCCCTATACGGCTCGGTAGAATTCTAAGGAATCGTGATAACGCTAATGGGGTGGAAATGAGGTAAACGTGGCGTGTTTTGGCAGAATAACGTTGTGGGGATTCGTTACAATTGAAAAGAGGCTGTTGATATTTCAGCGTATGTGTGCGCAATCAAGAGCCGCTCCTGTTCATCAGGGGCTGCCCTTAATCGTTTGGCTATGCACTCACACAACTCACACAAAAAAGAGGCTTCGCCTTCGTCCTCATGACTTGGGCTCAACCTCTCGATTATATTACCTTTTGGAACTTGAAGTCTTGGAACCTACCGCATACGGATGATCCGTTACGACAGGAATCGTCTTCTTGATCAACTTCTCAATATCCTTCAGGAACGGGTACTCGTCCCGCTCGCAGATGGAGATCGCCACGCCGCTATGCCCCGCGCGGCCGGTACGGCCGATGCGATGAACATACGTTTCCGAAATGTTCGGAAGGTTGTAGTTGATTACGTGCGACAGCTCATCAATGTCAATGCCCCGGGCGGCGATATCGGTAGCTACCAACACGCGGGTGGTCCCGTTCTTGAAGGAATTCAACGCACTCTGGCGGGCATTCTGCGACTTGTTCCCATGGATGGCCTGCGCGGTTACTTTCGTCTTGTTCAATGCCCGAACAATACGATCGGCGCCATGCTTGGTCCGCGTAAACACCAGAGCCGATGCGATCGACTTATCTTCCAGTAAATAATGAAGCAAGTTCAGCTTGTTTACGGTATCCACCATATAAACCGATTGCTGAATCCGATCCACCGTGGACGATACCGGAGCGATCTGAACTTTCACCGGATCAACAAGCAGCGATTTCACCAACTTATTGATTTCAGGCGGCATGGTGGCGGAGAAGAACAGCGTCTGTCTCTTCTTAGGCATCTTGGCGATGATTTTCTTCACATCGTTGATAAAGCCCATATCCAGCATGCGGTCCGCTTCATCCAGCACCAGAATCTGAATATGCTGCAGATCGATATGCTTCTGATTAATTAAATCAATCAGTCGGCCCGGCGTGGCAATCACAATATCCACACCTTGTCTCAAGGCTTGTTCTTGCTTCGTTTGCGACACGCCGCCAACGATGGCCGTGTAACGCAGGTCCGTAAATTGACCATACGCCCGCAGGTTATCATAAATCTGAATAGCCAACTCCCGGGTCGGTGTCAGTATGAGCGAGCGAACACGGCGCGGTCCATTGGGCTTATTCGCCTGCTGGGTCAGCAATTGAATGATCGGCAGGGAGAATGCGGCTGTCTTTCCTGTGCCCGTCTGCGCGCAACCCAATAAATCCCGTCCCGCAAGCACCGCGGGAATCGATTGTTCCTGAATCGGTGTCGGTTTGGAGTATTTCTCTTTCGTTAAAGCTTTCAGAATCGCGGGTGCGATGTTCAAGTCGTTAAATGTCATTGGATCTCCTAGTTCATACGTTTATATTCGATTTTCATCAATACATAAGGATAACACATATTCATAGTAATCGTATAATTTACATATGTGAACGGTTTTATTTATCCGTGAGGAGAATCCCGATTTCGAGTTAATGGGACGTATCGATGTAATCAATATGTCGGATATGCTTATAATTGCTCCAAATGAACAGGACCGAAAGCAGCACGAATCCGGCACCCACCAAGAAAGGAACATGTGAGTTGAAATGCTCCGCGAGTTTTCCCGCCATATACGGCGAGATGGCCGCGCCCAGGAAGCGCAGGAAGCTATAGGCCGCGGATGCCGTGGAACGCTCCACCGGCGCGGCGTTCATCACCGCTGTGGTAATAATCGTGTTGATGTTCCCTAATATTCCGCCTGCCAGAATAACCGCTGTGATCACAACCGCAGGCGTTGTCGCGTATACGCCCATGACCGCAAGGTCCACAACGAACAGAGCCAGCATGACGCACATCGCTTTGATGGTTCCGAATTTTTTTTGCAATAAAGGGGCCATAAAAACAGATGTGATTGCAAGCAGCACACCCCAACCCAGGAAAACAAACCCCATTTGCTGCGGATTAAGTCCCATGACGAAGGGAGAGTAAGCCATAATCGTGAAGAAACCGATATTGTATAACGCGGCCACTATACCCAAAACAAGAAGAGACCGATGTTGTTTGAGCGCACGGAACGGGTCCAGCAAGGAGGCTTTCGGTTTAGTCCTCTTGGCAACGGACACCGCCGGTTTAGGCATGGTCGTCGAAAGTACGATACAGATGATGACCATCAGGCCGGAAACCGTGAAGAACGGAATGGGCCAGGCGATGGAGCCTAACGTTCCGCCTAGCAGGGGTCCGACAGACATGCCGATGCCCGCCGCCGCTTCGTACAGGATGATGGCTTTCGCGGCTCCGCCGTTAGAAAGAGTCACGAATGCGGTAAGCGCAGTCGCTACGAACAGAGCGTTACCGAGACCCCATCCCGCGCGTAAGCCGACAAGCGTCCAGATATTATCCGCGAAACCTCCGCAGAAGGACACTGCAGCTATAATAATCATACCGGCTAATAGGGTTAATTTGATCCCTAATCTGGAGGAAACGCTCGCGGTAATCAACATAGCCACAGCCATGACCGCGTTATAGCTGGTGAACAGTAAGCTGACTTCGCTCGGTGTTGCATGTAATTGATGTGAAAGCTCCCGCAGGATCGGGTTCACAAGCCCCATTCCCATAAATGTAAATACAGACGCGCAAAAAACCGCCCAAACGGCTAACGGTTGGCTGAATATTCCCTGTTTCTCATTCATAAGTTTCGGCGATTCGGCTGCCATAGTTTGTGATGCCATCAGTAATCTCCTGTCTATATTTGAATTTATCGCACAGTTAGTTGTATTATGAAACTAAACTATACTTGTATTATACAACTACATGGGATGATGTCAACCCGCGGAGTTTATTTAAACGGTCACATATGGTACGCTACGCTTAATATGAACCCGAAAAAGTTGGAGGAACCTTTCCTATGCCTCAACAGCATTCCATTGAAACGATTGAGTTGGAATTAGCTCTGCTACTCCGTCGTATTACATCGATCACATCCTCTAATCCTGTCGAGAATCTAGACCGCTCCGCCTACCTCCTGCTTCAACAGATTGTTTCCCATGAGGCGGCTGGCGTGAAATCACTGGCTGAGGAATTTCGGCTTGATATCTCCACCGTAAGCCGGCAAGCCGCTGCCTTGGAACAGAAGGGCTATGTAGATCGCATTCCGGATCCCTCCGATCGCCGCTCATTCAAGCTTCGTATTACCGAATTGGGCATGAAAGAGCTGATGGAAACGAAACAGTCCCGAACGGAACGCATTGCCCGGCTGCTTAAGAACTGGTCCGAGGAGGACCTGGAAGCTTTCGGCGAATTGATGAAGAAATTTAATCGAACGTTCAGTTAGCTCGTATCAGCGGAAATCCCGTATTCTATGCAGAAAAAAGGCTGTGCCGGAAAATTACTTCCAGCACAGCCTGCTTTATGGTTAGGCTCTGGAAGGAGCCAAGGATCGTTCGTGTTCTTCCTCTTCTTCCTGATGCGCGCGTTTGATAAAGAACGACAGCGCCAGGCCGATTAAACCTATACCTACGATGACCAGATACGCATCGTTGATCCCTTGTATCATTGCTTCCATCATCATCTGTTTTTCGGAGGTCCCTTCCGAAACCCCTCCCGCCAGCATGTCCTGCATATGCGTTTTCGTTCGGCTTGTCATTACCGTAACCAGTAACGAGGTGCCTATTGCGCCTGCCACCTGTTTAATCGTGTTGGAAATCGCTGTGCCGTGCGCGTTCAATCGGGCAGGCAGTTGATTCAGACCCGCGGTTGTAATCGGCATCAGGAACATAGCCATACCGAACCGCCGTCCCGTTGACATCAACACCAGATACGTGTAACTGGTTGAGTCCGTCAGATTGACAAAGCCGAGTGTTGTCACGATCGTTATCGCCAGACCGATTACGGATAGCCACTTCGCTCCATAGCGATCGAACAGTTTACCGGTTATAGGCATCAGGATCCCCATAAGCAGAGCTCCCGGAAGCATCAGCAAACCGGATTCCAAGGCCGTATACCCCCGCGCATTTTGCAAATACAACGGAAGAAGCATCATATCCGCATACATGACCATCGTCACCGCGATATTAATGATTGTCGTCAGTGAAAACATATTGTAGCGGAACACCCGCAAATCCAGCAGGGGGCTCTGAGAGGCCAATTGCCTCCACGTAAACAAACCTAAAGAAATGAGACCCGCCACAATGGTCAAAATCACTTCCGCGCTGGACCACCCTTTGCTGCCCGCGCTGCTGAAACCGTATAGAACCGCGCCGAAACCGATCGTGGAGAGCACAACGCTCCAAACATCAATTTTAGGATAAGTCCGTTCCGCTACGTTCCGGAGAATAACAAAGCCGACCCCGATTACGATTGCGGCAATCGGAATCATACCGTAAAACAACGTGCGCCAGGAGTATTCCTCCAGGATGTAACCGGCAAGAGCAGGTCCTATCGCAGGAGCGAAAATGATCGCGAACCCGACCATCCCCATCGCCGCTCCCCGCTTGTTAGGCGGGAATACGGTCAGAATGACCTGCATCAGCAAGGGCATAATGATGCCGGCGCCGGCGGCCTGCACCAGTCGTCCGGCAAGCAAGGTGTCGAAGGTGGGCGCAATCGCCGAAATGATGGTGCCGGCAAGAAAAATCACCATGGAAGTCTGGAAGAGCTCGCGCGTTGTAAAGCGTTGCATCAGGTACGCCGTTATGGGGATCAGAACCCCGTTGACCAGCAGATACCCGGTTGTTAACCATTGAGCCGTCGTTGCCATGATATCGAAATCGATCATCAGTTCAGGCAGGGCAACGCTCATAATGGTTTGATTGAGGACCGCGATAAACGCCCCCAGGATCATAACAAATAATAATGGACCTTTCTTTATCGAACTGCTATCGAATGCAGTTTCTGTACTCATGTTGTTCAATCCCCTCAAATATCTCCGCACTTAATAAACAGAGTGTTGTATATTATACTCAGTGTTAAGTATTATATAGAGGTGGGTTCTAATTCACAACCAACACATTTGGTGT
Source organism: Paenibacillus swuensis (assembly GCF_001644605.1). Classification (NCBI taxonomy): domain Bacteria; kingdom Bacillati; phylum Bacillota; class Bacilli; order Caryophanales; family Paenibacillaceae; genus Paenibacillus; species Paenibacillus swuensis. Next base: position 2,210,777 of record NZ_CP011388.1, on the reverse strand, counting down.
TAATGTATATTAGTTTACATACCTTCGGTTTCTGTCGTTTATATACAGAATACTCTACATTTTTACACACATATGTTGATAATCGGTATAAAGAAAGGAAGAATACCATGTCCCATTCATCGTCCCATACGGATCCACGGGTGTTGCGTACTCGCCGTCTCATTCGAGACGCCTTGATCAGCTTGCTTCAAGAGCTTGAGCTTGAGAAAATTACGGTTCATCGTATTGCGGAACGGGCAACGATTAACCGTGTCACCTTCTATCTGCATTATCGGGATATTCAGGATTTACTGGAGCGCATGGCGGATGACATGATTACCGAAATCCAGGAAATAATGGAGAGTATTCCACATCAACCCGATGCGCGGGAAACCTATGGACTGATCATCGTTAAAATTCTTGAGCACATTGCGGCGAACTCCCCATTCTATAAAGTGCTGCTCGCTTCCAAACGGATTCCCGTCTTTACGGATCGCTTTACGAAACTGATGAGCGATGTCATCAAGAACCGAACCTCATCCTCGGCTAAGAAAGTCCCGGACGACATTGCCATCTGGTACGGAACCTCCGCCTTTATCGGAACCATTGTCTGCTGGCTACGGGAGAATATGCCCTATACGCCTAGCTATCTGGCTCAGCAACTCTCCATCCTGTTCCGACTGCATTCCAACATGCCAGGTTCATAGAACCGGCCAAACCGTCGTGGCAGCGTCAAATCTTAACACCTCATCATGGACACCGAACGGAGGATCACATCGTGGATCAGCAACTAAAACAACCTAAGTTCAACAAAATTTACGCCATGCAGTTGGCCACCATATTTATAGGCTTCATCATCTTTGGTTTTTCCGAAAATATTAAAGGTCCGGCCATTCCTCGAATCCAGTTCGATTATCGATTGGACGAATCCCAGCTTGGCACCTTGCTGTCGCTCAATGCCCTCGGTTATTTGATCGCCTGCTCATTTACGGCTTTCCTCACCCGGTTGTGGGGCATCAAACTCGTGACCATATCCGCTTTTGGCATCATGATTCTTTCCGGATTCCTCATTTTCGTCTCACGCAGCTATCCCGTATTTTCCTCCTCCTATTTCCTGATGTATATCGGGAACGGGATGCTTGAGATCGGCTTAGCCATTCTGGGAGCGCGCATTTTCGTGAAAAATACCGGAATGATGATGAATTTGTCCCACGGCTTCTATGGACTCAGTTCTACCGTCGCGCCCTTGATGGCAACAGGACTCATGTCGGTAACGGTCTACGGTCACACGCTCGACTGGCGCGGTATGTATGCGGTGGTGCTTTCCTTATCCCTCATTCCGATTCTGTCAGCCCTGCGTAGTTCGTTCCCGGGTGACGATCTCCCGCAAGAGGACCGCCTTCCGTTGAGAACGCTGATGAAAGATCCGGCTTTATGGTTCATGGTGCTCATTCTGACGTTTGGCGTGGTTTCGGAGTTGGCCGTCGGGGGTTGGCTGGTTAATTTCTTGGAAAAAGCGTACGCCTGGGACACCGTCACTGCTTCCGGCATGCTTTCGGCTTTTTTCTTGTGTTTTGCGCTTGCCCGAATCATCTTGGGGCCGTTGACGGATCGAATTGGATTCAACCTGTCGCTTATCGTGTTCTCGGGTTTCTCGGCCGTCTGCACGTTCGCCGCCATTCTCGGCGGGGAAAATCTGGCCTTTCTGTTTGCCGCGGCAGGCATCGGCATTGCGATGATTTATCCCACCGTTATGGCGTTCATTGCCCAAAGATATCCTAACGGCAGCGACACCGCGATCACCTTTACGGTCACGCTGATGGGCGTAGGCAGTGTCGTCGGCAACTTCCTCATAGGCGGTATTATTGAACTTGTGAAAAATCAGTACGGGGCCGACACCCAGATCGGGTTGCTTCGCGGACTTCAGGCTGGGTACGGTTTCATCGGCTTATGCGCCGCGATTTGCGCGGTTTGCAGCTTTATTTTGTACCGATATTTGAAACAAAGGAAAGAACTGATCTAGAAAACTTAAACACGTACCGTCACAATCACACCATCCGAGTTGTTGCCGGACAGCTCAACCTGTTGATGGGCAGGCACTTGGATGGTCATGTTCCCCGAAACCCGATAATATTGAATTTGATATTCCACTCCCTCAACGGTCGCGGAAAGGGTCGGATGTTCCTTCAAATATTCCAGGTACTCCTCTAAAGTTAGGTTCTTCTCTTTCATGATCACACTATGCGGCAAGCCCACATAGCGAAAATGCCAAGGTTCATACTGGATGCCCGTAACGGCTGACTTGTCCTTGGGGTATCGCAATATAAAGCCGTGGGACCACGCATGCTTCTGCAGCCATCGTCCTTCCGGCGCCCGGCTCATCTCTTCTTGCGCGGAACCGATATCCAGCGACAACCCCAGATTATGCTCGCTGTACCCCGCCGGCAACGCGTACTCCTGTCCCATTTCCAGATAGAGCTCATTCTGACGTTTGGCGTCCCGATAACCGCTGTTGATCAGAAATTGGTTAACCCCGTCTTGCGCGGCGGCATCCATCATGGCGAGAAAAGGTTCCATCACGCTTTTGGAAGACTGTATGGACGGATCCAGCAACCCATAACCCCGAACAAGCTCCTCATGCTGCGCCAAAGTAACCACATCGGACTTCACGCCCTGTTCCCGGACAGGATAATGTTTATTGACCAATAACAAGTCGCCTTGGAAAATCTGGTTTTTGTTCAATGTGATCGACACACTTTCCCCTTTAAGGAGTGGGTTTGTCTCGTTCGGAACATCCAATGTAAATGACTTCCCTTGAGTCAATATATATCCCGCAGACAACAGCAAAATCAACGCCAAAAACCACTTCTTCATGAACCGCTTCCTCCTTCATCCCTTACGATCTTTAGGATATGGAAAACAGTTTAAAAAGAAGTGGGGCAAATCTTAAATTTATCTTAAATTTTAAATGGTTCCACGCGGCAATCTTACTTCAAAAACGGTCCGGATGACACTGCTTTCCGCGGTAATCGTTCCCTGATGCTGCTCCACGATATTCTTCGCAATGTACAGTCCAAGTCCCGTGCTTCCCCCTTGATGCGAACGCGCCCGGTCCCCGGTATAGAACATATTAAAGATATAGGGAAGCTCTTCCGGGGGAATGGAATCCCCGTAGTTGATAATCTGCACCACCACCGCGTTTCCTTCATCCGGTACGCAGCGAATGTCAACATATTGACCGTCCTTGCCGTAACGAACCGCATTCGCCAGCAGATTCTCAAACACGCGCACCAACACTTCCCCGTCCCCGTTCATAACCATATGCGGCGTAATGTCCAGTCGGCCTGTCAGTTGATTTTTCTCTAAAACAGGGTACATCTCTTCATGCAGCTGGATAAGCAAATCGCTTAAATCAATCGGTTTCTTCTCGATCGTGATATGGCCGTAATTCATTCTTGTGATTTCAAAAAGCTCATCGATCAGCTTCTCCAAACGCTCGGATTTAGTGAAAGCAATCGTTGCATAATGTTTGATCTGTTCGGGTGACAACTGATCGTCCTGCAGAATGTAGTCCAGGTAACCGAGCACAGAGGTCAGCGGCGTGCGCAGATCATGCGCCAGGTTCAAGATCAGCTGGTCTTTACTGCTCTCGGCGAAATCCCCTCGTTCCACAGCTTCCTGCAATTTCGCGCTAGCCAGGTTCATGGCCCTTCCGATATCCCCGAATTCATCATGGGATGAGATGTTTACTCTGTTCTTAAAATCACCGTTCGCGAGATGATGTATGCCCTTGGAAATCTCATGAAAATAAACGGCGTAAGGTTTCGTAAGCAAAAAGAAAAACAGGATGGCCAAAGGGATAAAAAAGATCAAAAAGAAGTTTAAATCCCCAAAATTACTAATCTTTTGACGGAATTGAGCAATGGGATCTCCCGCCAGAACCCCTTCATAATAATACTGAAGGATCCGATAGAACACATACGTGATGGCGCCGGAGAGCAGCATACTCACACCTAGTAACACGATCATTTTGAACCGAAAACTTCGCATCATGTTATCCATTGAACGTATATCCCACCCCCCATACCGTTTTTATGAGTTTATTCTTGTTTCTGTCTTCGCCCAGTTTTTTGCGCAGCGTACGAATATGCACCATGACCGTATTCCCGCTTTCGTAATAGGCGTCTCCCCATACCTGTTGAAAAATATGCTCCGCGCTGAACACGTTCTTCGAGTGACTGGCGAGCAGGTAAAGAATATCGAATTCTTTAGGTGTCAGCTCAATGTTGCCGCCATACAGCGTGACGGTGCGTTTATCAGGGTCGATTACCAATCCCCCCGCTTCAAGCGTGGAACTATGACCGGCCGCCGTCTGATTCAATTGCCGGAAACGCCGCAGCTGGGCATTCACCCGGGCTACCAGTTCCATAGGGTTGAACGGTTTCGTCATGTAATCATCGGCCCCCATGACCAGTCCTGTGATTTTATCGAGGTCGGATGTCTTCGCACTCAGGAAAATAATCGGCATATGGTGCTTCTCCCGAATGATCCTTGTCACTTCATACCCATCCAGCTTGGGCATCATAATATCCAGAATGACCAGATCGATCGCATGCGACTCTATCGCTTGAACCGCTTCTCTCCCGTCGGACACCTTGATGATCCGGTAGCCCTCTTTCTCTAAATGCAGCGCAATCAGATCCGCAATCTCAACCTCATCATCCGCTATCAAAATTGTAGTACGCTTCATTCCGTATTCGCTCCTATAGGTTGGTTCCATCGTTTCACACTTAACTCGCTCCCCCATCTTCACAATGATATAATGACAGGGCACGTCTACCTTGGTGTCGGAGGTATTCCTATGTTTCAAATCATGATTGTGGAAGATGACGAGAAGATCAGAACTATCGTAGCCGATTCGTTGCGCAAATGGCAATACGAGGTGCTGGAAGTGACTTCTTTTGAACATATTACAGAACAATTCACCGCCGCCCAACCCCACTTGGTGCTGATGGATGTCAGTCTCCCAATGTATGACGGTTTTTATTGGTGTCAGCGGATTCGTTCCGTGTCCAAGGTGCCGATTATATTCCTGTCCTCCCGGAATCAGAACATGGATGTCATTATGGCGATTAACATGGGTGCGGATGATTATGTTGTAAAGCCGTTCGACCTTGGGGTGCTCGTAGCCAAAGTCAGCGCGCTGCTCCGGCGCAACTATACCTATCAGGATGAAAGTCTTGTGATCTCTCACCGCCAGCTGGTTCTTCACTTGTCCAACTCGTCGGTTCAATATGGGGAGCAGAGCGCTGAATTGTCGCGGAACGAGTTCATTATTCTTCAAACCCTCATGCGTCATATCGGCCGGATCGTTTCCCGGGAAGATCTGATGCAGGTGCTGTGGAATGACGAACAATTTATCGACGACAATACTCTGACGGTGAACGTGAATCGTCTGAGGCGCCGAATTGCCTTGCTGGGGCTGGAGGAATTTATCGCGACGCGCAAAGGAATGGGGTATATCATCGAATGAGCTGGTGGCGATTCATGAAATATGAGAGACCTTACCTCATCCTGTGCGCGATCACTTTCTTTGTCACCTGGACGGTGCTCATTACAGATCCGCAAAATTCATTCCGCTGGCCGACGTTCTTCTATGCGCTGACGCTAGTAGTGTTGTGCCTGTCGGGCTTCTTCATTCACCGTTATTTCACAAATGTTCATGCCATCCGCCAACTGGGGGAAGAACAGACCGAGCCGCTTTCCCTGGAAGCGGAAGCTTATCGCGACGCGCTGGAACAGCTCGAACGCAGCCAAATCCAGGCGCTCAACGAATTGCAAGCGAAGCAGTTGGAATACTATGATTTTATCGTTTCCTGGTTTCACGAGATCAAGACGCCGATTTCCGTCCTTCGCTTGATGCAGCAAACGGAGGTCGATCCCCGAAGCTTGGAGGAAGAGGTGTCGCGGATTGAGCATTACGTGGACCAGGCGTTGTACTACGCCAAACTGGATAGCTTCAAGGAAGATTACGAAATCATCAACAGTGATCTGGAGCCGCTCGTGAAAGCCGTTGTCCGAAATCACGCCAAAACCTTCATTTCCCATAAAATCAGAATCCAGCTGGACCTGCAGTCAACCATCGTTCAAAGCGATATGAAGTGGCTTTCCTTTATCATCAACCAACTCCTTACGAACAGCTTGAAGTACACGAACAACAACGGAGAAATCCGCATCTCAACACGCACTACGCGGCAAGAAAAGTTGCTGATCATTAGGGATAACGGGATCGGCATTGATGCCAAGGATCTGCCGCGGGTGTTCAACCGGGGATTTACGGGCACGAATGGACGCGCGCATGTGAAATCGACAGGCATGGGGCTTTATCTCGCCCAGGAGCTTTCGAGGAAGTTGGGCCACTACATCACTTGTGAATCCGCTGTAGGCCGCTTTACCGAGTTCACCATCCATTTCCCCAGAACCCACGACCCCTATTTGAGCATATTGCAAAATAAATAGCCCTCACCTTGATTGATGAGGGCTAACTATTATAACAATCTTCAAACCGCTGGCTCGCTGTTAGTCTTCAACGGCCTGGTAGACCGTAGTCCAGAAATCGTGTATAGCCCGCGCCGAATCCCCAGTGGACATCCCGACCTGAGTGAGCAGGATTCCGGTAAGCTGGTTTTCCGGGTCGGCGTAGGTCGAGGTGCCGCTTCCGCCGTCCCAGCCGTACTGGCCGATGGGCGCGTAATCACCGCGGTAGGTGCGCACCGCCATACCAAAGCCCCATCCGCCGTGCTGCCCTTGGCCGAATGACCTATGGACATTGTTGCTGGCCAAGGCGTTTCGGGCGGCTTGCTGCTCGGCATTGAGGCGGTTGGTGGTCATCAGCTCTACGGCGGCCCGGGACAGGATCCGTTCGTTCCCGTGCATGCCATGATTCAGCAGCATCCGGTAGTAGGCGTGGAAGTCGTCGGCCGTGGAGTTAAGTCCGCCACCGCCGCCCTGGAACGCCGGAGGCTGGCTGTGGCGTCCCCCCTCGGCCTCATCCCATACGTGGAACTCTCCGGTCTGCGGGTCAGGTGCATATAGGGGCGGCAACCTGTCGATCTTCTCGGACGGCACATGGAAACCGGTGTCCTTCATGCCCAGGGGCTCGAAGATGCGTTCGCGCAGGAACGTCTCGAACATTTGGCCCGTAACCCTGGCGACGAGTACGCCGAGAAGATCGTTGCTGATGTGGTACTGCCATTGCTCTCCCGGCTGGTACATCAGCGGGAGCGATCCAAGGCGGCGCATCCACTCATCCGGTTCGGGCATCGGCGTTGGCCCATCGGGCGTTAGTCCATTCGCGAAGATCGCGCCCATAATCGGAGCGCCCAGCGCCGATATATCAATACCGAGCCCGAACGTGGAGGTCAGCAGGTCGCGTACCGTGACCGGCCGCCGCGCCGGCACGGTTTCGTCCAGCGGGCCGTCCGGTCGCTTCAGCACCTGGCGGTCAGCGAGTTCGGGCAGCCACAGATCTACCGGGTCGTCCAGCCGCAGTTTGCACTCGTCGAGGAGGATCATGACCGGCGCGACCGCGACCGGCTTGGAAGTGGACGCCATCCGGAAGATCGTGTCCCGGCGCATCGGTGCTCCGCCGTCATGCCGCATCGTGCCGAGCGCTTCAACATGCGTCTCGCCGTTGCGGCTGACCAGGGCAACCAGCCCAGGGATCTTCCCGGACTCGACATGCCGTGCCAATACGTCGCGCATTCTGCGCAATCCTGTTTCGGTGAAACCGTTGTTGCTTTGGTCCGTTGCAATCTGAATCATGGTATCCCTCGCTTCGTTCTACTTGTAGTAATTCCTACTTTTCGAAGACTGGACGCATAAACCCTCTCTCGCAACTTATTATACAATTCGTTATACATAGAAATCGATAAGCCTTTAGACATTCTTTCGCCATTGGATTGTTAGTGTTTGTATGAAATTAAGCATTCGTACTTACGATTTTGTAATACAGATTCGTAGAGGAGACGTAGAACAGCAAGTAAATCAGAAAGTATACGCCCATGATGCCCCACACCATGCCATGGAGCTCAGGGAAGTCTTGCACCGAGTCCAGGATGTAATACTTAATGATGAACCAGCTATGCAACACACCGAGCACGAGCGGCGGCAAGAAGACGAACAGAAGCTGCTTGCGTATAACGCTTTTCATTTGGCCGTTATCCATGCCGAGCTTGCGCAGAATCGCATATTGCATCCGTTCATCCGTAGCCTCGCGCAGCTGCTTGAAATAAATGACGCTCGCGAGCGCGAACAGGGCAAGCAGGGCCAGAAATCCGCTGGCAAACAACATCAACGAGGAACTCTCGATCTGTTTGGAGTACACGTCCGCGAATGAAGAATAGTAGGTGTCTGTGTTCTGCGTGACGATGGCGTGAACCTGCTTCGATAATGGCTCCGCATCTTCCGCATCCTCAAGCGCATAGATCTCGTAAGCCCTCTTGGCCGCCCCCTCCTTTAAACTTGCATACAACTCATCGGAAATGACGAGCACCGCCGGCTTGCGTCCCATCGACTCGGTCGGACTGGATGACCATCCTAAGTACGCGTAATCCTTTTTCTCTACCAGCTTCAACGTAGTTTCCTGATTCGTCTTGAGTGTAAAGGCAGGCTCCACGCCCTTCGCATAAGGCTTGGGGAAGTCTGAACCTTGCGAGAGGGCAGCCGCTTCATTCCCTTGCAGGTCTACGCGCCGGTCATGACCTCTTAAAGAAATTAATTCATTGTACGCCCCCTCCGAAACCAGCAAAACATTGTCTTCATAATATTCCGGATTGTCCCAGGCCACCCCCCGGTCCGTTACCGGCACAGCAATCAGCAACTCCGGCTTCAGATGGTATTGAACCGCATGCCCGGAGCTTTGAATGATCTCATCAATCTGCTTGTTGGCAGCAGGATCCTGCGATTGAAACGCGATGTCATTCGGTAAATTCCGCCCCACTGCCTCGAATTGGACTTTATAGTTAATCGTGACAAAACAAAGCAACATGATGATCGCCGCGCTAAACAGCGATATGAACGTCAGGTTCAACGTATTGCCCCTCACCTGAAAGCGCAAGGAGGATGTCCATAGCACTGTATTCCCTTCATGATAGGTACGTCGGCGCGCCAGCGTCTGTAACAACCAGCCGGCGAACTGACGGAAGAACAAGAAGGTGCCCGCAATGATCCCCATCGTGACCGCGATCAGACTTGAGGTCGCGTACTCATTCCAAACGGCCGATTGTTTGCTGCTGCTGATTAAGCCGAAGGCCATGCCCAGTAACAGAATAGATAAGATGGCCATGAAGGGGGAAATGCGAACGGGCTTCTCCATCTTTTGTTTCGCGTGGAACAATTCGGTTAGCTGTACCCGGTTAATCATGATATAACTTTGGACGGTGATTATGACGGTGAGCAGCAGGTATAAGAACCCCGTGAATACGATCGCCTCGATCGGAAAAGCCAGCGAGATGACCTGATCATACTGCATTAAGCTCATGAGCAGCATACCGAACAGCTTGGACAGCAGTCCGCCAAGCAGGATGCCCGAAGCCAGCGCGATCGCACTGATGAACAGCGTTTCGTAGAACACCATCCGGGTAATCTGCCTCTCGTTCAAGCCGTACAACAGGTACATGCCGAACTCTTTTTTGCGTTGCCGCATGAAGAACGAGTTGGCGTACAGGATGAAGAAGATGATAAACAGGAACACCACGACCGAAGCGATGGATACACCCGTCTCATAATTATCGCGGTTTTTCAGCGCGTTCATAATGTCTTCATTAAACAGGACGGAAGAGAATGTGAACTGGATGATGACACCGATGATCATGGAGAATAAATAGATGGAGTACAGTCGGAAATTACGTTTGACGTTTCGGATCGTCAGATCGAGCAGGCTCATCGCAGCGCGCCCCCCATCAGGCTCTGCGTTTCCAGGATGCGGTCGTAGAACGACTTCTGGTTCTGATCGCCGGCGTAAATTTCGTTTACAATCCCGCCGTCGCGCAGGAAAATGACCCGTTTGCAGTAGCTTGCCGCGTAGATATCATGTGTCACCATCATCATCGTGGTGCCGAACGCCGCGTTGAGCCCGACTAACTGCTCCAGTAATTGGGTGGCGGATCTGGAATCGAGCGCCCCTGTGGGCTCATCGGCGAATACAATCGCCGGCTTCGTGATGATTGCCCTGGCCGAGGCCGCCCGTTGCTTCTGTCCGCCGGAAATTTCGTTCGGGTATTTATGCAGGATAGATTCGATGTTGAGCGCCCCGATAATCGGCTGCAACCGGCTCTCCATCTCGGCCGCCTTCACGTTGCGCAACGATAAGGGCAGCAATATATTTTCCTTCACCGTAAGCGTGTCCAACAGGTTGTAATCCTGGAATATAAACCCCAGTCGCTCTTGCCGGAACCGCCTCATCGCGCTCTTCTTCATATCAAGCAGCGCTTTCCCCTCTAACCACACCTCACCTCCGGATAATCGGTCAATCGTGGACAACACATTCATCAGCGTCGACTTGCCTGACCCTGACGGCCCCATGATTGCCGTGAGTTCCCCGGGTTGGATGGTTAAATCAATATTTTTGAGTACCGTAGTCGCGCCGTAGGTTTTAGATAGATTCTTCGTTTGGATTATGGATTGCATGAATGCTCCCTCCCTTTATACCTTTACTATAGACAGGTTGGGATTTTCCATCCATCGATGTAGGTTGCGGCAATGTGACATTTTTGTCACCGAGAGTTGCGAGAAGGGGGTTATTTGCGTTTAAAGTCGTTCCTAAGGCTGAGGCACTTCCATTCCCGGGTCCGTTTTCCGGGCGCGCCGTCAAAGATAGGATATAGAAAGAGACAGTTATAGATTTACGAAGAGGACATGAAACAGGAGGATTTGTAACTATGGAACAAACATCTCGTACAAGAAGGGTACTAAAAGAAACGTTACTTTGGCTGTTCATAATTAATTTGGGCATTGCCTTTGGCGCAGGTTTATATGAAGGGAGAGTGGTCGTTCCGGGGTGGAGCGGAACTTCGCCGTCCCTGTGGCCAAATACCGGCATCCTGTTCTGGGCGTACGTAACCACCGTTCCGCTAACGCTGCTCACCATCGCCAATGCCGTCGCCGCTTGGACCACCAAAGGCCCCAGACGTCGTTGGTACATTGTTGCGGTTACCCTAATCATCATTGAACGCGCGGTCACGTTTAGTTATTTCATTCCGACCATGATCGGGTTGATGGATTCGAACAGCTTGTCACAGGGTGAAATTGACCGCGTCTTATCGCAGTGGGAAGCGCTGAATTACGGTCGCCATCTGCTAAACTTGGCGGGATGGCTGGCGGCTTTGAAGGTTTTAACCCGGTAATTGAGTTAACCCTAGCCAAAGCCTTATAATTAAACCAAAGAGCCAGCCAAAATTCTAGGAGGAACCCCTATGTTTCCTACACAAAAACAATTGCAGAATTATGCGGACTTGGTGGTCAAAGTCGGCGTGAATGTGCAGCAAGGTCAGACGGTGGTGGTCATGGCGCCGGTAGTGGCTGCCCCCCTTGTTCGCCTTATCGCTTCGAGTGCTTACACGGCCGGCGCGAAGAACGTACATGTCGAGTATAACGACGAGGAGCTTTCCCTCATTAAGTTCCAGCAAGCACCGGAGGAGGCTTTTACGGAATATCCAATGTGGCGTGCGAAGGCTTGGGAGGATTATGCCCATGAGGGGGCCGCCTTTATCACTGTCTATTCCCCGAACCCCGATCTGCTCAATCATGTAGATCCTGCTCGGATTGCGACCGCCTCGAAGACGGCATCCACCGCGCTCAGCAACTACCGCGGTTCGTTAATGAATCACACCAATGCGTGGTCCCTGATCTCCTATGCAACTCCGGAATGGGCGGCCAAAGTATTCCCTGAGGTCAATTCCGAAGCAGCTGTAACCAAGCTGTGGGAGCGAATTATCGATGCTACCCGCATCGGTTTAGAAGATACGATACAAGCATGGCGAGAACATAATGCGAAGCTTCTGCAAATGGTTGAGCTGCTCAATGGCAAGCGTTACAGACAGCTGCACTACGAAGCGCCGGGCACAAACTTGACAGTTGATCTGCCGGAAGGGCATATCTGGCTTGGCGGGGCCAAAGAGAACGCAAACGGCGTCTTGTTCAATCCGAACATGCCAACTGAAGAAGTATTCACGATGCCTCATAGGAATGGTGTCAATGGTACCGTTCGGAGTACGAAACCATTGAATTATAACGGACAGGTCATTGATCATTTCTCCTTAACCTTCCAAGCGGGTAAGGTGATTGATTACTCGGCTGAGCAAGGCTATGAGGCCTTGTCCAATATGCTGAATACCGACGATGGTGCCAGATATCTGGGCGAGATTGCTCTTGTGCCGCAGGATTCGCCGATTTCCAACTCGAATCTGATTTTCTTCAACACGCTGTACGATGAGAATGCCTCCTGCCACCTGGCTCTGGGTCAAGCTTATCCTGTTAACATCAGCGGCGGTACCGGCATGAATTCCGAAGAACTTCTAGCTCATGGCGCCAACCGAAGTCTCGTTCACGAGGATTTCATGATCGGATCGCCTGACATGAACATCGACGGTGTAACAGCAGACGGCAGACGCGAACCGATCTTCAGGAATGGTAACTGGGCGATCTAGGGCAGGCATCCCTAATGGACAGGAATGGATTGGTTCGCTTTCTTTAATACTTTCGCCGACTGATGCAGCTTCTTCATCTCATCGTCACTTAGAGATAATTCAATGACCTCACGAATTCCGTAGCGATTGATGATGACCGGCACACCGATGTATACATCCTCCAGTCCATATTGGCCCGTCAGCAAGGTGGACAGCGTTAATACGGAATTCTCGTTTCGAAGAATCGCTTTCGTTACACGAGCCAAGCTCATCCCGATTCCGTAGTACGTCGCTCCCTTGCGTTCAATGATATGATAGGCCGCATCGCGAACGTTTACGAAGAGTTCGTCAAGCTGCTGTTCATTGGGTCCGACGCCTTGGGCCATCAGATCCCGTACGGGACGTCCAGCCACATCAGCCAGGCTATACACAGGAAGCTCCGTATCGCCGTGTTCCCCGATGATATAAGCATGCACGTTTCGGGAGTCGACATTGTACGCTTCCCCCAGCATATAGCGAAATCTGGCTGTATCCAGGATGGTGCCCGAACCGATTATGCGCTCCGGCGGCAGTCCGGAGTACTTCCAGGTTGCGTAACTCAGCACATCCACCGGATTTGTCGCAACCAGGAACAGTCCGCCGAAGCCTGATTTCATAATCTCACCGATAATAGATTGGAATATCTTGCTGTTCTTCTCAATCAGATCCAATCGAGTTTCACCCGGCGCTTGATTGGCTCCAGCCGTAATGACAACGAGATCGGCATCTTTACAATCGGCATAGGTGCCCGCGTAGATGGACATGGGCGGCGCGAAAGGCAAGCCGTGGTTTAAATCCATCGCGTCCCCTTCGGCTTTCTTGTGATTGACGTCAATAATAACCAATTCGTTGGCGATTCCTTGATTTAATAAACAATACGCGTAACTGGAACCGACAAAACCCGAGCCCACTAAAGCCACTTTTCCTTTAATCATAACCAACCAGCTCCTTCAATCTTTTTTAGAACAACAGAGACAATATATAGGTCCATACGCATACAAACGCGAGGAGAGCAAAGCTGTATTTAATCGTCATACTGGTCAAAAGAGATTCTTGTCCCGTCTGTCTGACGGCAGCTGAAGCAATCGCAATGGATTGCGGGGATACGAGTTTCCCCATCACGCCCCCCGCCGTATTGGCCGCAACCAACAAGGACGGATCTGTCCCCAGAATGCTGCTGGCTGTCGTTTGAATCGGTGCGAATAAGGTATTGTTATTGACAACCGAGCCGGTCATAAATACGCCAATCCAGCCAAGAATCGGGGATAACAACGGGAATACGCCGCCTGTCATCGCAACCGCTTCACCCAACGTTCCCGTTAAGCCGCCGAATGTCATCAGCTTCGCAATGCCCAGAATCGCGCAAATCATCACAATCGGAATCCAGAACTCCCGAACCGTTCTGCCCAGCAGATTTAGGCTATGGCCAAGCCGAATGCCTTGCGATGTCGCAACCGTGGTTACGGCCGCCAGAAGAATCGCCATCCCCGTCGCCCCCAGAATGTTCAGAGCGACAGGGACCGTTGAGTTGGGAACGATAAATTTGATGACGGAACCGGCCAACGCGCCTCCTTCAGCAAACAACCTTTTGAAGGCAGGTAAACTCCAGATGAATACAAACAGGGATAACAAGTAGAAGGGTGACCAGGCACTGAGAATATCTTTTCCAGAATATTTTTGTACCGGGGGCGGCTGATGTCCTTGAAGAGTAAATTTCTCCTTTGGCCGCCATGTCCTTAAGAACAGAGCCAGCGCCGCCATAGCGAGTACAGACGGAATGATATCCGCCAGTTCAGGACCCAGGGTTGTAGTAATGATGATCTGCATGATCGTGTAGGCAGCCGATGTAACCAGAATGGCGGGGAAAATCTGCTTTACCCCTTTCAAGCCGTCCAGCAGAAATATTAATAAAAACGGGATCGTGAAATTAATAATCGGCAGCGTATAAGCTGTCATGCGGGACACTTCCATGGAAGTCACGCCTTCCAGGTTGAATGTGTCAATGATGGCCACCGGTATCCCGATTGCGCCAAAAGCCCCGGATGCGCCGTTGGCGATCAGACAGAGCATGGCCGCTTGCAGGGGTTGGAAGCCCAGCGAAACCAACATGACCGCACAGATCGCAATGGGAACGCCGAAACCAGCCGCGCCTTCCAAGAAAGCGTTAAAACAGAAGCCGATTAACAGAAACTGAATACGCTGATCTTGCGAAATGTTGACGATACTGCCGCGCAGCACATCAAATTTCCCGGAATCCACCGCGATTTTGTATAACCACACCGCCATGACAATGATGAATCCAATCGGCATAATCCCCTGAATTACTCCTTGGACCACAGCTCCAACCGATTGCCCCCACGGCAGATTGAAGATTGTAAGAACTAGGATGAAGGTAACCGCGAGATTTAATAAGGCCGCGTAGACACCCTTCATCTTGAATACGGTCAGGCTCAGAAGAAATAACATGATAGGAATAGCCGCTACTAGAGCTGATAAGGCAATATT
This sequence comes from Paenibacillus swuensis, assembly GCF_001644605.1. NCBI lineage: Bacteria > Bacillati > Bacillota > Bacilli > Caryophanales > Paenibacillaceae > Paenibacillus > Paenibacillus swuensis. The sequence continues at coordinate 2,195,568 of NZ_CP011388.1, read as the reverse complement.
GTTAAAAGGGTTATTTGTTTCCGCTAACATGATGTTCCCCCTGTTGATGTTAAGGTTGGTATCTCTAAGTAAATTGTCCATAAACAGGGTTAATGATTCGAGTTTTTTAACTTACTTTGTGATATTTTTCACATAATTGCGCGCTGAAGCCATACTGAAGGCAATGCATATTTGAGCGGAGAAATACGTAGTCATAATGCCTATGCCCAATTCCGGGAAAGGTTCGATAAATATTCCACGCCAATGTGTAGCGTATTCGTAAAAACCCTCCTGGTTTAGAGCACCGTAAACAATTGGCTTGCTGATACTCTTTCTCGGGCTTCGGGCAGCTCGGCGGGATACCCCAACTGAACGACACCTACGATTTTCTCGTCGCTTTGGAGGCACATATTATCGCAGAATAGTCGATCATAGATATACGGATTGGTTTTCCAGACCGTACCGACGCCTTGCTCCCATGCGAGCAGCATGAAGTTCTGAATAAGCGCGCTCGTTGCGGCAAAATCTTCTTCCCAGCGCTTTCGGCTTTCGCTCTCTTTCATGATGACAAGCAGGAAAGCAGGTACCGCATGAAACGCAGCTTTAAGCTTTGCGCCGAGCTGGGACCGCTGCTCGGGCGGCATGCTCTTGTATTGATCCATTCTCAGGTAACTGTCGGCAACCATCTGAATGAAACGTTCTTTGCCGGGCTTACTTACGAATATAAACCGCCAGGGTTCATTCTTACTGTGAAACGGCGCCCACACCGCATCTTCCAGCAAGCTAAGCACCGTCGCTTCATCGATTGAATCGGGTTTAAAGTCCCTTATGCTTCTTCTTTCACGAATTACTTCTGCTATAGACATGTTAGCCCTCTTTCCTATGACTTATTGAAGTCAGCGAGATGCGGCATAACCAGCATTCCGGCTTACGATCTCCAACCAATTTATCATATTCCTGCTAAGCTTCTTTTGCTTCTTTTTTGCTTCTTTGAATTTCCACTCACATCGCATCTTTCGTGGCGATCGGCTCCCCATGGGAGGGCCGTACCGGCGTTTTCTCCAGGCTAATCCACACTAACCCGGCCGCCATGAACACAGTCCCCCCGATTTGCCATGCGCTGATGGCTTCATCGAAGAAGAAATAGCCGGCTATGCCCGAAGCTGCCGGAACGGCGTAACGGAAGAAATTCGCCCGGGCAGCGCCGACGCGTAACATACTCCCGTTCCAGACGATGAAGGCAACGACCGTGCAGATTAACACGTTATACAGGATTCCCGCGTAGTGGACCGGTGTCAGAAGTCCCCATTTCACGTCTCCCCACGCCCCTCCCAATGTCAGAGGAAACATCAGGATGGTCCCGAACAGGATGTACCACGTGCTCACCCGCAGCGGCGAATACTTCTTCATCAGCGGAATGCATAACACATTGCTGAGCGCGCCGATGATGCTGACCGAGAACGCGAGCAGATTGCCGATGAGATGACCAGACGACAGGTCGATACCTTCCCCTCCGCCCAGAATAATCAAGAAGACGCCCGTCATCGCGGCGGCTCCGCCGATGATTACACGGCTCGTCAGCTTCTCCTTCGTTATCAACGGGGCGAATAAAGCCGCGAAGATCGGCCACGGCGCCACGTTTAGCAGCGAAGCATTAGCGAGTGTCGTATATTGAATGGAGTACAATACCATGATTTCAAGCGCCGTAATGCCGATTAAGCCGATACCCGCCAGCTGAATTGCGTCTTTCCATGAGACGCCGAGGTTCCCTTCCTTCAGCTTAAGCAGCAAGAAGAGAATGGGCAAAGCTCCCGCGAACCGAAGGAACGCGAACAAGATCGGGTCGAACGTCTCCATCGCCGCCCGCGACACGCCAAAGTTAGCCCCCCATATGACGGCTACGAGCACCAGCCCTGCGTAATACATCCCTTTTTTGCTCATCGTATGACTGAGACTCCCTTTCGGTATGTTAATATTCATGCCAGACTTAAATATATGTCTAATCATGCGGATTAACAATACCTATAACCTCTCTTTATGAGCGATTATTTCTATGCCACAATATAAGAGAGTACGAACGAAGTTACCAGCTTCGATACCGCCGCCACCGCCATGAACCGCTTGGGCGATACCCCGCTCACCCCTGCGCCTACGCATATAATCTCATCGGGCAACACCGGGATAATAAATAGTAACGTCATGATAAGCAGCTCGTTCTTCGCCACATACCGATGGTATCTCTCTAACTTCTTAAGTTCAATTAATTTATGGATTAGTTTCAAACCGCCGATTCTGGCCGCTGTGAACATGATAAGAATCCCAATATAAGTGCCGATGAAACCAATGATAAAGGCAGGCAGCGGCCCGAAGACCGTGCTGGCGGCTACTACGGTCACGAGCTCCGGTAACGGCAGAATAATCGGCTGCGCTACACAGAGAAGGAAATAAATCCATTTGGCGAGCGGAAGATGGTCCCGGAACAGAGCCTCCATGCCGTAAGCGTCCGTGATGACAAGGATCGACGTCAAGTAGTAGATTACCGTTACAATCCCAATGGCAGCGTAGTAATAATGCCCCGTTAATCTTACCAATCTGAGCATACGCAAACGGCCTGTCACATAACTCAACACCCCTGCAAGCAGCAGGAGCCCGGTAAACGTAAGACCGATCGTACGATATATAGGATGCATGGTTGGGAGACCGTAGGCGAAGAGCGCCAGTGACACGACAGACATCACAATCAGAACCGTCGGGAATTTCATAGATGTTGTACGCATAATTTCAACTCTTTTCATAATAGGGATACAATCCTAATTGATTATAATTCCCTGAACGAGTCGAAAAAACCACCCCTAGCCCAGCCCTTTCCTCGACCTAAGTCCTGTTTGCGTTACTTCTGAGCTTCCAATATAAACATCGAAGCATCCTGTCCCATGAATATTTGGCTTCCGCTATAGAACGTCTTCGATTGAATGTTTCTGTACCCTAATCCCGTCATCATGTCCTTAAGCTCGCTTTGATCGAATCCGTTATGAACGAGCTCTGAAGTTATGTTTACATTTTTATCAAAATCCACAATCATTAAATGCCCCCCATCACGCAGAACATTGAACAATTTGGCTAACACCAACTCTGCATCAGGAATATGGAGCAGAACCTGTACCATGAAGATATAATCAGCATGTACGTTCAGCGGTGCTTCCTGTTCCACATCGAAGCACAATGTATCTGCGTTCTGTATATCAGACTCGGAAATTTTGTGTTTGATTTGATTAATCATGTTCTGGGATGAATCCATGAATAACACCGAGCCGAGTTCGTTCAACAAGTTCATTCCCACCAGACCCGTTCCGCACCCGAAATCAATAGCCGTCTTGCTCTTAGCGTCATCTATATATTCACGAATGGCATCGGACGACACCTTGGCAATGTGGATTCTATCTTCCGTGTCATATACATCTGCGATCATCTCAAACTTATCTGTATTTCCCATGTGATCTCTCCATAACTTTTAATTTATTTATTGGTTTTGATCAGTTTAACATATTAAATTAACGGATTCACATGAATGACTACGTTGCCTTTCTTGTGCTTTTGCTCAACATAGCGGTGCGCCTCGGGAATTTGTTCAAAAGGATAGTGTCGATCAATGACGGGCTTAATTTTGCCGGTTTCGAGGAGCTCTTGGAGGAGGATCAGATGTTCAATACGGGGCTTTTGGGACATATCTACACTTACGAACTTTCCATTGGAACTTAATCTGCTTTGGCATGTGGACTTGGCAACCTTCGAGATTTTCTTCCCCACGCAATCCAAAATTAAATCATACTTCTCTTCGCCGGCTCTGAAATCCTGTTTCGTATAATCAAGCACCCGGTCGGCCCCTATCCCCTTAACCATTTCGAGATTCGAGGTACTGCATACCCCTGTGACATCGGCGCCATAAGATTTGGCAAGCTGCACCGCATATGTACCCACACTGCCTGATGCTCCGTAGATCAGAACCTTCATGCCGCTCGCGATATTCCCTTTTTGCAAAAAATTCAACGCGGTCATTCCCCCGGCAGGAACAGCAGCAGCCTCCTCATGGGTCACATGGCTAGGCTTCATGGCCACGATGCCGTCCTCAGGCAGACATTTGTACTCCGCATACGCACCAAAGCCAATCCCGTTAAAGGCAAAAACTTCATCGCCGACCCGAAATTTGGATACATCTTTGCCAATCGCCTCAACCACTCCGGATAACTCGAAACCCAGAATATTCACTTTCTTCGGCTTCAGAAGACCGTTGTAAAGCCTTGCGAGAAACGGGTCGGCTTTTCTCATGCGCCAGTCCCCAGCGGTTACCGTGGTCGCGTGGATTCTCACGAGGATTTCATTAGCAGTTGGTGTCGGCTTCTCAACCTCTTTCAGATGAAGAACGTCGGGTGACCCGTATTCGGTGTAGACCATGGCTTTCATATAAATCCCTCCTTCGGATAGTCATTACGTCTTACTTTATGCTAATACGTTGAGGATCTGAATTGGTTTGCTTGATTGAAGTCAGGTATTATAATATTTAAGGAATATCGGCAAAATTTCTCCGATCGAAGGAAGTGTAATCACGATGGATTTAGATATGGTTATGCAGGAACTTGAGGCTATGGGCAAGGAACAAATTAAAAAGAGATACCTCAATAATGGCGCGCGGGAACCGCTGTTTGGCGTGGCGACAGGTGAAATGAAGCCTATTCTCAAGAAGACCAAGCTCGATCAACCGTTGGCGGAGCAGTTGTATGCTACGGGGAATTATGATGCCATGTATTTGGCCGGAATCATTGCTGAACCCAACGCCATGACGGATGCCGATTACGACCGTTGGATGGATGCGGCTTATTTCTATATGCTGTCTGATTATGTTGTGGCTGTCACGTTGTCGGAAGCGGATATTGCGCAAGAGGTGGCTGACAGGTGGATCGCGAGCGGCGAGGATTTGAGAATGTCCGCGGGCTGGAGCTGTTATTGCTGGCTGCTCGGCAGTCGTCCGGATCGAGAATTCTCGGAAAACAAGCTTGCGGAGATGCTGGACCAAGTGGAAAAAACGATTCATGATGCGCCTGAACGAACGAAATATTCGATGAACAGCTTTATATACACCGTGGCTATTTCCTACACACCGCTTCATGACAAGGCGATCGCGACCGCGAATGCCGTCGGTCCTGTTGAGGTCATGAGCGATAAGGGAAAGACGAAATCCCTCATCGCTGTCGACAACATCAACAAGTTTCTCGCGAGAGGAAAATTGGGCTTTAAGCGCAGGCATGTACGTTGTTAGGCATGTACAAAATTACTAACTGCGATCAATAAAATTTCTCTACTCTCCACCCGCGCAAAGATGAAAAACCACTCCTAGGACAATGGAGTGGTTTTTTTGGCTATATCTAATGTTCACGGACATCCTTGTTATTCAGCTTGGCGATCAGCTTATCCCCCTCGACATCAAGGTTGGGAACAATTCGATCCAGCCAGCGGGGCAGCCACCAGACCTTGTCGCCGAATGTAGCCATAACGGCAGGCACCAATCCCATGCGAATGAAGAAAGCATCAATGAATATACCAATCGTTAAGGCGAAACCAATCTGCTTGATGATGATATCTTTGGTAAAAATAAATCCTGCAAATACAGCAACCATGATGACGGCGGCAGCTACAACGACGCGGCTTGCCTGCTTATAGCCGTCTATGATGGAATCCATGCCATGATGGCCGTGGATGTAGGACTCGCGCATTGAGCTTACTAGGAACACCTGATAATCCATCGCCAGCCCGTAGAGGATCCCAGTAACCAGAATCGGCATGAAGCTGAGCAAAGGACCCGCCGTGTCAAATCCGAATACGGTATGAAGCCATCCCCATTGAAACACCGCTGTTGTAATCCCGAACGTAGCAAGAATGCTGAGCAGGAAACCCACTGTCGCTTTAATCGGAACAATGAGGGATCGGAACACTAACAGTAGAATAATCAAAGATAGAATCACAATGATTCCTACGTACAGCGGGAAGGCATCTGACAATTTAGCCGACATATCAATATTTACAGCCGTGAAGCCGGTAACACCAAGTGTTACGTTGTAGGCCTTCGCGATGTTCGTTTCAGGAGCACGCAGGCTCTGAACCAAATCACTCGTTTCAATATCGGTCGGTCCGGTTTTCGGAATGAGATTAAAGATGGCTAGATCACCTGTTTGATTAACCCCTAGAGGGGTTACCAGGGCGACATTATCTACACTGTGAAGATCCCGGACAATCTGGCCCATAAGTTCCGGTGTAACCTTGACCGAAGGATCGTTAGGCTCTGCAATCACCACAAGCGGCCCGTTAAACCCCTCACCGAAGCCTTTGGATACAGCATTATAACTCTGTCTTGCCGTCGTATCCAGGTTGGCCGAGGCCGCGCCCGGAATGCCCATTTCCATGTTGGCAATAGGAATGGCCGCTGCGGCTAGAACGATGACGGTACTAAGAATTACAAGCCAACGATACTTGATTACACCCTTAATCCATCCGTCAGCTACACCGCCGCGAACTGCCTTTCCTTGTTCACCTTGATTCTCGCGCGCTTTACGAGAACAGATGCGCTCACCCACAAGTCCGAGCAAAGCCGGCAGCAGTGTTAAGGCAATGATGACGTTGACGAATACGGTTGCGGCCGCTACCAATGCCATCATCGATAAGAACCCGATCCCGATGACTAACATACCGCACAGCGCGATAATCACCGTCAACCCTGCGAAGAACACGGCGCTGCCGGCCGTTCCAACCGCTCGACCGGCGGCCTCATGCGCCGTTAAGCCTTGATCCAGAATCAGACGACGCTGACGATTCACAATGAATAACGCATAGTCGATCCCAACGGCTAATCCAACCATAAGAGCCAACATGGAAGACACGCTGGTCATATTGACGAAGCTGGACACGGCGAAGGCTCCGCCAATGCCTACGCCGACGCCCAGAATGGCAGTCAGCAACGGCAAACCGGCCGCAATCATGGAACCCAGCGTCATGAATAAAACCACCGCAGCTACAATCAGACCGATAATCTCGGTCGAACTTACGCCGACCGTTGTCGGTTGCAGAGTCTCACTAGGCAGGACGGTGATCCCGGCACTTTTCTCGAGACCGTTAACCGTATCAATAACGTTGTCCAGAACATCTTGCGGAATGGACGATTGTTGAACGGTGAATTGGAATTGAAACAGCGCGACATTACCGTCCGAAGACAGGATGACCCCCGGCACAGGAGCGCCGTTAACCATTAAAGGCCCATAGGGCGGCATGCTCCCCGTCGCGGTCTGTCCCTTAGCGGCAGCCTGAGTATCGGCCGAAGCGGATTCGCTTAATTGTGCCGCATAATCTGCAGGATTAATGACATAATCCAGTTTATAAACATCCAGGATGGCCTTGCTGATCAAAGCCAAACGCGCCTCTATATCCAGTCGTTCCTGATCCGGAGCCTGGAACACAACACTGCCTTGACCGCCGGAAGCCGCCGGAAGCTCCTTGGCTAATTGATCGAGAATTCGCTGCGACTCCGTGCCTTCAATTTTCATCTCCGAACTTACGTGAATGCCGTTCACACCGATCATGGACACAATGATACCGATGACGACCAACCATCCAATGATGAATTGCCATGGTTTTCGGTAAGCTGACTTCCCTAGTCGATACAATAATGTAGACATAATTCAACCATTTCCCCTTTTAATACAAATTAGAATGAACCGTGAACTAGAAACCATTGCGCAAATAAACAAACACTTTTTCTAAATATTGATCAAAAGTAATCTGCCCAAGTTCATCGGAAGGCGACTCATCCGGCAGCAACACCTTAATACTGCCGTCAAGCAACGGCAACATCGCACCGTACACCGCACCCATAAGCAGATGTGTATAGAGTTCGTCATATGTCCCATCCGACAAGTCAATCAATAATCCCTGCGCCTCCGTCTGTGAGCGACGCATGACGCTTAGCACATACGGTTGGAGTGTAGGATAGTTTTGAGATAGGGATACAAGCGCTCGCATCTTTCGCAGGAAATCCGCGGTCAATTTCATCTTCGTCATCTCATAAAGAAGTTCAAGCAAGGAGGTATGGTCGGGAAGAGCGGATACCAAAGCTTCAATTTCTTCCGTTTCATCCGCCGATATGGCCCCCATCGCAACCGCTTCCTCCTTACAAGTGAAGTAATTGGCGAACGTTCTTCTGGAATAGCCGGTTTCCTGAACCACATCTTCGACGACAAAGCCATCCAGTCCGTTCTCAAGAGCCAGCTCGAATGCTTTAGTAGCTAAAGCTTTGGCCGTTGCTTCTTTTTTGATCATTCGTAAATTGGATTTATTCATTTATGCAGCACCTCTGGATCTAACGCTTTGTGTAAAAAAAAGTATATTTCCGCTCTGATCCATATATTAGCCGAATAGTGCACAATGTGCAAACTTGCTCAATGAGAATTAATTGTAAATAGAGAACCACTCCAGCGGGTGGAGTGGTTCTCTAATCTATTCATTGATGTCCTCCCTATACGAACTATTAGTCTCCCTTTATTTTATTAAGTATCTTTTGCAGAGTAGAGTTAATATTCAATAATGCCATAATTACGAATCCGAGCATGATAAAAGTTACAATTTCCCCCGTGAAAACAGATACCGCAGCTAACAATACTACGTATAGTCCATTTAAATAGCCATTAGTTAAAAGCTTCAACACAACACTCTCCTCCAGTAATAATAAGTTTGCACTGTATTACCATTATAAGTTATTATTTGAATGCCTTACCATGTCCTCTTCGACTTTCATCCAAAAAAAACAGCCTATCCCCTTTAAATAAAGGAGTCAGGCTGCTATATAATAATCCCTTAAGTCAATCCTACCTCAGACAGCAAGTACCTTTCTATACTGTCGCTCTGCGCAACAACCCATACGACGCCAGCATGCACACCAGCGTAACAGGCAGCAGCCACAGTGAATACTCGAACATCGTATACCCGCCCAAGCTGTTACCGAGCTCTGCCCACCACCCATTATAAGTAGCCGCGTACCCGAAGATCGTACCCAGCAAAGACAGTGCGATGAAGAACGTGAAAGTGCCGGTACGGCCGAACCGCCGTTGCAGGCTGGCGATGGCGAAGCCGGTGACAAACATCCATAACATAAGAATGACATACATGATTAGTGACTCCAGAATGGGACCCTCGTGCACAGACTCCAGATGAAAAAAGTGCAAGTTCACGCCCCAACCAACGATCACATCCTTCTCGATGAAGCCGAGGAAGATCAGCAGCGCGGCGAACGTGACGCTAATTACCGTCGCGGTTAACATCGAACCCAGAAAATAATCGGTCCGCCTCACGCCAAGCCCAAGAGCGAACGGAAACGTCTGTGACACCACGATTATCCCGACAACCAGCATATAGATAATAATCGACGCGACCCCGCCTGTGTGTAGTCCGCCTTCTACTTCAATGAATGCTGCGATGACCAGATTGACTGCGAAGCTGGACAGGATGATGATCCAGGGCAGCAAGACCCAACTGAACTTATCACGCAGGAACATCCTCATCACCTTAGTTACTCGATTCATCTGGCGATCGCCTCCTTTCTGGAATCCGCTCGCTGTGTCAGGTTGACGACGAGTTGCTGCAACGTCACCGGACCAAGCTCCAGTCCGAGCGCCTGCGCGTGCTTGCGGTCAACGAGTTCGCCGCCGTTTCGGCTGAGCACCGTAGCCGTCACAAGTCCCCCTAACGTCTCCCGATGCAGAATGTCCTTGCCTTCTAAGAACATAGCGACCTGCTCCGCGCTGCCCGCTACTGTAAAAGCCCGCCCGCGCAGCTGCTCCGTATCCTCGTTCAGCAGGAGCTTGCCGCGATGGAGAAGCATCACGTGTTCCAGCAGCTTGCTTACCTCATCGATCAGGTGCGTGGACAGCACGACCGTGCGCGGATGCAGCGCATAATCCTCCAGCAGCCTGTCGTAGAACAGGGTGCGCGCCACGGCGTCCAGCCCAAGGTACGGCTCGTCGAAGATCGTCAGCGGCGCCCTGCTCGCCAGCCCCACGATGATCCCGACGGAGGAGAGCATCCCGCGGGACAACTTCTTCATCCGGCGCTTTAACGGTAGGTTGAATTCTTCCACCAAGGAATGAGCGAAGTCCCGATCCCAATGCGGGTACAAGGAGGCGCTTACTTCCAAGACGTCGATGACACGGAACGTGTCTGGATACTTCTGACTCTCCTTGATAAAGCACATCTGCTCGAGCACGCGTGAATTCTCGTATGGATGCTCGCCGAACACTGACAGCTCACCGCTCGTAGCGAACAGCTGCGCCGTCAGCATGTGCATAATCGTCGTCTTTCCGGCGCCGTTGCGGCCGAGCAGACCGTATATTTTGCCCGCTTCCATTTGGAAAGTAACGCCGTCTACCGCCTTCATGTCCCCATACGCCTTGGTCAATCCGCGTACATCCACCACATAGCTCATCACGCCCGCTCCCCTCTCTGGATCATCATGGTCAATTGCTCCGTCGTAATGCCCAGCTTCTTGGCTTCATGCACCATGGCCACCACATATTGCTCATAGAATTGCTCCCGGCGTTTCTCCATCAGCACCACACGCGCTCCCTCCGCTACGAACATGCCTATCCCTCTCTTTTTGTACAAAATACCTAGATCCACCAACAGGTTCACACCCTTGGCCGCTGTCGCCGGATTAATCTGATAGAATGCCGCGAACTGATTCGTTGACGGCACCTGCGACTCTTCGGGCAGTCGGTTCTCCAGGATGTCATCCTCAATGCGTTCTGCGATCTGTACAAAAATTGGACGGCTGTCGTCCATACTTAGTCCCATGTCTTCACCACCACGTTGGTTAATTACTCATGTAACTAACTATATAACCAGTGAAGTCGGATGTCAATAGGTCAGCTTCAAATTACTGTCAAAAAAAAAAATAGCGACATCCTCGGACGATCCTGTCCAAGAATGCCGCTATTGCATTTGTAATGAAGGACCAAACAACTCCCGAAGATAATCTCTACGCCCATGCAGGATTCGATGGATGATTATTGTGTCATCGACAATCTGATTTGTTGCTTCTTCTCGATATTAGACCTGTACTCTTATTTTCTCGGGGCAGCTAGCATCAATCTTGCTTATACTTTTCCTTGAGAATGCCGGAGCCGATTCCCGCACCAACCATCAGGATCAGCGGCCCGAAATTCCATAGAAATGTCCCGCCAACTAATGCGACTTCCAACGGAGTAATTTTATTCAGTAAGAGTACGATTAGCTTGATCAACAGAAGGACAACGCCGGCTATAAACAAGACATCCATTAGAAATTTCAGTTTGGGGTAAGCCAGTTGTTTGCTTTCTTTAATGACTTGCCTGGTTAACTCTTCGTCACTTCTTAATAGCTCATCAATCGTTAAGCCTAGCATATCACTGATTTTGATCACCATTTCAATGCTTGGGTAATTCTGACCGTTCTCCCATTTCGAAACCGACTGCCGGCTTACAAACAACTTCTCAGCGAATTCTTCCTGTGTCCAACCCTTTTTCGTTCGCTCTGTCTTTAACTTCTCACCAAAAATCATCGTAACCCTGCCTTCCCTCGCTATATGAGATCATATTAGTTCTATCTCCTGCAAAAGAAAAGAACGCATTGGTTACTTTACCTCGCAACCCAAGGTTGCTGGCATTTAATCCCTCTTTCTCCCCACATACAGCAAATGAGACGATATCCCCAGCACAGATGGATCTTTAGCAACCGAGATGAGAAAATCAATCACCTTAGCATACTCACCCTTCTCGATCCAATACTGCTTTTGTTCATCGGTAAGCATCGCTCCGACACTAGAGGAACCGATTAAATCAATCGTATCGAACCCGTACTTCTCCATAAAAGGCCTTACTTCATCGATGTCAAAATAATAAGCCCCTGTAAATCGACCCTTATCGTTATGGTTGAAAACCCCGGTCTCGTAGAACTCTTTTATTGTATCCAAGTTGTCGTTGGGTTTCCAAGATTGTGGGTATTGTAAAGAGGTAATGGTCATTTTCATCCGACTTTGGAAAGCGACAAACACGATGCCGTCCCGCTTGGTTACACGATGCAGCTCCCTGACTGCGGATATTCGTTCCTCTTCCTTTTGTAAATGGTATAGCGGGCCAAGCATCAGTGAAGCATCATAGATCTCGTCGGCGATCCCCTCTAAATGGGTTGCATTTAATACGTGAAATCCGTTGAACTGTTCTGATAATCCTAACTCAGCCGCCTTCTGTTTCGCTGTATCCACCAGCTTAGGGGTCAGGTCCGACAGCGTGACGTTATATCCTAGCTTCGCCAGCTCCATTGCGTATTTACCGGGTCCCGCACCATTGTCTAATATCGTTCCGGATGCTGCTAAATACTGTTTTATGTAGTGCAGATTTATCGTGAACTCCAGCGGTTCCCGATCCAACCTTCCCCATTCATCGAATTGCGAGTAGTAATCAATCACATGATCCACCTACCAAACACCTGCCTTTTCATCAGATTTCTCGGGAAAAAGAAACAGAAAAAACCTATCGACTGCAAAGAGACGATAGGTTGAACCGGGCAATAGTCGATCCTTAGTAGTCCCAGTCATTGCGTTAATGTCTATTCTATTAGGAACAGTATATGACTTACAAATATTAACTGTCAACCTATTGCAGTCTCTACTACGATTGACCCGCTTGAGCTTTCTTGTTAGCCGGGGCGAACCAGCCAATAACCGCAATGGCGATCAATACGCCATAGAAGAACAGCTTCCAAGCCGTACTATGCGGGAAATCGTAATCCAGAACCCCGATATCCTTGTGTGCCAGAGTGATGACCGCAAGTTTCACCCCTACCCACGCAACAATTACATAAGCGGTCGTCTCCAGTGCAGGTCGCTGTGCAAGCAGCTTCACGAACCAAGTCGCCGCGAACTTAATTAAGATCAGTCCGGCAAGACCGCCAAGGACTACGACAATGAATTGCCCTCCGTCCATCCCCCCGAAGTCACCCAGCGGAGAATCCGGAAGTCCGAGCGCAAGTGCAACCGCGGCAAGAATCGAGTCGATGGCAAATGCCAAATCAGCAAGCGCAATCTTACCAACTGTAGTCCAGTACCCGCTGCCGGAAGCGTCTTCGGTTTCCACACTGGGGGGAACATTCTTCCTCTTAACCAACATGGCCTGAATAATATGCTTTAGCCCCAGATATAACAGGTAGGCCGCCCCAATGGCTTGCAGCTGCCAAACCGTCGCGATAAATGAAATCCCGAACAGCGCAATAAATCGGAATGCAAAGGCCATAATAATTCCATAATTAATAGCTTTTCTCTTCTGGTCGTCTGGTAGATGCTTCGCGATGATTGCCAGAACAAGCGCATTATCCGCTGACAATAAACCTTCCAATCCGATCAAAATCAATAAAGTCCATGCATACTGCAACCAAATGTCTTCCAAGATCTATTCCCTCCAAAAATTCAGTTTATTTACTCGTTTACGTAAAATTTCTTGGTGTAGTTTCAATATTTTAATTTTTTACTTTAAAATTTATCGACAAACGCGTTCAAGATACTGTATGTCAAACCACATTTTAACCTTATTGTGTAACATTAAGATGAACCTCATTCAACGGTGTCCCCCTCATAATGCAAATTATAAAACCAAGCTTTAGGCAAACGTGGTTTCCCTGTTTGCTTGTACGTACATAGATTGAGGGGTAAGGAAGTACATTTGAAGCACATTTAATTCGAAAGGGGTTGGCGGGCACATTGGCAAATAAGAAAAGGTCTTGTAATAACAAGAGTCGTGTCTTCATAAGGAAAAAGAGATGCTGCAGAGTAGTCTGTCCCCCAATAAAATTACAACAACGAATTGATGTCATTGAGCTCATCCAAAAACTAAACGAACTATTGCCTAACTTGTTAAAGAACCCGAGTGAATCGGTCATCGCTGAGACGAAGTCAGTGCTCCGCGGGTTAGATCGATGGATAATTCGGGCCTGTCTTCCAACTGCTGTCCGCGTTCCGGTACGAAGCAGTATTCGCAATATCCTGAGTACGTTAAGAACATTCAAACTATCGGCAAATGCCACTGCAATTAAGCTCCAGGTATTAGTTAATGATTTAACCGATGCATTGACTGTGGTTACGACAACAACGCAAATCCGACTGGAGTTCTTCGGACAGTTATCCATTATCAACCAAACATTGTCAACGGTCATTCTTGAGATCGGGCAACCCGGACCAGCGGGTCCAGTGGGTCCAGTGGGTCCAGCAGGATCCATGGGTCTACCAGGTCCATCAGGTCCATCAGGTCCATCAGGTGCTACAGGTGCTACAGGTGCTACAGGACCCATTGGACCCGCAGGACCTCCTGGCCCACTTGTCACGGCGAACAATGCTAGCTTTAGTAATGGAGCACAAACCGTAGAGCCGGGATCGAATGTACAATTCAACTCGATTGATATCTTGAACGGATCGGCCATTCAATTGGTTCCACCCGATTCCATCTCATTAGCACCGGATCAAACTTATTTAATCTTGTATCGTTTAGCAGGTCCTCAAGTCTCAGATGGTACAGGACGTCTGGCGAGATTTCAGGTCGAGTTGGACGGAGTGCCTGTTCCGATATCAAGCGGCATTTCAAACGGCGTAGAAATCTCGGAATCTTTTGGATTCGGTATTGTAAACACTCCCCCAGGCAATCCTTCTTCCCTAACGATTACGAACAGTGGTACCGATGCTTATCCTGCCGATTTCGGTACGGGGATTACGATCGTAAAGCTGGCTTAGTCAAACGACTATATCATGTTGCTACTCGACGCTTCATCACTGCTTATACGTTAACCGATTAGCGGCAGTCAGGACTCCTCTTTACTGTCTCGAAACAATGAAACAGAAAAAACCTATCGCCCTCAAAGAGGAGATAGGTCCGCAACAACCACTTCTATTGATTATCATTTTTTAACCCTTCACCGCACCTAGCGTAAGACCTTTCACAAAGTATTTCTGTACAAAAGGGTAAGCAAGTATGATCGGGCCTGTCGCCAGGACAGCCATGGCCATACGCGCACTCTCTGCGGGCATATCCGCCACGGAGGCACTCGCATCCGCAGACACAAGGCTTGAAGTTAGGAAGACCATGTTGTTTTGGATTCTGTATAACAGAAATTGGAGATTCACTAAAGATTGATCTTCAATAAACATCATAGGCAGCCACCAATCGTTCCAGTAGGTCAGGGCAAGAAACAAACCCACGGTAGCAAAGGCAGGCAGGGAGATTCGGGTTACGATCGAGAAGAAGATTCGGAATTCTCCCGCCCCGTCCAGCTTGGCAGATTCGACAATGGAATCGGGAACGCCGCTCTGAAAAAAAGTCTTCATGATGATTACAAAAAAAGCGTTGATTAAATAAGGAATAATTAAGGCGTAGAACGTGTCATTTAAATGTAGCAGCTGGGTACATACCAGATACCAAGGAACAAGTCCGCCGCTAAAGAGCATAGTAACGGCCGCATAGCCGGTAAAGAACCGTCCATACCTAAAATCTTTTCTTGAAATGGCATAGGCGTAAAGAGAAGTAACCAGCAAGCCAAGAAAAGTACCGACGAAGGTGGCCAGGATGGTGATTCCATATGCTTGAAGGACCATACTGCTTCCTGACAAAATATAGCTGTACGCATCGAACGACAGCTTTGCGGGTATAAAGGAATAACCGTTCAAGCCCAGTGTCTTCTCATCCGTAAAGGAAATCGCCACTACCAGAAAGAACGGAACCACACAGAGCATGGCGTAAAGCGCTATGATGCCATGGATGATAAGCTTCCAAGCAGGTTTGATCTCGTTGACTTTGTAGCTTTTGTTCATCATAATTCTCTCCCTTACCAAGGTTTCCCCGGTTGTTAAAAAATCGCCTTCTCCGGATCATATCTCTTAATAATCCAGTTCACCGTAATGATGCATATAAAGCCCATAGCCGATTGATACAACCCCGCGGCCGCTGACATGCCTATGTCTCCCGTTCCTCTCAGTGCTCTAAATACATAGGTGTCTATAACATTCGTAACATTAAACAAAGCGCCGCTCTCCATAGGTGTTAGGAAAAAGAGGCCAAAGTCGGAATTAAAGATTCGCCCGACCCCTAACAGGATCATTACAATAACGATACCCGACAGCATGGGGACGGTAATTTTCCGGATTTGCTGCAGCTTGTTTGCCCCGTCTATGGCTGCTGCTTCATAGTAGCTTTCATCGATAGCCGCGATGGCCGCAAGATAAATAATCGTGTTATAGCCGGTGTACTTTATCGTGTTTAACAAGAACAAGATGTACGGCCAATACTTTGTTTCCGAATACCACATTACAGAGGGAAGGCCCAACGGCTCCAAAATGCTTTTATTGATGAAACCCAGATCCGGACTCAAGAAGGCATATAAGATGTAACTCAGAATGATCCAGGAAAGAATATAGGGCAGTAAGAGCGCGCTCTGGTAAGCTTTCACGAAATATTTACTTTTAATCTCATCGAGAAGAATGGCAAGTGCCACCGCGAAGATATTTCCAAGGACGATAAAGGCGAGATTATACGAAATGGTATTTCTAGTAATAATCCAGGCATCCGGTGAATTAATGAAAAACTTGAAGTTCTCAAATAATACCCATTCACTATTGAAGAAGTTCACAAACAGATTGCTTGAGAAAAACTTCATATCCTTGAATGCGATCAAGACCCCCGGCATGGGCAGATAGCTGAATAGAAAGAATAGCAACGCTCCCGGTAAGACCATGAGAAACAAGGATTTATTCTTATTGAACTCACGGACAAAAGACGGGCTGGATTTCACTCGGTTTCCCGCTTTACTCATAGTGATCCTCCTATGTTTGTTGTGGATATGAGCATCGTAAATAACTGCCGAGATCACTCGGCAGTTATCCACGCGTACCTGACTATTTCTGCTTAGCCTTAAACGCTTCATATTGTTTATTCATTTCATCGAGAACCTTCATCAATCCGGCATCCATGGCTTTTTTCTCATAAGCGGGTAAGTACTTATCAAGATCGATCGAGCCCGAGAATATGGGATCTCTGAATTCGGTATCGACATTCTTAAGTGTGGCCACTTCTCTCTTCACGGGTTCCGCATCGAATGTAAATCCAAAGTCAGGACCTCTGACCGCTGATTTGTTGAACTCCTCGAAGTTCTTCCATTTATTTGGATCCTCACCTTTGAAGAGGTAAGACAACAGCTGATTGCCGAAAAGCCAGTTTGTCCCATGGTTCCAACCCGAATCTTTACCGCCGTTAGCAGCCGGAGCGAAATCAATAATCTGCTTCTCTTTGTCTAACCATACCCAGTGGGTTCCTTCAATTCCATAATCCATAAGATTGATCAGATAAGGGTCTGTATACATCAGGTTGTAGAACATCAGAGAACGAGCAGGATCTTTGGCAGTTGTAGGTATAGCCATCATGGAGTTCGTTAGATCCGCTTGCGTAGATACGGTTTTGGACAGCGGTACTTGATACAAATTCACACCGTTTGATTTAGAAGCCTCTTTATCGTTTCCAGGCTTCAATTGCGACGGATAGCTGAATGCTTTTCCTGATTTAATCAGAGGAGCAACATCTTTTAATGTAGCCGCATCTTTATTAATATAGCCTTCTGTATAATACTTTCGGGTCTGTATTAAATAATCTTTATAGATGGGATTTGAGAAAATAGGGGTCCATTTGTCCGTTGCCGAATCTAAATGAATGGCATAACTGATGGAATTGGGCAGAGTCAAGTCCCAGGCCAGTCCGGCATGAAAAACATTTAACCCGCCTGTCATGACGAATGGAGTAATTGTAGGATCCTTCTCCTTAATAACTTTGAAGACCGATTCCAGATCTTTATAGGTTTTGATTTTCGTTAGATCAATGCCATGTTTATCAGCGATATCTTTGTTAAACATGACACCCGCTTGGGAAGCCATCTCTTTAATGGCTGGAAGATTGTAAACCTTTCCATTAATGGATTGAGGTTCGATCCAATTACGTTCGCTAAGAAGCTTCTTTGTTTCGGGAGCATACTTATCAAGTAATGGGGTTAAGTCCGTGAGCAATCCCTTGGCAACCGCATTCGGGTACTGAAATGCCCAACTGTTACTTACAACCAGATCAATTTTTTCACCGGAAGCAAGAAGGGTCGATATCTTCTGATCGTAGCTGCCCCAATCCAAGGCATGCAGCTTCACGGTCGTGTTTATTTTATCCTTCAGGTAACGATTCATCTCATTCTCAATAAGTGCGACATCTTTCTGCGGACCCGGCCCTGTATAATACCAGTCTAATTCGATGGGTGCCAGTTCTGCTGTTTCTGAACCTTCCGGGGTAACGTTAGCCTTTGCTGCGTTTCCACCATTCTCGTTACTGCAACCCGCAAGGGCCATTGAGCTGATAAGCAACCATGGCAGGACAAACTTTACAATACTGCTTGCTTTAATTTTCAATCTTATTCCTCCCCTAATGATGAATGTGAGCATTTCTTGTGGTGCCTGCCGGAAGGGCGTGCATCCTGTCTTTATCGTAAAACGTCTTACCGGGAATGTATATTTCACTATCTTACCTTAGGTTGTATTTTCGTGCCCTATCATGGTTTGAAATTTGTATCAACCTTCGATTTTAGTACTTCCGTTCCTGCTGTCTTGTAAAACAATAGGGTTGCCTTTATACTAACTTCTACATGAGATGTCACATCATAACCGGGTGTCTCCTAGATCATTGACTTTATGCTTGGCCGGGAGGATTGCCAATGTTCTCAGTTCTTCAAAGAATCCAGTTCAAGAAAAGAACCCTGTATTACAAAATCCTCTTGTACATCACCCTGATTGTGAGTGTATCGATTCTTATTGTTTCTGCCCTTCAATACAGCTACGCCAGGGATAACTCCATTAAACAAATTAACGAGTATAGTACGGAAAGCCTGCTCCAGATCAGTTACAGCGCGAAGCTTCTGACCGATACGGCGCGCAATTTGCTGTCTCAACTTTTTCTGGACGCGGATGTCTCTACTCTAATTAACGATACAACCCCGGACGAGAAGGAAATCGTCACCGGGATTCATAAATTAGATACGTTTAAGAACAGTCTGGATTATATACAATCGATCTATGTCTTTAATAACAATAACAGCACGTTCTACACCTCCCTTTCTTCTCAATCCCTCAAACCGGAGAAAGAGTTCTTTGATACGGAACTCGTTTCGATGCTCAAGGAACCTGATAACATCAAAAAATCCATACCCATTTCAAGAAAAATACTGCTGCCTAACGTTCCGCAGGACGAGCGAAATTATATTGATACCTTTACTTTTATCTATGTGGAAAAGAACTCGAAAGGCGAGGTCGACAGTGCCATTGTCATCAATATTTCCGAGCGTTGGCTTCGAGACGTTATTCAGGTTATCCATTCCAAGAAACTGGGAGAAATTGTAGTGGTCAATCACAATGGCCAAGTAATCAGCAGCAATCTGACCTACAGTCAAGTAAAAGAAGTGGAGCGCAGTACGGGGATTCAGCAAATCATAAGTTCCGAGGAAGCATCAGGGGATTTAACCGCAGGGATCGGCGGAGATAAGTTTTTGCTTAATTACGTTTCTTTGGACAATGTGCAGTGGAAGTTTATTCGCATTACCAAATATCAGGAATTTACCAGTCAGTTACATCAGCAGCTGGTTAAGACCGTTATCTTCTCCTTGCTCATCATGCTTTCAGGAGTGGTGTTGTCGCTATTTCTTGGACGGATGGTTTATAGGCCGGTGGATTCTGTTCTTTCCCAATTGGAACATCAATTGTTCCAGAGCAAGAGCGATCGTTTTGAACTCAAACATACTCTCTTAAGGAAACTGTTGCTTAGCGAAGAACTGGATGAGAGGAAACTCGAATCGCAGCTGCGCAAATTCAACATCCCCTTTTCCATTGAGACTGAGGTTGTATTAGTCCTTTTTAAAATTGATCATTTTCATGAATTTTGCAATAAATACAACGCCGGAGACCGCAAGCTGATGAAATACGCACTGTTGAATATCGCGTCTGAAATCATGGGCAAGTTGCATCATAACGAACCTGTGGATTTGGAGCAAGACCAGTTGGCACTTATCCTCGAAGCGGATCATAACACAGAAACCCTCTCAACCACGGCATTTCAGGCAGCTATTACGAACATACAGGAATCGGTATCGAGCTATTTGCATATCACATTTACAACAGTAGTAAGTAATTCCGGAAGTTTATTTTTTGAAGCAGGCAAGTTATATCAGCAGGCCATAGAGAGATCCTATTACAAATTTGATTCCGGGAAGACCTCCATCATCTTTTGCAATGAAACAGAATTAAAATCTGCACAGGACTATCTGTTTCCTCAAGAAACATCCAAAATCATGGTGGACAATCTGAAGCTGGGCAGATATGAAGACTCGCTGCTGATGTTCAAAGAAATTATTGAGTCTACCAGAGGCTATTCGTTGTCGACGATCCAGACGGTATTGTCTAAGCTCATTATCCATATCAGTGATGCCGTAGAACAAATTAATAAAAACGCGGGTATTTCCCTTTCCGTGCATCTCACTACCTTTATCACACACGTCACCAGCGCTGAGACGGTTGCGGACGTTTATTCGGAATACGAACTTCTGTTAGCGAGAATACAAACCTTGTCCCTTGATAAAAAATCAGGAAAACATGATGAGTTGATCGCGACTGTCAACCTCTTCATCCAAAATAGCCACGAGGATGTTAACTTATGTCTGGGAAGCATTGCCGAAACACTTGGCATGTCCTCCCTCTATCTCGGAAGAATTTATAAAAAACACACATCCAAATCGGTTTCCGACGCCATTAACGAAGTAAGACTCATGAAAGCTATGGACTTATTAAAGGAAACCGCTTTGCCTATATCTAAAATTGTCGCGGCCTCGGGATTTGCCAACGACAAGTATTTCTTTACCATCTTTAAAAAGTGGAACGGAATTACCCCTACCGAATACCGTTCCAGTGCAAGGAAGGTGCCGGATCATAGCTTGTAGTTAGATTAGATTGCTTTACGTGCAAACAAAACAGCGACAGTTTCGACAGATATTCTGTCAAGACTGTCGCTGCTGCAGGTTAGCATTATTTGGCCACTACAGGGATCCAGATTTCACTTCGGAAAGTGGGTGATGCGATGTCCTTGCTCTCGTTCCACAAGATCTCGGGGCCTCTCGCCAGCTCGTAACTAGCCGAAGGAAACCATTCGGAATAGATGCGTCCCCACACATTCTGCAACGTTTCCGGGAAGGGGCCGATGGCTTCGAATACAGCCCAGGTGGTATCGGCAACCTCCAGTTTCGTCCACGGCTCGGGACACGCCTGGCTTGTAGCCACCCCGACGTAGTGGTCGAGCGTTCCCTTCTCTTCCATGCGATCTTCGGAAAAATTCGTCGACGCCTGAATGAGACCCCCGGGTTCCAGATCGGATAGTGCTTTAAGCTGAATAATATCCTCCTGAGATAAGCTTCTCCACATGGACTCAATCTCCGAATTCACTCCATCGAATTGAATGGGCACCGTTTTCATCAGACCTACGATCCGGAAAGGCCCTTTCTCTACAATACGATAATGCATTGCGTTTCCTCCCTGTACGGTTAATTGGAAGGTCATACGCGGATAGGCTTTGAAGGATACTCCTTCGGACTTTGCCACCGATGGCGGTATCCCATGCTGCGCCTGAAAGGCTCTGGAGAATGCGTCTGCGGAACTGTACCCGTACTTCACAGCAACATCGATGATTCTTCCTTTGTTGGTCTGAAGTTCGAATGCAGCAAGCGTCAGTCGTCTGCGGCGAATGTATTCTGACAGGGTAGTTCCAGCAAGAAAGGAAAACATCCTGGAAAAGTGATATTCCGAGCACAAAGCCCGCTTCGCCGCTTCCTTCAGCTCCAACTCTTCTGTAAGATTCTCATCAATGTATTCCATAGCCCGATTTAAATTACCCAGCCAATCCACGTGTATAACCTCCCTTCATGTACAGAATAACGAAACTTGGGGAATGATGTCCGACATCTGTTGCACTGTATTGTGGGGTAGTGAGCCACTTGATATCAAAATTCAATATAGAAAGGATGAAGTTCCTCATTCAAACAAAGCTCTATTAGGAACGGCGCTTGCACTGAACGACTATGGACGACCAACTCTCAAATCCGCAATTGTACGAGCCGAATACGTAGAAGAGGGTATCGTGATGACGGTTTGCTTCGGTTGAGACAGGACCTTATGCTTACGCCATACCTCTTTTCCTCCCGAACGAGCCTGCCCCTTGCCGGTTCCGTGGAAGGCTGCTGCGGCAATCTCCTTAACTGTAGAGGTCATATTATGCAAGATTTCTCCCACATCCTGAACGGTATCCACGATGGGCTCCACCTTACGAATCTTTCCCTTTACATCTTGGGAAATATCCCCCGCCGTATGCAGTATCCGCTTAGCTTCCTCGGACAACTCCCGAGTGTCCTTGCGAACCTCCGCCAGCGTCTGATTCGTCTCCGTTAATGACTCCATCGTCTTGTTTAATGTACGAATGCCATAGTAAGCTAAAGCCGCGAATGACACAGCAACCAATGCGACGCTTTTCTCATGTGACACGGTGAACGCCTCCTTTAAGAAATCATTACCCCGAGCAAACTTTGTCCTAATCAGGAGTGGACAAACTCTCCATTGAGAATTATTACGGGTGCTCTCTAGTTATTCAAACACACCGAGTCTAGTGGTTCCGCATATATTGTGGAAGTAGAGACTAAATCAATAGAGGGAGTGTTAGCTGTGCCCGGATTATTACGTACAGTCAATGGAACGACCACCCTTTTTGCAACGGCAAGTTTAAAATCCAAGCAAGAAGGCATCTTAAGCGCGAACATCGAATTGGTTACAAACGTCAGTCGAAACGTCTCCGTCATCTTCCTAAACATCACGCAGAACGCCTGTAATCTAGCAACATTAAAAATACAATCTCTGAACCGCACAAGCAGCAGACTCACTGCTTCCTTCGGTAAACAAGTGCACGGCGTCTCCAGCGCCAACATCCTTCTCCAAGTGAAGAACGGCAATATCCATGCTAAAGGATTCATAAATAAGCAATCAATCATTCCCATTAAACTCGGTTGCGGGTGTCAAACGGGGTGCTCTTGCACGGGTAAGAAAAAAGTAAGATTCAAAGACGGGACCACATTGAAGATCAGCATAGACAATTCCCTTGAACTTGCCCTTAAACGACTATTCACTAAGCTTGAGCGTGAAATAAAGAAGCTGATTCCGCGGTCTCGCAAGGGCGCAACCGCAACCTCCGATCCTGATTGCAGAGCAAGATGTTTTCAGATTGGAAACTCTTGCCGGGCCGCATGCGGCATCTTCGCTGTCCTATGCACCCCGATTTGCTTGAGTGCGCAGGCAGTCTGCCTCATTAGCTGTTTGCCGACATAGAATTCAGAATAGCGGCTGAAATCATTCAGCCGCTAATTGATTAATCCACTACTTCCTATACCTTCTCCATGGCAAGTACAGGACAGTTGGGGTCATCCAGAAAACCCTGAAGCTCTTGCTGGATAGAAGCGCGCTCCTGCTGCATCCAGAGGTCGTCAGATCGTCCTTCCCAAGCTTTTTCTGAGTTTAGAAACGTACTTATACTCATGAGGGGGTGGAAGTCCTCGATCGTCCGGCAGTGAAAACGAGCATGACCTACATAACGGAATAGGATCGCCTCTTCAAGCAGATACTCTTCGATTTCCGGGTCTGGGTCTAACATATCCAACAGCGCTTGGATCATATGACCGGCTCCATCGTAAAGCTCTTTTGAAATTTGCTCCGGATACAAGGCTCTCGCCAGCTCCCCTTTGAGCGCACACTCAAATACAAAGTGTTTATGCATAAATAAGCCATCGCCCCCCTTAGTCAGTAGCCACTGCTTGATTTCCGGCGTTGTTGCTTCTAGATGTTCCACGGCTACCAGCTTGCCCCAGCCATAGACAGACTGTGCCAGCTCCCAGATGGATTCATTCGATGCATTGGGCTCGTCTACGAATATAAATACTACATAGGCTGTAAATTCCTCATGCATGCCAATCTGTAAGAGTATTTCCATGTGAATTTGGCTATCTGTGCAACCAAGTACAGTGAGGGCAAATTTTACGACCTCTCTGTGCGTGGCATGTTCAAGAAGCCAGAGCGCCTCTCGTTGAACGAGAGTCTCATCCAGCTGAGCCTGCTTGAAACATTCAATGAGGTCCTCCCTGTAGTTGACAATGTGTTCGGACAGAATTTCTTCGTAAGTGGCACTCCTTGTTTTTGTGGAAGGATGATGGATTTGCTTCTTAAACAACTTCAACAGTTTCTTGGCGAGAAACGGAACGGGCTCATGGTCTAAAATAAGATCAGAAAGGCCTGCTGCTTGACGCGGATGGTTCTCATCGTAAACATAGTCGTCATCCGGCAACCTATCATCAACGATTTTGCCGTGCGTTTGAATCTGATGCTGTATGTAGGGTAGAATCTTCTCTTTGTGGTTCCATGGCAGAAATTCCAGTTTTCTCGAATCCTCCAGCACTGTAACTTGGTTGATCTTGACCCTGCATTTCAAAGCTTTTAGACTAAATCCGCCCAGTCTGACGGAAACGGTATGTTTTTGACCATCTCCCAAGTTCAAGGTGCCTGTTAAATGGGAGTAAGGAGTAAGATAAGAGAGTATAGATGTCCGCACATGCTTATCTACAACAATACCATCAATCATTAAGTGTTCTTCTTTCATCTGGTGCACAACTTCAATAAGATGCCCTTGAAACTCCACTTTCCAGGTTTTGTTAGCTTCTTTGTCTACATCTCTAATCGCGTTACGCATTTCACGTTTAAATTCATTCATAAATCCCATGGTTATCCTTCTTTCGTATGACTGAATTTAATAGACAACAAATGAACACTTTACAGGAAACAACTATTCAATTCTACTTGAAAATGCTGTAAGCAAAGCTATAAATTTCGACTATAATAGGATCATATGAGAGTGTTGATACCAGTATTTATGTTAGTTAGATAAAGAGGGAGTTGGTTATGCAATGCGAACTACAGCTTTTGCAAGGAACCCTTTAGAAAAGCCCGGTTACACCCTAGTATTCCAAGACGACTTTGAGACAAGCATGCTGGATCGTACGAAATGGCTGCCTTATTACTTGCCACAATGGAGCAGCCGTCAGAACTCCGCGGCGAATTACCGGTTTGAAGAAAGCCAGCTTCTATTGCGCATTACCGAGGAACAAATGCCGTGGAGCCCTGAATTCAATGGGGATGTGAAAGTGAGCAACCTACAAACAGGCGTCTTCGCCGGACCGCTCGACAGCACGATTGGACAGCATCGGTTCTCAAGTGAATGCCTTGTTCGTGAAGAGCAACCCGAGGAACGGTTGTTTGTCCCTCAATACGGCTACTTCGAGATTCGGGCCAAAGGGCTGGGCACACCACACAACGTTTGCGCGTTTTGGATGATCGGGTTTGAAGATGCGCCAACACGATCGGCGGAAATTTGCCCGTTTGAGTTGAAAGGGTGGAACGTGAAGGACGGGTCTTGTACGCTCGGCTTTGGCATTCATGCTTTCGGCGACCCTGCTATAGAAGAGGAGTTTTTTGAGAAGGAATTTGCGATGGACCCGACGCTCTACCATGTGTATGCGGTCGATTGGACTCCTGAAGGCGTCGACTTCTACATCGACAATGAACTAGTTCATCGCTCGCGACAATCGCCCGATTATCCAATGCAACTGATGCTTAACATCTATGAAGTCCCGGCAGCAGAGAGTGGGAAGGCCGAACAGCCTGTGTATCCGAGCGAGTTCGCGATTGATTACGTGCGGTGTTATCAGCGAGCAGTAGATTAAACAAGGTTGAAGGGTCGTGCTCTGAAAGAAACGGTCGCCTTCCCGGAGAAAATGTTCCGGAAGGACGACCGTTTTGTTATTGTTTATATTCTTTGAGATTTATCATTCAATTTCCGTATAAATTTGAAAGGTTACTCCGAATTTATCCGTTATATCGCCAAAACCAGGGCTGAAGGGTTCTTCTTTAAACGGCATATTGACTTGACCTTCTTGCCGTAAAGCTTCATAGAATCGTTTTGATTTTTCTACGTCGCTTGTTGTAATGCATATCGTTACTCGTTTTCCCGTGTCGATTGCTGTACCGCCGGGAGCATCGGAAAACATGAGTTCCGATTCGCCGACTCTTAACTTGGCGTGCGCCACAAGACTTTTCAGATCATCCGTGAACGTATTGGGCATGCCCGGCATTTCACCGTAAGTAGTAAGGGAGATGACTTCTGCATCGATAGCTTGTTCATAAAACTGAATGGCTTCCTTTGCGCGTCCTTCCAAATTGATATAGGGGGTAAGCTTTACGGTCATAGATTTCTTCCTCCTCGAGTTTAGTTTGAATCGAATTAGGATTCATAACATAGACGATCCAGAAGCCTTAAAATCATCGGTATGCTTCAAAATAAATTCGAATCCGCGTCTAACTTCGTATGCAATCCAAATCGTACAAATAAATCGGTATCGATAAAATGATGGATATGAGCGATCTTCCCTTGTTTTATTTCGAGGACATGAATGCTCCAGGGGACCATTTCCCCATTGTGTTCAAAAGGTACATACTGCGCAAAGGCCGGAACATTCCCGTTAGCCCGGATGGGCAGCAACCGGGAGCCCAAACAATGGCTGCGTGTCTTGTCGTAGAATAACGACAGATTTGAGTTGCCGCGTACCCACATCGTAAACGGCGGCATGGACAAGCTGCCGTTCTCGTGAAATAACGCTAATAACGCATCAATATCGTACTGTTCAAAAGCTTCCACATAACGGGCAAGCAGTTGTGGGTCCGCTTCCCCGTCCTCTCCTTGCCATTCATCGGACCGAAGATTGGATTGAGCGATTGTCGCCCGTGCTCGTTGCAATGCGCTGTTGGCAGCTGCCTCGGTCATCCCCATCGCATTCGCAGCTTCTCTGGCCGACCATCGGAAGACATCAAGCAGGACCAGAGCAGCGCGTTGCCGGGGCGGCAATAGTTGAAGAATCGCAATAAACGATAATTGAATGGTTTCTCTGCTAAGTACGGTATTGACCGGATCTCCCATTGCAGCTGGGGCAGGCCATATCCAAGAAGTTCGAGACAAGTGATCCCTGGGCTCCGTTATAGTAGCTGCCGGTTCTGAGAGATTCATCGGAAGAGCGCGGCGCTTTGCACTCCTTAACCGATCTAGACAAACATTGGTCGCGATCCGATAGATCCATGCTCGACGAGAAGAGTCCTGCCGAATCTGTTCCCCGTTCTGCCAGACGCGAATCATCGTGTCCTGTACCGCATCTTCAGCTTCAAAGATAGACCCCATCATCCGGTAACAATAACCGATAAGTTCCGCACGTAACTCCTCGAACATTTCCACGGCCTCTTGTTTCTGGTTCATTACATCACCACACCTATGCCTCGGCTCTTACTTAGATTCAATTCTTCTATTTTTATAGTAATATTCCTTGTCATGGTCATTAATTTCTCTCAACACGCGGCAAGGATTTCCCACAGCAATCACATTAGCAGGTACATCCTTCGTGACAACACTTCCAGCTCCAATGACGGTATTATCACCAATGGTGATGCCTGGGAGAATGATCGCGCCTGCACCAATCCAGACATTCCGACCAATGTGTACCGGCATATTGAATTGTGTCACATTCTCGCGAAGGTGGGGAACAATGGGATGGCCCGCGGTCGCTACGGTTACATTAGGACCAAACATGGTGTGGTCTCCCACATAAATATGAGTGTCATCCACCATCGTCAGATTAAAGTTGGCATAAATTCCTTTTCCAAAATGTACGTGCTTCCCGCCCCAGTTCGCATGAAACGGCGGTTCAATGTAACAGTCGGCCCCTAGTTCCGCAAACATTTGCTCCATCAGCTGTTTACGCTTGTCCGCCTCGGACGGACGTGTTGCGTTAAAATCGTATAGTCTCTCCAGACATTCTCTCTGTACGTTCAATAATTCCTCATCGCTACAATTATATAAATTACCTGAATGCATCTCTTCATATGCTGTCATGTTGAACCTCCATCTGTTCTGTGTGTAAGCTCAGGAGTGTGAGCCAATTCATTGTGCTCTAATTTTAGCATAATTAAACAAAGTGAACTATGTAGGCTATGAAGCATTCTGTAGTTCAGCTTACCTGCTCCTAATACGAATAAGCCTAATCAATTTTAATTAAATCCCATGATGTAATGATTCCCAAAGGGAATTGTTGATCACTACCAGAGTCCGAAATAATAATTGCGTCTACTTTTTGTTTGGCTAGCATCTTTTGCTCGAATATATCCTCGATATCGTATACATTTGTGCCCCTCGCCATAAAGATGACGTTGGTTCTTAATTCATATTTTAAAACTTCATATGCAGTAACACCGCTAAATTCTATAGTGCTAGCAGATTCGAAGCGCTTAACTAGCCAACGATTAATTCCATCCTCCGTTAACAAACCAATGAATTGCTTGCGCTGATAAATGGGTACGCTTGTACATTGAAATTTCTCCATTTGCCTCATGACAGTTATCAGCTGATCATTATGTTTCATATACAACACTCGTTTGCTGGAAATAGAAAGCGCAGTGGGCGGCACATTTAGCAGGCGCTGAATACGCTCAATGTCCACCACCACATCCTCATGAGGGACAGCAATATAATTCGCTTTGCCAAAAAACTCATGCACCAATGCGTTTCTCAGCTTAGCATATTGCTTCAGCTTACCAGCCTCTCTTGCAATTAATGCATGCTTTCTGCTTAATTCATGAACCAAGGAAACAAATGGAGCACTATCGTTCCTATCCATTAATAAGCTTTTTAATAACAGATGAATGTGATTAAACGCAATTTCGAACCGCTCCGCGCGATTGATATCCTGATCGTCTTTTAAGATCAGCAGTGACTGGCCAGACTGATCCTCTTTATTTTTTATTGACAATCTATAACTGGATCTCTCAATACTGAAGCCCAGCTTTAAGATTAACTTAATGGTCTCCAATGCTGTAATTCGATCATATTCCTTCTCGCTTTCGCTCAAATCATGATAAGGCACCAGACCAGGATGGGTCTTCAGAATGTCGTCTCGGAAAGGGCCATATTTCCAGCCCTCTGCAAGCCTTTGTTCCCCCCATTTATCATGTATGTTCTCAGCAAGTAGCTCTATTAGCTCTTTAATATCGTCAGGAATTACTATATTTGATGTACTAATCACCATAATCTTATTCCTCTCATGGTTTAGATTGAACAACCTCAACCTTAGAACTGATGGCACCTGAAATCCAGCCCACTTGACCCTTAGCTGTTCTTACTTTATACCAAATCCGCTTCCCGTCTTTCTTCTCTTCCTGTAAAAATTCAAGTGTTTCTCCTGCTTTGGCTACACCGATCTGTTCAGCACTTAATGACCCCTCAGAACGAATATTACCCATGGGTTCACCTTTATTGAGTTTAATGTAAGTGATAGTGACGTTTTCTACAGCCACAGCGATACTGTTCTCGGCTAATAATTGCTCCTTAAGCCCATCCGCATAAGTAAAGACATCATTAATGGACAAATATATTTTTTCAACGGCTACTGATTTTTCATACCACCTATATCTATCCGAAAGGGTGAAGAAGGATATAAAAAATGCTATGATTAAGAGTGCTACTTTTTTGCGTTTATTCTTATAACTCATTATAAACGCATGCCGATTTACTGTTTGCTTATTAGCGTAATTGGAAAGCCAGTCTCCGTTAAAATCCAGCATATTCGGAATTTTTTTTACTCTAAAGATTCGCATGAAAAAGATAAATAGGAAATCTACCATGTATGCTAACAGTCTAACGAATGCAGCAAGAACCTTTATTAGCCTTCCCCGTAGCTGGCTGAGCAACCATATGCACATCGGGACGACAATGTACACCAGAAGAATGGAGGCAATAAAACCAATAATAAGATACCCCTTAATGCCTTCTTGTAGAGCCTCCAGCAATGTCGGGTTCTGGGTTTGTATAATCTGGAGGAAATTTCCACTGTTTATCATCGTTGATCCTCCATGTCATCAATATTTCCCGCAAAAAATTCACCTAACGACTTCTTTGGCTTTTCTCTTACGCTATTAACTGCTATAGGTGTTGCTTGTCCTTGACCAAGAGCCAGCTGCTTCTCCTTTACAATACTCTTTGCGTCCTCAACACTTATACCGCTTTGAACAAGCTGCTTCACTTCATCCTTCTCTTGCTCCCAATTCGAATACATCAGACTGTACAGCTCGGGTGATATCTGCTGAAGCTTTGCTGTGGCCAATACATAGCCATCTGATTGCAAATTAATAATATAATTATTTATAATTTCTTTCGTTCGTGATTCCTGCATAGCCGCCTGCAATCTTTCACTCTCATGTCTTGTTTCAATATCTATTTGATCCTGCTTTATCTTAATCTCTTTGTCTCGAACCATCTTAAACATGAGATTGTAATAATTCTTAGAGTCGGTTGTTAAATCAATCGTGTAATCATTTAACTTTACCTTCAATCCAAAATTTTCAAGCTCTTCAGCGATTCCCATTCTCTCCATTACTTCGTCAAAGCTGCCAATGGCGTTCTTGTGATCAAGGATTGAATAATATTTTGCGTATTTTCTCATTGCATTTCTGAATTTGGGTTCCAGCAAATCATAAACCTCGTGCTCATCACTAATTACATATTGAATAGGGTCGCCAACCGACAGCTTCAGTGTTATGGAGATTTGAAAATATTGCCCAATGTCAGAGGATTCATATTCACCAGTATGCTGATAGACATGGGCTTCCTTTGAAACTGAGTATACTGCATGGTAGCGGTTTGCTTTCTTTACCTTTCTTGAAAGCTGCTGGCCGCTAGGAATAACATGTAATTCACCTTTAGCATTTATGTATACAAGATTTTCATGAACGGAGGCCACAGGCTCATTCGCCAGCGAGAACATGCTCGAATCTACATTGGAACTTTGTTTAATGAACGTAAAGTTACTCATTCTATCTCTCCTTTATTATGCTTGCTTATACTTAGAGAATAATGCCTCGAAGTCTCTGCATCTTTGCTCATTTTTCGGCAATTGCTTGCTGGTTTGATATATTTTACTGGATAGTTGCTGAGTGGCGTCCCTGACTTTAATGAAATCCTTCCCATCAAAGAAGCGGCAGGATAGAAAGTACTTTAGCCAAAAACTCTTATCATATTTAGTGTCTGCGTAAAGAAATAACGCTAGATTCTGGCCAAAAAGCTCTGTCATCATTAGAATCACTTCTGCAGCATCAACATCCATACGAATAATCCATTCAATCCAGAATTGATAATATGCCTCTTCATATTGGCGCTCCACTGTTACTACGCTGGTTATGTAGTTAAAGCTGCGTTTTGCATTGTTTCTAATATTAGGACTCGGAGAGTAATACAGATTTCGTAGCATCAGTAGGCTCTCCTCAAAATTTACCTTTGCGATATGTGTACCCAGCAGTTTTGCCGATATCCATTCCATATTATATTGCTTGAGACTTAACCACTTATTTATTAATTGATAGACTAAATTAGCCGCACCAATATCTTTTCGTGCATACTCTTTAAGTACACTGATTAGAAAGATACGATCTCCAGCGTTATCGGATTTTAACCATTTTAGGATGACCACATGAATAATATCTTCTACATAATTTGACATCAGTTGAACAAGTATACCAATAATAACTTTGCGCATAGCTTTGTCTTCTCTTTGTATAGACGCCAGCCACTCTACAATAATAGGTTGATATTGTGGATACTGGGACCAGAGGTGATCCCATATTGCTCCTTTGTCATCCACATATTTATAAGCAACTACCTCCTGCTCCACAGCCTCTCCAACATACCCCATTTTTTTATTCCTAATTACATGTGCGTGGAACCTCTCTAAGTAGGCATCTCTGTTTAATGTTGACGCCTCTTTAGGCTCCTGTTGCAAATAATGAAGTAGCTTATTCGCCAATATTGAAGCTCTGTTCATCACACGTGCAAAAGGATAATTTTCATACAAAGTAAGCGTTATGTAAAAGGCGATATCGGTATAATGTGAATGATCAGCAAACCAATCCGATATACGATTTTTCGTATTAATGTAATTGCTTGCGATAAAAGACTCTTCATCCAGCTGGCCATGGATGAACAACTCTATTTTCTGAATTAAAGACTTGCAGTCCCTAGGGAAAATAACAGAAGAGATAAGGTCATTTCTATTCAATACAGCTAGCATCCGCTGTCTATCCTCATTAGCATACTGCACAGATATATGTGTACTTAGCAGATTATACGAATCCGAAGCACCCTCCCATGCGATATTCTGGTTAACGAAATATCGATGTGGCTGAGATGTGGCTGAGATTAGAATAAAATAACTTTGGGAGCCTTTAAGAAACTCACAATACTTCTCGATTTCACGTTCGTTTACATGTCCTACGAACCCTGCAAGGTCAGCCCCCGCTTCAAGAACCACACCTGATTTCTCCGGAATATCATAACGAAGCACCTCGGATAAACTGTTCACCGTTGACCACTCATAGATTTCTTGAACCTGTAAATCCATTAATGCGATAACAGAGGCTGTAAATTTGCCGGTATGACCTTTATCATGCAGTTGGATGAAATGTTCATTACGAAGCCGATTAAGCAATAATTCGTAAGAAGTTGGCTGAACAAAGGTTTGAGCTTGCTGGTTCAACCAGTCAGTGGATATCGTATTGAGATTTTTGATAAAATAATTGTTTATACGTGCAGGCTTACGATCTATACGCTCGTCACTCACCCTGTCCTCACGCTTCGCATAAATCTCCTCAATATCCTCAGCCAGTACATTGTAGAAGGAATTCAAATCTTCAAACGCCTTGCGGTTAAGATGCTGATTGTTGGTTAGAAACAGCGATACATTACTAGGATAGCTATCCACATTCCACAGAATTGGCAATACCGTCGGTTTTTTTTCGTTTTTCTTTTCATAGGCAAGGCTTATTTCTTTGGGAACAAACTCTGAATGCTCCACATTAGGGGTGACCATTACAATCATAATCTCACAATTGTTTATTTGTTCATTGATGACGGTATTATATTGAGCAGAAGAACGAATATCTCGATTGGCATACCAACACGAATAGCCCCTCTCTTCTATGTTTGCAACCAATTCTTTTACAGGATCAACATCCAAGGAAGCGTAACTTATAAAAATGGGTACACCAGTCCCCATATCCATTACTTTTGAGAAATCCATTCACAATGCACCTCGTTCGGTATGTACATATAAAAAGAAATAACCTAGATTCGTACAATAAAATATTTGGCATGCTCGATTACTTCATACATCTTATTCACAAATTCCCGGTTGTATTGCTTATATCGCTCTGATAACTGATCCCACTCGACTAATGCAGGATGTAGCTTTAGATTCGAATCTTTGAGTTGATTCATAACAGCAGGCTTCCAGCCATAAAGGTAGTGATATGCCCTCCAGCGGTTGTGCTCACTTATCGCCAACACCTCGCTGTGCTGAATAAATAGATGAAGCACCTCATCCTTAGTCAATGCATGCTCTTTTTGCGTGGTATATTTTAGTCCTAGCGCTCGAAGCTTCACATTATAATGATCCGCCTGCGAAATGTTAGACATTCTGCTGAACAGCGCCTCCTGATTCCAACTTGTTGCATCAGAAGCGATATCGCAATATAACTCATGAATTTTCCGGCCAAATTGTTCAAGCTTATCCTCCAGAATAACTTCCTCCGAAATGACATCCCTTCCTAAACTAAACGTGTGTAATCGAGAATACAAATTTTGATTCGCATCCAGCCATGGAGAAAGCCCCGCATCGGATGACATTTTCGTGTAAACATTGGTTTCTGCAAAAGTAGCTTTCAAGCGCATCGCGATTGATATATTATCCATGTCATGGTTTGTGCTTACTACGATATAAGTCGGAGGTTCTAATAGTTCAAATGGATAGGACAAAGCATTCGCTTCAATAAATTTCACATCAAACATCGTAAGCAATTGAGCGTACTTTTGTTGCGCCACTTCCTTGTACTCATTAGAATTGCAATCCAGAATTGAAATTTTCATTTTTTCCTGACGGGGAAAGTGGGCCAGCTTCGCAGCTTGTATAAACACATGTTCTCCACTGTGCCCGAAACCAACAATAAGAAGATGAGGACAGCGCGAACCCTGCTCAACCGTTGTATTTTCATAGAAAGGATATTTATTGAATAGTACTCTAATTGCATTTTCATAAACGTTAAAGCTATGTAATTCATAAGTTGCTTGGTTATCCCGCTGAATGGCATCCAACATATCATCAAAGGCAAATTGCTTTAAATGAACCTTTACCTTGATGGGTTGCCTAGGCATCTTGACCTTATTGAAATAACTTGTTATTTGAAGCAGCGTTTCTATATTAGTAGAGTCCTCCAGACTAAACAGAACAATGTGTTTTGCTCGGTGAATACAAGCCGATTGAAGATTTTTTACATCATACAAATGACCAGAGATGACAACTGCACCTTGCCGTACGGCAGTTGCAATATAAGAAGGGTGACCATCGTAATCAATGACACAAACATTCTTGTGCTTTGATAATAACTCCATCGTAAGCTCTAATGAATATTTATTAAGACCGACGATGACTGTTCTATTATATCTGTAGCGTAGGAAGAAAAATCTGAGATAGTGATAGCTGCTCGTAAGGATAATATATAACAGCGAAGAAAGCACAGTAGTTGCAGCGGACCATCTTGCTAACTCAAGCATAAAGGGAGCCGCAGCATTCAAGGGCATATCAAAATCAAAAATAAAAAGCCGTAGAGTAGAATGGATAGATTGGGCTAAATTATAATGAGCCTCATAATGAAAGCCATAAAACCCTGATACCAAGGCAATTACCGCGGAGATTATAGAAAACATCACCCAAGCTATACGCACCTGCCGATAATTCCGAAAATCTAAATATCTAAACTCACTTATTAAATTCAAAAACGTCACCTCATCCAAAATTATGATCTGTCGTGGATTGCTAAACAGAGCAAATTTATAAATATCTTAATCACTGATAACTCTATAAATGGGGATTGTTTGTTAGTTTAGCATTACAATTATACTCTATTTTCCATTTTTAAGGACGTGATTTCTTCTTTATAGTTTTGTCTTACCGATCCTACATGACGATAAGTACATTCCCAGTTTATCATCCTACTTTAAAAAATTTCACAACAATATCTTATGTACAATGCATACCTTGAAGTACCGTAAGACGCAATGTCCCAGTAGTACTTTCATCCCCGTCCAAATGTCCATCCTATAATTGGATATTACCTCTAGTCCAATATTATCATCTCAGTTTAGCTCCGACAAAGAATTGTAATTTCCTAACAATGGCTCTTCATGCTTGCTGCATTTTGTAGGGAAGGCTACCCCTGTCTTTCATAAAACAACAAAACTGACCATTTAGCAGTGGTCAGTTTTGTTTTATACTCACACAAACCCAACTTTAATGAGAAGGATGCGTGAAGAAATGGAAGCACAATTAAACTTAATACATAAAATTGGCCTTGGAATTTCACCTCAACAGTTCATGGATGGCATGCAGATTCGTACAATGGAACTCAGTAAGATCCCGAATACCAAAGAGCGGCTATTGACCATTAACGAGAATCATGACTGGACGCAGGAAGATCACAAAGCATTCTTACACTATTATTTTACCAAAAAAATAATAAATTTTTTTCCAATGGGATTTACAATTTAGAAAATACAGACAAATAGTACTTACATTTCGGGCAGTAATTAAAGAAGCTGAATTGCACGAAACTCTTTTGCAACCACATATGACTCGCCAAATATAATGACCTTGTATTCTGTTTGCTTACCATCCCGTTGCTTATCACTTTTTGATGGTAATAACTTTCCTTTTAAACCATTAAACTCCAGCACGTTGAAATATTCCTTAACTAGATTCACCGGAGCTTTTGCAAAAAGACCTGAATTAAACTCTAATAACCGTTCCATATTACCATTGATATAAGTTCCAAAAGGTATTAAGTTATTTGTAATTACTCTATGAGCAACATATAGTTCCCCGATCATCTTCTTTATATCTTTTATGGACCCATTGAAGTAAAGTTCATAAAAATCTTTATTGTAATCCCATAAATATTCATGCTCATCTAAAACCTTCAAATCAGAAAAGTAATATATTTCGAGTTTATGCTCACCATAGTCCTTACAGTGAATTTCCCACTTTTGAAGTGCATTTTCATCTTCTTGATATGTAAGTTCAAGGGTGAGCTTTAGGCTATTACCCACTACGACAAAATTAACTAAACTTAAATACACATCATCCTCAAATATTTCGCTATCTATTTTGTCTATCATATTTTGAATCATATTATCATTCCTTTCACGCTATAAATTAACTTGTTCTTAAGTTTCTCTGGCGTAACTGGTTAAATTGTCGTCTTTTTCCATCATACTATACCGAAACCTATTCTCTCTACAATGACAAAACATAAAAAAAACAAAAGCTCGTGATCCTTAGCTCAGAAGAGCTGCTAGATCACGAGCTTCTTAAATCATCACGTCGAAGAGGGAATCGTAATGAAGGTTTGCTTCCGTTGAGGCAGGTCCTTCTGCTTACGCCATACCCCTTTTCCTCCCGAACGAACTTGCCCTTTGCCGATCCCGACGAAGGCTGTGGCGGCAATTTCCTTAACTGTAGAGGTCACATTATGCAACATTTCTCCCACATCCTGAACGGTATCCACGATGGGCTCCACCTTACGGATTTTCCCCTTCACGTCGTTGGAGATATCCCCCGCCGTATGCAGTATCCGCTTAGCTCCCTCGGACAGCTCCCGCGTATCCTTGCGAACCTCTGCCAGGGTATGATTCGTCTCCGTTAACGACTCCATCGTCTTGCTTAATATACGTATGCCATAGTAAGCTAAAGCCGCGAATGACACGGCAACCAATGAGACGTTTTTCTCATGTGACACGGTGAACGCCTCCTTTTAAGGAATCATTACCCCGAGCAAACTTTGTCCTAATCAGGCACGGACAACATAGAGTGGGAACGATGAGCAACCTAGTCACCAAGTGTGGAGCGCATTGCTCTGGAACGTCCACTCCGGTGTAGCGACTCCCCCATCACTCAATGAATACCAAGGATTGTTTTTATAGCCCTCCAACGCACCCGGACTTCTTAGAATCTGAATATCTTGAGCCGGCATATAACTCTGGGCAAGCATATATAGTTTCTCTCCGGTTGCCGGGTTGTGAGCCATATCTACAACAATAATGGCATGTCCGGGAAAGCCGCCTTGGATGAAAACGTCCCCAATCTGCATATCTGCATTGTCTATCGGAGTCAATTCATCTTCTAACGAATACGTATTGGCATAAGCATAAACAACGGACAAATACCGTTGAAAGCTTGCGTAACTATCATCATTCTTGCGATTAGGCACCCACGAAACCTGGTTCCCGGAAACCTTAATTCCCTTCCCTGTGCTCCAAGTGCTGAAATTCGCTTTAAATCCACTGACAAAATGAAAAGAAATCGCATCCGCTTGTCCGTTGGCATATAGATATTCGGCCCGCAGACGCATCACGCCGTCGGCACATTGCTGGAGATTCTCTCGCCCCAAATCATAGTCAACGACCGCATGGTACGCAGCATCGTCTTTAGCCTGGCCATTGTGGTAACGGACTTTGGTTCCGTCCGGCTTCAGCGGGAGGTGCTGTAGGTAATGCTGGAACGTCCCTTCTTGAGTCTGCACTCTTTGGAATCCCTGCGGGACGTGGAACCGTTGTGCCAACGTTGTACCTTGCGGGTTCTTCAGATTCTTGAGTTGCACGATCTGGGGTTGAACCTCAACCTCCGCCTGATTTATAGGTTGAGTGGGGGGTGGTGCGGTTTCTTGAGCACATGAACTCAGCAGAACCGCACAGCATATACTCCATGTACTGACATAAAAAACAAGCTTCTTCACACCACGCCACTCCTCCCCAAAAAAAAGCCTTCAAATCAACTACATATCCTAGTTTGAATATATCACATTGGGTTGCATATGAAGAGTGTCAACGTACGTATCAACAAGTGCTGGATGAGATTGAATAGAACGGCTCAAAAAAAGGAGAACTTTTACATAGTCCTCCTCCCTATCTATAGACTTCATCTTTATGTTCTTTTCTCGAACTCCGCTAAGATCTCTTCGTACGAGAGCAGAGAAGTATTCGCGTATATCAGATCCGCTTCGGCTAGCGTCTCTGCCGAGCCTACACCGACCGCGAACATACCCGCTCCCTTAATTGAAGTCACGCCTGCTGCGGCATCTTCCACGCCGATACATTCGGACGGAGCAACGTTCAGCAACCGTGCCGCCGTCAGGAAGATCTCCGGATCGGGCTTGCTTTTGCTGATGGTTGCTGCGTCTACGATGACGTCGAATTCCTCGGTCAGTCTAAGGGAATTCATAACGTCCGCAGCATTCTTGCTTACCGAGGCCAACCCGATCTTCAAACCGCGCGAGCGAATCTCTGCAAGCAGTGGCTCAATGCCCGGCAACACATCATCGGGAGTGATCTTCTTAATGAATGTGCGATAATGCTCATTCTTCTTGGTGGCTAGCGAGTCTTTCTCTTCCTGCGTGAAATCGTTCATTCTACCGCCGCGCGTTAGTATTTTGTCCAGAGAATCCATTCTCGAGATGCCTTTCAGCTCTTCGTTGAATTCTCGGGTGAAGGATATGTCCAGTTCCTCAGCCAGCGCCTTCCAGGCTAGATAATGATATTCCGCCGACTCTGTGATGACGCCGTCCAAGTCAAATATGAAAGCTTTCAATGGTTTACTCATTCAGCTATCCTCTCGGTCTGTCTGATCTCTACCGTTACTTCGCCGTTAGGGGGAAGGCTGTACCGGGTATTGTACACGCCAATGGACAGCTCCGGCCCTTCTTGAGATATCGTGACCTGTTTCTTGTCCACCAAGACCTTCACATAATGTCCGCGGTATACGATCTTGAACGTGTACTGTTCCCATTGCTGGGGAATGAAAGGCGCGAAGGAAAGCGATTCGTTCGCTGTCCTCATTCCGGCAAAACCCTGGACGATAGCTAACCATGATCCCGTCATTGAAGTAATGTGCAAGCCGTCTTCCGTATCATTGTTGTAGTTGTCCAAGTCCAGACGCGCTGTACGGTTGTACATCTCATAAGCTTTCACTTCCATGCCGAGCTCCGACGCCAAAATGGAGTGAATGCACGGTGATAGCGACGATTCATGAACGGTCATGGGCTCGTAGAATTCGAAATTACGGCGTTTCTCCTCCATCGTATACTCATCATTCAGGAAGTAAATCCCTTGAAGTACATCCGCTTGCTTGATGAAGCAGCTGCGCAAGATACGATCCCAAGACCACTTCTGATTGAGCGGACGTTCTTCCGGTGCCAGCGTATCAGCCGTCCTAAGATCCTTGTCGAGGAACGTGTCGTGCTGAACGAATACTTGGAGCTCTTCACTGTATGGATAGTACATGTTATCGACAATATCCTGCCACTTGGCGGTTTCATCCGCCGTAATTTGCAGGTCCTGGAGAGGTTTATCGTGCCCTAGACTCTTGAGCTGGTCAACAACCTGTAGCGTATACCTGAGTGTCCAGGCAGCAATCGTGTTGGTGTACCAGTTGTTGTTCACGTTGTTCTCATATTCGTTAGGGCCCGTAACGCCGTGCATCATATACTTCTTTGTGCCCGCATGATAATGCACCCGGTCTGCCCAGAAACGAGAAATGCCCGTCAAGACGTCGATACCGTACTCATGGAGATAATCTTGGTCTCCTGTGTAATTCACGTAATTATAGATTGCATAGGCAATTGCGCCGTTCCGATGAATTTCTTCGAATGTGATTTCCCATTCATTATGGCATTCCACGCCGTTGAAGGTAACCATCGGATAGAGTGCGCCTTTCAACCCTTGCTGACTGGCATTGTGGTACGCGCCCTCAAGCTGTTCGTGACGGTATATGAGAAGATTGCGGGCAACCTCAGGCTGGGCTGTAGACAGGTATAGCGGAATTGCATACGCTTCCGTGTCCCAATAAGTAGCTCCGCCGTACTTCTCGCCTGTTAACCCTTTGGGCCCAATGTTCAGCCTCGCATCTTCCCCATAATAAGTGCAGAAGAGCTGGAACAGGTTGAAGCGGATGCCTTGCTGTGCCTCTTCATCGCCTTGAATCTCGACGTCCGCAATCTCCCAGCGCTTCAACCAGACTTCCTTATGTTCATTAAGAAGCTTTGCATAACCTTTAGCTTCCGCTCTTGCCAACACAGCCTTGCCTTTAATAGTTAGCTCGTTGGCCTCATAATCACGGTCCGTCGTGACGGCTACGTACTTGTTGAGCGTGACTTGACGGCCTTGCTCCAATGAGATTTGAATTGTATTCTCTACATACTCTTCTTGTTTCGCGAAGGCCACCCTCGCTTCTGCACCTTCCACGACAACTTTCATCACGTGTGCAACCTGGAATTCAGGCGTACCGAATGGATTGCTCTTCGTCTTCATGGTCAGGCTTGCTTCATAGGCTGAGGCATCCACGTCTATCGCCACCCAGAAGTCCTCATCATAGTTGGAGTCCTCGTTACGGATATCTCCGTCCAAGTAAGGAATGAATGTAACTTGGCCGCTGTAATTGATCGCCGTTACAGAATAACGGATGACGGCCAGCTCTTTCTCTGCCACAGACAGAAAGCGAACGGCCGTTACTTCGGTTTCCTTGCCGTCCTGAATGAGGGTAAATTTACGTGTCAATACACCATGCTGCATATCGAGTTCGCGATAATAATTGTGAACCGTCGCATGATTCAGATCCATTTCCTCGCCGTCAATGAGCACCCGTATGCCAATATAGTTAGTTGAGTTAATCACCTTGCCAAAATAATGAGGATATCCGTTCTTCCACCAACCGACGCGCGTTTTGTCCGGAAACCAGATTCCCGCCACGTACGATCCCCGATGGAAATCGCCGGAGTACAATTCCTCAAAATTGCCACGCATCCCCATGTGACCGTTGCCGAGACACATCATGCTTTCGGCTAGTCGAAAGTCTTCCTTGTGAAGCTCCGTTTCGATAATTTTCCACCCGTCTACCTTAAACAACCTTTGCATTCTTTCACCTCTAATTGTAATGAAATAATGATGCGTGGTATGTAAAGAACGGTGTTATGATACCCCTAGGCAACTTCATTCATTCGATCAGCAAAAAAGAGCGCCCTGATACCTGATAGATACTCGTTTTTGGAACTTTACTTCTAGAGTAGTTTGATTACCGCTTCCAGCTCATCAACCAAACCTTTGGCAAGCTCGAAATTCGTATCTTTTAATGCCAACTCTATTTTCATTTCCAATGCTTTTTTGTTTTGCTCCATGGCCAAATAGTCTTTATCAAAATGACGAGCATAAATCATCTCTCTGAATTCTTCCATGCTCATTTTGGTAATCGTCTTATCGTCAATGATCAGCACATAGTCCATACCATTTACAACAGAATAGAAATCATGCGAAATCATGAGAATCGCGCCTTTGTAGTCTATAATGGCTTTCTCTAGTGCTAGTTGCGTATAGGTGTCCAAATGGCTTGTCGGTTCATCCAGAAGCAATACATTTGCTTTACTGGCAGCAACTTTAGCCAACTGGAGCATATTTTTCTCCCCGCCGGACAAAGAGCCAATCTTCTGATCAACAGTTTCCCCTTCAAAGCCATAGTTTGAAATATACGATCTAACCTCATCATAAGTGTTAAAACCAGCATCGATGAATTCTTCTAATATGGTATTAGAATCGTTAAGCATCTCGCCTTGGATCTGAGATAAATAAGCCACTTTAACATCAGCATGTATTTCAATGGAATCGCGGCTATTGTTGAAGATATCTCGAAGCAGCGTCGTTTTCCCAGTGCCATTTGGACCAATTATAGCTACTTTATCCTTAGATCTGATCTGGAAATTAACATTTTGCAAAAGCAGCTCATCAAAGGCAACACTATAATCACGGACCTTTATAACCGTGCTTTTTTTAATTTCCTTATCAACATCGAAACGGATCGTCGGCTGCTTAATATCAACGAATGGCGCCTTAAGTCTACGCGCTTCCAATCTCGCCTGAAACCTCACTCTGGCCTTTAAAGCTCTGCCTCTAGAGG
The DNA here is from genome assembly GCF_001644605.1 of Paenibacillus swuensis. NCBI lineage: Bacteria > Bacillati > Bacillota > Bacilli > Caryophanales > Paenibacillaceae > Paenibacillus > Paenibacillus swuensis. The sequence continues at coordinate 2,153,190 of NZ_CP011388.1, read as the reverse complement.
CTTCTGAATTATAAGTTGCAATCACTCTTAGATTATCGATAATTTTCTCGTTTCTCTTCACTTCTTCTTCCTCAGCGACTGTGAGTTCTTGTAACTCGACCTTGGTCTGAAGTAAGGAGAAATTATAATCTATATATCGCCCATCAAACTCCTGGATCTCCGTGTTTTCCAGGTGTAAAATTTTGTTGAAACAATGATTCAATAGATATCGGTTATGCGTAACGACCAGCATCGTTCCTTTGTGAGAATTGATAAGATTCTTAAGCGCATTGAGGTTTTCAAAATCCAAAAATACATCCGGTTCATCCATAATCATGAAGTCTGGACGACGAAGCATTTCCTTGATCACTTGAATAAGCTTGAATTCTCCGCCGCTTAGGTCGGTTACCCTATGATCTTTAAGCCTCGTGAGGTCTGCCAGATATAGTTTCTTATGAATGCTGCTTTCAAAATCATCCCCACCGATCGACTCTAATGCGTCCAACGCTAGTTGATACTTTTCTAATAACGCATCCATATCCGAAGATGTTTCCATTTCCGTAAAGATCGATGTGATTTCATGCTGCAGCTTCATAAATTCTTCTGCTATATATTCAAAAACAGTGGTTTCCTTCGTCTTGTCTAGTTGAGAAAATTGGCTCACATGGCCGAGTTTCCAAGTCGGATCAATCTCTAACTTGCCCTCGAACATATATCTTTCCGGATCCATCAGTATATCGATCAAAGTACTTTTCCCACTGCCGCTTGTTCCTATAAAAGCACAATGTTGTCCCTCTTCTAACGTAAATGAAATGTTATTATATAGTTCTTTATTTGGAAATGAGAAAGATAATTGTTCAACGTTTATCATCGTATTGCCTTTCTTTATAACCGAATTTGTGACGTTTACCGTTGTTAGAGTAACACGGTTTACAACCAACTACAACTGCTCTCAGTATCACCCAATTCTGCCCTACTTATATACTCCAATATGGAAAGTGTGCTTGACATTGTTTATATTGCACGATATGCTTTCGTCATGGGAAGTTAGCTTTCCATGAGTAGGAGGGTAAACGCCTTGAACAACCGTTTAGAAGAAATCCGCAAGCAACGCGGAATGAAGCAAGAAGAATTAGCAGCGGCTCTTGAAGTGTCAAGACAAACGATCGGTTCGTTGGAAAACGGACGTTATAATCCGTCGATCCTACTAGCGTTTAAGATCGCACGTTTTTTTAATATGAATATTGAAGAGATCTTTATTTATGAGGAGGAGGATCAGGTATGAACAAAACGGTTTCGGCTTTCTTTATCACCGTTGTAGGCGTAGGACTACTAGCCGTTGGTGTGTATTTCATCAAAACAGTTGATGATCCGCAAGGTATACTTCGAGCGTTGCCTTATCTCTGTGTTGGGCTTGGCTGTGGTATGTTCGGTCACGGTACTGGAGAAATACTCATCCGAAGCGCTAAGAAGAGAGCTCCCGCCGCGGCGAAGCAGCTAGAGATTGACGAGAAAGATGAGCGTAACCAGGCCATTGCCAATCGAGCCAAAGCAAAAGCATATGACATGATGGTGTTCGTCCTTGGTGCCTTAATTTTATCCATTTCCTTGATGGGGATAGACATTATCGTGGTATTGCTATTGGTTTTTGCCTATATGATTATCCTTGGATATAACTCTTATTACCGTTACAAGTACTTTAAAGAGATGTAATCCTGACAAGTAAACGACAGTTTAGGACTTTATTTTCTTCTCCTACGCTGTCGTTGTTTCATGTCAATACTCAGTCTTTACGGTCCTTTACCATTGTTTCTATAATGCTAGAACGCTCCTTAAATAGGACGAGAAGCTCATCGGGTATCCGTTCAAACTCGACCCCTTTCCCCAGAAACAAAAGCCAATCCGCATAATATGAAAGCTCCTCAACATCCGTCACATCCAGCTGAACATTGAACATCCCGCTCGACTGAAACATCCCTGTAAGGTACAAAATAATCCCCGGCGGATGCATACGCTTAAAACGTTGAATCCCTATTGTATCAAGCTTGACAACAAGATTAGATTCACGGGCTCGATCTCGTTTTTTACTTAATATTTCTTGTTCCGACCATTTCATCTCCCGCTCAGAAATGGCCGAATCACGGAGCATTTCAACCGGCAAATAGCGAAACTCATCCGTATCCAAATCATATACCTCGACCAACCACTGAGCGTTCGAGTTAAAAATATGCAGCAGATAAACATCCAACAGTTGCGGCCAGCCAATATTCAGCTCATATGTCATGCGCAAATGCTTGTCCCGTACAGCAAGCGAAATCAGCTTATTCAGCTCCGCAGGCGCCGCATCATCGAGTTCCAATACATGCGGGTTACCCGGATTTGTGTTCTCAAAAAGCAAGATATTATTCAGCTCAATCAGCTCGTCTTGCTGGGTTTGCGACGCGATCCCGATGAGTTTTTCAGTGATGGAACGGCGGTTCTGCAGATAAGGCAGCTGCGAATTTTTCGAGGCCATAAAGCTGATAAATATGGCTTTGAGCTCATCCGGCGTAAAGCGGGTGGCGGGCAGATACTGATTTTGCAGGACATGGTAACCGCCGCCGCGTCCAAGCTCAGTCGTTAGCGGAAAGCCCATCGCCTGAATCTCGTTAATGTCGCGGATTGCCGTCGCACGGGAAATCTTGAACTCCTTCTGAATCTCGGCAATTGTAAACTGCGCACGATTATTAATGTAGCGCATAATCAGGTTCACTCGCTCTGTTTTCTTCATGACATTATTATATCTAAAATGCAGAAAAAAAGAGTATCATTTTTTGATACATTTAGGAAATAGAATCAGTCTTGTAAGAAATAAATCCACTAAAGGAGAGAATCATATGTCTAACTACTCCATCAAAACAATCTCGGAAAATTACAAAATGACGGCTTTCGGTGTTACACTTGATGATTATAACGACTGGGTAGGTAATGCGGCAAAAACTGCAGAGAAAAAAGCGGAAATCACGGAAAACGGCAAGCTTGCTGAACTACTCTCGCTCGCTGACGGGCAAGAATATCAAATCAACTACGTCATAGACGGCAAGGCTTGGCGGGGATTCGGCGTATTGGGGGAGTTCGACGTGGAAGACGCGGTTGTCCTGAATTTCCTTGCTGGCGACTACCTCATCGTGTCAGGCACAGGCACTGACAAGGACCGTCTTGCGGACGAGATCACGGGCAAAGTTTTTGGCGGCTTGTTGCAAGAAATCAAGGACTATAAATACGTTGGACCTGGTAACTCAACATTCGTCAAAGCAGCGGACAACGGTACCTTCTATGGCGAAATGTGGCTTCGTGCCAAAAAAGTTGAAGTCTAATCTCTGAGATAAAAGGAGCATACCCATGGCAGATTACACGCTTCAGCACAAAAAATCATTCACATTGACAGCTTATGGGTTCTCAATCCAGTCAAATTTTCAAGACATGCCGGCTATGCTAAAGGAAAAAGCCGAGTTTTGGAGCAAACTCAAAGCTGACGGGCGTTTTGATAAGCTCAAAGAGGCCGCAAAGGATGATCGCGAATGGTCAGTCAATGAGGTTTATCAAGGTAAACCGTGGAATTATTTCGCTGTAGAAGCTGGGAAATCCGTGGCTGACGCAACGAGATTCATCGAGTTTCCCGATAGCGACTATATCGTGGTCTCAGGAAGTGGCGACAAGGAAGCTCTGTTTGATCAACTAACCTACCGTGCTTTCGGCGAAGTCTTAGCCGTAATCACCGACTATGCTTATATCGGCGGTCCCAATGCGACTTATCGCAAAGATAACGGCGACGGCACATTCTACGGTGAATTTTGGGTGCCTGTGGTTAGGAAATAAGAGCCCGTGCTGGCGGGAACAAAAAGAGGGTGTCCCAAAAGCCATGAAAAATGGCTGAGGGACGCCCTCCTTTAATATGGTTCATAAAAGAACCAGGGTTTCCATCCCGTGTGGCCTTTTATACTCAGCTCCAACTGCTTGTTGTATCATTCATATAGAATTGGAACGTAATGTTATAATGGTCCTTCACGATTCCGAAGCAAGGACTGAATTCAGTTTCCTGCAACGGGAACAACACTTGCCCTTTTTCCCTAAATTTATTGTACATTGCTTCAATCTCACTTTGTTGCGTCGCTGTAATGCAAATATTCACCTGATTTCCGATAACATAAGGTTGCCCCGGAAAGAGGTCAACTACCATCATATCATTCTCACCGGTTTGCAACACGGCATGGGAAATACGGGTTCTCCATTCTTCAGGCAAATGGTCGGCATCCTTACCTTCCCCGTACGTAGTTTTGTACAGTAGTTCTGAGTTCAACGCTTCCCTGTAAAACTCAATAGCTTCCGCAGCTTGCCCATCCAGGATAATGAACGATGTTGAGCGCATTGTCATTTCATCAATCTCCTTTTCAATTGAATGATCCAATTGTTATTTTTTGGACTTCATTAGCATCATATCGTACAATAGTGACAATATTTGTCTTAATACATGAAAGGGAGTTTATGATGGCAAAGTCCAAAAGACTGATTGAAATTATGATGGCCGTCAACAAAAAAAAATCTTTCAACGCCAAAGAGCTTGCCAGTGAATTCGGAGTTTCCACACGGACAATTATACGGGATATGCAGGAATTGAGCGCGCTGGGGGTTCCTTTTTATTCGGAGGTCGGTCAGCATGGGGGATATAAGATGATTAACGAGAGAATGCTGCCCCCAGTTGCATTTACGGAAGGCGAAGCGCTTGCTGTTTTTTTTGCCAGCCATGCATTGAGGCACTACGAGGACCTCCCGTTTGAGGCGGAAACATATTCAGTGTTGCGGAAATTTTACTCTTATATGCCGGAAGATATTCGGAACCGTATCGACCAAATGCGTAAACGATTTGATCTGGTAACGCCGATGAGACATACAAGCACGCCTTATTTGAGCTTGTTGCTGGATGCAGCGATCGATCAGAACGTGGTGCGGGTGGAATACGAATCGAAACAAAATAAGCAATCAAGAGATATTCAGCCGATTGGAATTTATGCAAGTAACGGGTTCTGGTATTGTCCGGCCTATTGCTTCTACCGCCGAGATATTCGCTTGTTTCGCTGTGACCGGGTTAGGTCTGTTGAGCTGTCCGAACTGAAAGCGGTCGATTTGACGCAAGTGCATACAGGAAACTGGGAATCTTACATGGAGGAGGAAGGTCCGGTTATGGAACTTTACGTTGAGCTTACTGCAACAGGGGTGCAGAGATGCGAGTCCGTACTGTGGCCTGCGCACAAAATGCAAATCCATGTCCGAGAAGACGGCACAGGATGGATGGACGATCCAATCCACGCGAGCAGCCTTCCATTTTTCGGCCAATATTTTATTGGATTGGGTATGGATGCAAAGGTAAATGCGCCAGACGAGCTGATCCATGTTATGAGAGAAATGCTGGACAAACTAATGGCGCAATATCGGTAGTGATAGAGGGACCAATGGGGGTATGCTTTGAGCTCAATCCCTTCCTGATTGTCCATAGCCGGCGTAACCTAGTCCGAGACCTCCCGAAAAAGACAAGAGAGCTGCCGAGGCAGCTCTCTTGTGGTTGCTTAAATTCTGAAGCTGTCGCCCCTCACACCCGCTTATTATACGCCCGCATGGCAAAGACATAGGCCACAATCATAATCCCGATGCACCACGCAAGTGCGATCCATATATCATTGCCCACCGGCTGATTCGACAGCAGTGCGCGAATGGCTTCCACGATCGAAGTTACCGGCTGGTTATCGGCAAAAGCGCGAACGACCTTCGGCATCGAATCCGTCGGCACAAAGGCCGAGCTGATAAACGGCAGGAAGATCAGCGGATAGGAAAACGCGCTTGCACCTTCTACCGAGCTCGCGGACAGTCCGGCAATCGCCGCGACCCAAGTCAAGGCCAGAGTGAACAGCACGAGAATGCCGGCAACGGCAAGCCAAGGCAGTACACCCGCCGATGAGCGGAAGCCCATCAATAGTGCTACGAGAACGATAATGACAAGAGATAGGACATTGGATACCACCGAGGTCAGCACATGCCCCCACAGCACGGCGGAACGCGTAATCGGCATCGTATGGAACCGCTCAATGATGCCCCGTTGCTTATCCAGAAACAGGCGGTAAGCCGTATAAGCAACACTGCTGGCAATCGCAATCAACAGGATGCCGGGCAATAAATAGTTCACGTAGTTATCCGTGCCGGTTTGAATGGCGCCGCCGAACACATACACGAATAGCAGCATCATGGCGATCGGAGTGACGCAGACCGTGACGATGGTGTCCATGCTACGGAAAATATGGCGCATAGAACGTCCGAGCATAACACCCATATCGCTGACAAAATGTTTCTTTACCGTATCCATTTACATTGCCTCCTTATTGTCAATGATGGCGAGGAAGATTTCCTCTAATGTCGCTTGTTTCTCAACGTACTCTGCCTTGGCTGGCGGGAACCGTTTTTTCAATTCCGAAAGCGTGCCGTTAGCAATAATTCTACCCTCATGCAAAATGGCAATTCGGTCGGCAAGTTGCTCGGCCTCCTCCAGATACTGCGTGGTAAGAAAGATCGTCGTACCGCCATCAGCAAGCTCCTTAACGATCTTCCAAACCTCGATTCGAGCCTCAGGGTCAAGCCCGGTTGTCGGCTCGTCAAGGAACACGATCTGCGGATTTCCCACAAGGCTCAGCGCGATGTCGAGCCTGCGGCGCATTCCGCCCGAATAAGTAGATGCCTTTCGGTCCGCGGCATCCGTCAAGCCGAAGCGTTGAAGCATATCGTCCGCAACCTGACGTGGATGTTGGAGATGACGCAGCTTGGCAAGCATGATCAGATTTTCCCGTCCGGTCAGAATCTCGTCAACCGCGGCGAATTGCCCGGTCAAACTGATCGACTGCCGCACATGGTCCGGCTTTGATGCAACATCAAAGCCGTTAACGATCGCGGTTCCGCTGTCCGATTTGAGCAGCGTAGTGAGGATTTTGACAATCGTTGTCTTGCCAGCCCCGTTAGAGCCGAGCAGGGCGAAAATACTGCCCTTTTCCACTTCAAAATCTACGCCCTTCAGGACATGAAGCTGCTTGTAGGTTTTTTGCAAGCCTTTTACTTGAATGGACTTGGTTTGCACGGTTTTCATTTGAATACCTCCCTTATATTAGTTAACTGTAACTTTTGACAAATTGGCTTCCATGCCTTTGAGCGCAGCATAGGTCAGCTTATCCATCGTCGCCCCGTCAAAGCAGATCGTTTTGATTAAGCGATAGTACTTTTTAGTCAAAGTAAACCCTGGGTGGAAAGAAACATTGCTTAATGTGGCGCCCTTGAACGAAGTGTTGCTTAATGCTGCTCGGTCAAACTTCACCCCGATAAACGTCTGTCCGTCGAAACGCTGCCCGCTCAGATCGGCGTACTTGAAGTCAACCCCATCAAATAAACAGTCTTTGAATTTCGTTGTTTTCAGATCGGTCGTCGTTAACGTGACGTCTTTCAGTCTAACTCCCGTGAATGTAGCTCCGTCAAGCTGGGAGCTGTTGAAATTGGTTCTTACAAGTATCGACTTATTAAAGCTTGCTTTCGAAAGGTCCAGTGCTAAGAAGCTGCAGTCCGTCAGATTCGCGCCGTCAAAGTTGGCATTGCGTACATCGCTGCTCTTAAACGAACTTCCCGTCAAATCCGCGCCAGAAAAGTCGGAGCTATGCAGCGCGCTGTGATTAAACTGTCCTTTATGAGCCTTAACGCCCCCAAGGTCGCTATTTACCAGGTTACTGCCGCTAAAGTTAGTCACAACTTGCTGCTCCATTGAGCGGGTGTTCATTTTCTTATTCATCATATTCACTTCTCCTCATAATAAGTTTTTTTGACATGCTCTTTGAACTTGGATCTACTATTCATACCAACCGATGGTATGAATAGTTTTAAAAATAAGCTGCCTCTCGGCAGTTTAGTTTTCTATGCTGACTTTACTAGCTGACATACGTAGCAGTTTCTCGTATCGTTGAAACATTTGCTCTTCGAACAGCTCAAGCCCCAGACCTTTCAATATTTCGTTGAAAAATCTTAACTTTCGCAGCACCGCCTCGGGCGAAGCAGGGATAACCATCGGGTTTAGCCAGATGTTGGTGAGAATCATCAACGCTTCGCTAAGCTCCCTTGGATAGTCGGTTCGGATCGAACCGTCTCGCATCCCCTGCTCGATGATGGGCTGGATATACAGGGGTACGGCTTTTTCAATGATGTTCTCGATCTGTGCCGCCAATAGCTTCGGATTGCGTAAGAGGTTCGGCGCCGCCGATGCCATTTCGTCATGGGCGGGATTGTCGAGTGAGACCTGGGAAATCTTGCGCAGCTTTTCCAAACCGGTCAGCCCATTGTCGTCCCGAACACCGGACAGCATCTCGTCAACACCTTTGAACAAATGCTCAGTGACGGCCTGTAAGATTTCCTCTTTCGACTTGAAGTGATGGTAAACTGCCCCTTTGGTCAGCCCGCCTAACTCGTTGATGATATCCTGAATGGAGGTTTGCTCGTATCCCTTCTGGATGAACAGGTTAAGAGATACGGTTAGAATCTGGTTGACTGTTTCTTCAGGATATTTATTCCTGGCCATTTGCTTTCTCCTTTCATACATTCGGTTGGTATGTAACAACTATATCTGATCATTCTTTTAATGTCAACACCTAAAAACAAAATTATTAGATTTTTTTTGAGGGGGTTTTGTATCACCTCCTAGGCGATGATGTTCTCCAGGTATCTAACCATTTTCCTATCGCTCTTACTGAAAGGAGCTGCGCACACAGTAAAAAAAACCGAGGGATTCTCCCCCGGTTTCCGTTGTGCTGCTCTATAATTAGTCCTCTATGACCTGATAAATTGTAGTCCAGAAATCTTGGATTACCCTTGCCGAAGCCGGCGTGGACATCCCAACCTGAGTGAGCAGGACTCCAAAGAGATTATGTTCCGGGTCGGCATACGCCGTAGTGCCTGTTCCTCCATCCCAACCGAACTGGCCTATAGGCGCATAGTCTCCGCGGTAGGTACGTACTGCCATTCCCATGCCCCAACCTCCTTGCTGTCCTTGGCCGAATGACACATGGACGTTGTTGGTGGCCATGGCGGTTCGGGCTGCCTGTTGCTCGGGCATGAGTCGGTTGGTAGTCATCAGCTGGACGGCAGGCCGAGAAAGAATTCGCTCACTTCCATGCATTCCTTGGCTCAGCAGCATTTGGAAATACACTTGATAATCGTCGACGGTCGAAACCAGATCACTTGACTGTAACGCCGGAAGCTTACTATAGCGTCCCCCTGCTGCCTCATCCCATAGATGGAACTGCCCGGTTTGAGGGTCGGGGTAGTAGCTAGGTGGCAGCCGATCGATCTTACTCTCAGGCACATATAAGCCGGTGTCCTTCATCCCTAGTGGATCCAGGATGCGTTCACGCAGGAAGGACTCATACGTCTGACCGGTGACCCTGGAGACGAGCACACATAGCAGGTCGTTACTGATGTGATACTGCCAGCGCTCTCCGGGCTGGTGGGTCAATGGGAGTGTGCCTAGGCGGCGCATCCATTCGTCCTGTTCGGGCACCTCCGCCAAACCCGGGAAGATCCCCTGCTCCAAGATCGCGGTCATAATCGGGGTGCCAATCGCTGCGTGATCCAAACCTAGCCCGAACGTGGAGGTCAGCAGATCTCGAACGGTGATCGGCCGCCGTGCGGGCACGGTTTCGTCGAGCGGTCCGTCCGCCTGTTTAAGTACCTGCCGGTTAGCGAGCTATTTCATAACGGAGGACACATTCGCAGAGGCAGACGCGACCTTGCACATTTAAATACGCATCTCGAGCTGGAATCCTTACCAACCGGGGGGTGGGGGTATGACCACTTTCCGTTGTCGGCTCGTTACGCTCAACGGCTCGGCATGGACTTCCTGGGGATGACGGGGAAATTTCATACCTTCTGGGGTGAATTCGGAGGTTACAAGCATCCGAATGCCCTGCGCTATGAGACTTCTTTAAGCTTAGCCAATGGTGCCCGATGCTCGATAGGCGATCAGCTTCATCCCCTAGGATTAATGGATGAGGCAACCTATACACTCATTGGGAAGGCTTACAGCGAGGTGGCGGAGAAGGAACCATGGTGCGAGAACGTAAAGAATGTCGCGGATGTGGGCTTGTTATCCGTTGAAGCGGCCGGCATACATACTCCTGAAACGCAGGCCGAGTATACAAGTGAATCCGATTCAGGAGCTGTACGAATCCTGCTGGAAGGAAACATTTTATTTGATGTGCTTGATCTGGAAGCCGATTTTAGTAACTATAAGGTGCTCATCCTACCTGACGGAATCCAAATCACGCCGGTTCTGGAAGCAAAGTTAACCCCTTACCTATCGGCAGGCGGCAAAATTCTGGCTTCCGGCGCATCGGGTCTTCGGACGGACGGACAAGAACTCGCTTTGGATCTTGGCGTCAAACGGCTGGGCGAAAATCAATATAGACCGAGCTACTTCAAGCCCTATTTTGAACTGGAAAGTTTGGGGAAATCCTCCTTCGTTATGTATGGAAAAGGGCAGAATGTGGAACGAACTGAAAGCGGAACGGTGCTGGGAGATGTTGAGAATTCGTATTTTAACCGGGATATATTCACCTTCTGTTCGCATCAGCATAGCCCAAGCACGCTTAACAGCGCAGGTCCGGGGATGGTTGAAAGCAGCAACGGCATTTATCTGGCCTGGAATGTGTTTGAGGATTACGCTACAAAGGGCAGTCTCGTATTGAAGGAAATTGTGTTATATGCATTGAAACGGATGTTATCGGATGAGATTACAGTGACAACGAACTTGCCCGCGCAAGGCGTGACCACGTTGCAGCATCAGGAAGAGCATCAACGTTATGTACAGCATTTACTTTATGCCTCTCCTGTAAAGCGTGGAAACGGTGTGGAGATTATTGAGGATATCGTCCCGATCTATAATGTGAAAGCGGCCGTTAAAGTAGGCTCCGTTGACGTAAAGGAGGTCTATCTTGCCCCGCAGATGATTAAGCTTCCGTACAAGGTAAGCGGTAATTATGTGAGTTACACCGTGCCGAGTATGGAATGTCATCAGATGATCGTGATCGAATACTAGAACTGTCGGCTCCGTATTAAAGTGAAGTTACTTTAGTATGGAGCTTTTCGGTTTATTAACATTTAACTAGAGTTACACTTCTTTAGAGTTGTCGTGATATTTATTTTGGACTGGAATGCCGGGTTATCCCGAAGGCTCCGTGGTGTGATCGAAAAAACTGGATTGCGGCCGAAGGCTCAGTGGTGTGATCGAAGAATAATATAATTTTCACCATATTCATAGGGATAACCAGCATCGGAACTGAATTATTTCCACCTGATTCTTCGGGATAACCCAGCATCGGCGCTGAAATGCATGTAATAACGTGGCAGTTGACCAAACAACATGATACGCAGTCGCCCATCCTGACAGGCCTCGATAGATGTTATTTTATGAAGACGATGCGTGCGTAAACAGGTGTAATTTACGGTCCTCGAAGTACAGTTAGGCACCTGAACTGGAGGTATACAGCAGATACAATAAAAGTAACCCTCGTGTACTAGAGGGCAGATTGGGATGAGAGGGGGATTGAACTTATAACGTTGGTTGTACGTCAGGTGATCCAGATTGACAAAAAGTTGATTGTGGAGAGGAAGATGTCAGGTTGAGGAAGATCAAGTGGTTGATGTCCTTAGTGCTTCTGTTTCTGTTTCCTGTAAGCGCTTCAGCCGAAAGTTGGCAAGCGGTGCCCATGGTCTCCCAAGCGATACTGAACTCAGGCAATACCGGCGGGGAAGGAGGACAATGGCCGTTAGCCATCGGGATTTCCAAAGCGGATCCCAACTTTATGATGTACGGTACGGATGTGGGCGGCGTTTATCGAAGTACGAACGGAGGCGGGCAATGGGAGCCGGCCAATATCGGATTACATTCGGTTGGGGCTTCTTCCTTCGCCTTTGACCCCGCGAATGCGAACCGGGTGCTCGCCGTCGGAGCGGGATCGGGTCCGATGGACTGGAACGGCGTGTATTTATCAACAGACAAAGCGCAAAGCTGGAGCCTTGTAAAAGGGGCCAAAATCAGCGGCTTCCGTGATATCCGTGATCAGTTGGACTACGACCCTGCCAGCTACGACGCTAATCTGGGCTATACGAAGACGGCGTACTGGTCAAGGATTGAGAACGATGCGCCTCAATGGGGGACACCCGAAATTCATCCTGCGATATACAAATCAACGGATGGAGGACAGAACTGGCAGGAGCTTGCGAGTACAGCGGCTTATGCCGGCGGAATCATCCGTGTTCATCCTTCGGCTGGAACTGTATATGCGGCCAACGGAAACGGATTCTATAAGAGTAACGACGGAGGATTAACGTTCACGATCAAGTTGAGTGGCGCGATTACTGGGATGGATGTTGTCCATAAAACCGGCAGTGAAAATGTAGTTTATTTGACCAAATCCGATGGCCTCTACAAATCAACCAACAGCGGCGAACAATTTACGAAGGTAAATTCGGCATCGTTCCCGCCAAGTCCGTTCAATCTGAAAGCGAGTTCAGCCGACCCGAATAAGCTCATTACCGGGTCTGATCAGGGAAGCTATAACTGGAAAAGGTATTACACAACAGACGGGGGAGCTAATTGGAGTGTCGGCACAGATGATGCAGCGAACAGTTGGATTCCGAATAACAACCGTCCTGTTGTGCTCGCGCTGCATCCGACTGATTCAGCCAAAGCATGGTCATTCGGCGGTGATTTCATCATGCGGACTACCAACTCCGGGGCTAACTGGGCCTGGGCTAACAACGGCAACACAGGCATTATGACCGGCGGAAAATTCGCCTTTAACGTCTTCAATCCGAATCTGTTGTATATTGGTTCGCAGGATTACGACGGCATGCTTACGAATGACGGGGGTGCGACTTGGGCCAGATCGGGTCTTCTGGGCGAATATTGGGGCGGCTGGGTGTACGGCGGTTATGCGGCTTCCGCACAAATCTATTACGGAGGTGTTCCTGATGTAAATAACTACGGCGGTCCCAAGTATCTCAAGATCACCAGAAACGGCGGAACTACTGTGGTTAACACGGGAATTCAACTAAGCGGACTCGATACATCTTACGGGGATCCGACAGATGCCAACATTCTCTTCGCCTGGAACCACAGAAGCACCGACGGTGGTATCTCTTGGACACCCATGGTGAATTGTGTTGGTGTTCTGACGCATAGCCCTGTCGGGAACAAAGAATTGTACGGGACGAACGGAACAGGCATTGTGCGGTCCACCGATAAAGGAGCAACTTGGCAAACATTGTATACATTTAACAATGTTAACATCCGGGACTTGGCGTACGATCACATCCGAAACCAATTGTACATTGTGAATGAGTGGAGTACTTTGTATAAGTATGATCTGAATACCGGTTTACTGGATGAATTAAAGGAGAATATGCCCGCGGATCAATTCGGTAACCGGCATATGCGGTCGGTTGCGGTCGATCCTGTGGATCCGAGCATTGTTTATGTGGCAGGTGCCGCCAACACCTATCAAACGGATACTTCGGTTGTCCGTTCCACAGACGGCGGTGAAACCTGGACCACACTTACCCGCAGCAAAAGGCTAAACAACACGCAGTTTGGTAAAGACGGCGGTCATGAAGCTTATGTAATTCGGGTGCATCCTCTCACGAGGGAAGCCTGGGTTGGTACGGTGTGTTATGGTGTCTGGAAAATCGCAGCACCTTCCTCGGCAACAAGCGCGCTGAATCGTTCCGGCTGGACAGTTACAGGGACGCCTACCGAAGCTTACCATCCTGCGGGGAATGCCATAGACGGTAATGCCGGCACGGCATGGCAGTCCGGTGCTTCCCAGTCCAACGGGCACAGCTTGGTGATCGACATGAAATCAGAGAAGAGATTTAATCAACTGGTATTGGATACAGGCAGTTCCAACAACGATTACCCGCGAGGTTATGAAGTGTATGTATCCGTCAACGGTACGCAATGGGGGACGAAGGTAGCTTCCGGCACAGGCAACGGGGCTATGACGTCCATCACATTCGCGGCGCAGAAAGCAAGGTATATTAAGGTGATACAAACCGGCAGTACAGGGTGGTGGTGGACGGTCAGTGAATTAAATGTCTATATGCCCGACTCGTTTCAGCTGGCGGATCGTACAGGATGGACGGCCACGGCTTCCCACCGAAACAGCGACGCCTGGCAGGCGGTTGACGGTAAACCGGATAATATCTGGCAGAGCGGGGCATCCATGTCGAACGGTATGTGGTTTGTCGTGGATATGAAACAAACGGTTTCGATGAACAAATTGGTTCTGGACACCGGAGCCAACGCGTCCGGAGATTATCCCCGAGGTTATCAGATCATGGTTTCGGGCGACGGTGCCAATTGGGGAAGTGCGATAGCAACAGGTACGGGTAACGGTCAATATGTTACGGCTACTTTCGCATTACAACAAGCCCGATATGTCCGGATTCTCCAAACGGGGAATGCCGGAAACTGGTGGTCCATCAAAGATGTATTTGCACACAATTCGACCTTGTAGAATGCCGCTTACAGACAGGTCCGCGCTCCGCGCGGACTCTGTTTTCTGTTTACCGGGAACAGACGCTGCTTCACAGCTAATGAACGCCAAAGAATATGATGGCTGCGCCGGGCTCATTAAACTCGGCTTGAATGACGGCATATCCGTCTTCCTGAATGGACACAAGCACTCCGGGTGTACACCATACCGCTTCGTGAACGATGTTCCGGGTGATGTAAGTATGTTGAACGTTACGAGCCTTATGAAAAGGCTGTCCGAATGAGTTAGCGAACAGAACCACGGCGCCGCGTCCGCTTACGGGATTTACCTTCTCATAGACTTCCGGGTTGGTTCCGGGCTGTCCGGTTTGAAGCAACGGGGCAGCGGTCATATCCTCCCGGATTTGCTTATACATGCCCAGCAAGGAGGCGATATACGATACGCCTTCTTGAGAAATGCCAAGCAGATCGCCCCAGAGTCCGTTCTGTCCCAAGATGAGCGAAGCTATATTAACGGTTTGGTTGGTTACAGGATCATCAGGAAGATAATGGGTCAGCAACAGTACGGAAGGTATCCATTTGTCATAAGTAAGCGGTGTTCTGCAGATCCATCCTCTTGCTGGACCCGGATAAAAGAAAAGATTGTAATTATAATAAGGGTCCTTCTCATCGGCGGGAACATTATAATTAGGGAAATAGGGTCCGTTATTCACCAGGAAATACTTGCCTGCCGTGAGAAAGGAAAGTCCGAAGGAGCGATAACTTTCCGTAACATCAAGATCAATAATGGCTCCCGGACAAGCGAGGGCAATTCTCTCGGCCAATTCACCCAGCCTTGTCGCCAACCGGAAAGCGAAGGATTGTTCCCGCTCTTCATAGGAATCAGTCAATGAACCGTGTCCGTGACCGGCTGCGTCACATTCGTACTGACCTACCGCATCCCACTTGAAGTAGGTTACGCCTAATTCTTGATGTAACCGAATCAGATGGTCGGCGAAGGCGTCCCCATATTCGCTGACAAGACACATCCGCTGGCTGAGTTCGGTTTCCCATACCGCGAAAGGAGGTGGTTCGATTCCATTTTTGGAAACAGCGCAATGCTTATGATCCTTCAGAATTTGGCTGGAGACGGCCGCGACCTTGGGATCAAACCACAGTCCGAGCTGCATCCCGTATTGGTCCAATCGGGCCTTGACGGTTTGCAGACCGTCCGGAAACCGGGTCAAATCAACGTTCCAGTCACCGGTCTTTTCATACCATCCTGTATCAATGACATAGACTTCAACCCCTAACCCGGCAGCCGTGTCAATTTCATTCAGAACCCGTTCCAGATGCATGGAATCCAGATACTTGGATCGGTTCCAATGCCGGTTACGTTCTTGATAAGCCCATGTATTGTAATAAATATACGGCTTGCGGGATGCATTGCACAGACTGATATCCTCCAGGATGAACGTTCGGTAACAGTGTTCCATCTCTTTAAGGGAACCCCGCACGACCGCGAACTGAAACCATATGGAAGTATAGGATTCCTCCGGATGAAGTGCATGCAAGTTCGGATAATTGCCCTTCTTCGCGCTTACAGTCACGGTATAATCCGAATGAAGTTGAAATCCCGTATACATATCCGGGTACTGGGAACCGTGCTCGTAACCTGACAAGACGGTATGGCTGCCATCCTCCGCAGCCAGCAGCGGTCCCATTAACATCCGCTCATACTTGAACCAACTTGGCTGAACCCGATGTTCGCTTAAAGTGTAGCTGTGCACAAGCTCGTTATAGTCCGAGAGCCGAATTTCCGTAGGTTGAAAATGTTTCAAATTGTAGGAGAAATAATCGAGTTCATCGGAGCCGTTCGTCTTCGTCATGTGCAGTAACCCTGTGCTGCTAAAGGTGTATTTGAAGCGGATTACAGGACTTGTCGGAGCGATGCGGAAAGTAATGGTGAGGAACAGGGAGGGCTGCACTGTAACCGGGCCGGTAACCTGATATTCGACGGATCCATTGGGGAGAAGCAGGGGTTCGTTATTATTTAGTTGAAACTGTTTAACATCACATTGGATATCGGTGCCGTTCAGTTGAATCCGCGGCGCGTATACAGGAATGGTAATGTCTTCAGCTGCAACACGGTAAGCCCATAAACCTTCATGATGATCTGACAAAATAATCGTTACGTGATCATTGCCGAACTGGATCGGTGTCAATAGCCTCGCCTCTTCCTTGAAAGTGTGTAAAATCAGCATAGCCCAAGGGCAACAAGAGCGACAATAGTAAGTTCTTATGGGGAGGATAGTACATTATGATGGAACCTGTCAGCTATAATCTGCGCAATCCTTCATGGCCCGCGGGGTGGATGCAGCTGGAATATATGGGATACGCCGAAGAGCGGTGCGGGACTTACCAGTGGGATGGCCTGCTTAGGAAGGACCGAAGTGTAGTTTTTCAATATACATTGTCAGGCCAAGGGAAACTTGAAAAGGATGGAGTCGTTCGAACGATTAATCCGGGGGAAGCGATGATGCTGATCTTTCCGGAGCGCGTGAAATACTACGTGGATTTGGATACCTCGGACCATTGGTCTTTCCTGTGGCTTCAGGCGTCCGGTGCCGATGCCTATCGGTATTGGATCCGATTCATACGCGAATGGGGGCATATTGTAACCTTGCCGCTGGATTCCGAACCTATTCTCAGAATGAAGGAAATGCTTGCTGAACTATCCCTGGGCGAAAAAAAGGATCCTTATGCGCTTTCTTGCAGCTTATATGAATGGATCCTGCTGTTGCTGAGACAAAGCCAACCGGCGGGGCACAATGAGCATTTCCCTTCTCATGAGTCAGGTCAAGATTCCGTGGATCTGCTTAAACAATATATTGACATTCATTACACGGATCCCCGACTGTGTCTGGACAGCATGGCCGAGGTAGCCCATCTATCCAAAGTTTATATGTGTCAGATGTTCAAAAAGCGATTCGGCATTGCCCCCATGTCGTATGTACAACAGCTGAAGCTGGCTCAAGCCGCACGCGCGTTAGTAGAAGAAGAGCGTCAGGTCAGCGAAGTGGCTGTAACCAGCGGGTTCGAGAATGCCAGCTATTTCGGTAAAGCCTTCAGGGCCAGATTCGGAATGACGCCTACAGCATACCGGATGAGCCGCGTTCACTCGGCAGCAGACGGCGCTTTTCCACAGGTGATTCAACGATGAGCAGACGAATATTCTCTACGATGAATCTAAAAATGCGGCATAAGTTACTGCTTTCCTATTGTATTGTCGTCATGATTCCGGTAGCTGTGATCGGATACTTATTTGTTCAACGGACGATGAGCATCGTTGTCGAACAGCATCGCTATGAGAATCGAATCACTTTTAAGCAGGCAACAGCCAATCTGACCAATGAACTGGAAACTTATATTAAATTTACAGACAGCACCCTCTTTGATCAGCAGCTGATGGATTATTTATCTATAGAGTTTCCGAAGACTACAGATTTTTTTGATCTATATAAGCAATTGAAGAATCTCGCCACAGAATACTCCAATCAATTTTATGCTTTGGGAAAGAACGTGAAGGTGCGGTTCTACAGCAATAATCCGACTATTCTCAAG